>JAAXGT010000172.1 GCA_012271205.1 Rhodothermales bacterium
GCTACGCCCGACGAAAAGGGCCGGCCGAGGCGCCCCTCGGCTGCATCCCGGAAGTGAGGGGCTTTCGACGATTCAGCTTCCGGGGCCTCGAAAAGGTTCAGGCCGAGGGGACCCCCGTGGGCCGGGCCCTCAACATCAAACGGCGGCCCACGCTTCAAGCGGCCAGAGCGGCTTGGATCGGATACACCATCCACGGCCGCGAGGACTTCCCGGGCCTCCAGGAACTTCCAAATGCTACTATCTCCCCCTCCGGCCTGTAAGCCCCGCCAACTTCAGCCGTTCTCACCCTCCAAGTTGCACCGCTCACGCCCTACCCAGGCCCAATATATCCCGTTGTCTTACGTTCTGCAGCGCAAGCTCCTAGTGAATTACGGTCAGTTTTCCTACATGGAACTCGACTCCGGTCTCAAACTCAGCTTCAAGACGGTAGAAGTAATGCCCGGAGCCCAACTGAGCGGTGTCCAGCTTTATCAAACGGTTCCGGCCTGGCCTCGTAACCACCGGCGCGCTCGTCAACACCTTGCGTCCGATCACGTCAAAGAGTTGAACCGCCACCGAGGCCGAAGGAGGTAGGTCAAACGAGATCTGCGTGGTTCTCCTGAACGGGTTGGGGTAGTTTCCGTGCAGCACAAACTCTAGGGGCAACTCTGCCTCTTCTACAGCAACAGATGGAGCACAGTCAGGCCCCTCTACATTATCCAGTGACTGGAGCCACGCCTGAAACGCGGCGTCCTGTGGCGCGCAGAGCGCGTTGACTACATCGGATCCTTGCTGGAAGGATCGTGTCTGCAGCTGGGTCAGGTTCCTTAATTCGAGTGGCAGAGGACCGGTCAACTTGTTTCTATTGAGATCTAAATGAGTGAGTTCATCTAGTGATCCGAGTTGTGCGGGGACAGAACCTGACAAGTTGTTGTCATTCAGATAAAGCTGCTCCAGGTTAGTGAGCGTCCCGAGCTCTGGTGGTGTTGGGCCCGATAACTGGTTGCCATACAGCCACAACCGCTCCAAGCCAGCGAGCATCCCGAATTCGGGCGGGATCGGGCCCGATAATTGGTTGAATGGCAGACTCAACCACTTCAGCTCAGTCCACACATCAATTTCCGCAGGCAGTTGACCCAACAAGTTATTATTTCCGAGACTGATTCTACCCACTCGACTCCCTGCAAGAACAAGGCCCCACCAACTCGATACACGCTCACCCGGAACGAGCCAGTTGTTGTTGTACGACCAGCTTTCACCTCCTGTGGCATTATACAGCGCTACCAAGGCCAAGGAATCCGGTGCGTGAGCTATCGGAGGTATGACCTTGAACCGGAGAAGATCAGGTTTATCGGTGAGCGTTCCCGCCGTGATCGTGGACGTTAGCCGGACTTCGTTATTGAAGGCAGGGCCACTTATCGTAAAGGAGAAAGTGGCGTCGCGGCTTTCGCCGTGGTCCATAGCACCCAGTACCACATGCTGTGTATGCCAACTCACATAGTCCCCGTCTGCGGTCAGCTCCGCGGAAATGCTTTGACCCGAGCCGTGAAAATTCTTGAAGGTCGCCGTCAGTGACACCGTATCCCCCGTCGCTACATCCTGCGTGCCGTGCTGATTCTCGTAAGACCAAGACGCCACGCGAATGGCCGGAAGCGGGGCGGCCGTCACAGCAGCATGGGCGTCGACTCTGCCCCGCCCCATCTTGCCCTCCAGCCCGGGATTGGCGGCATCGATATTCACGGCTGTGAGGCGTATCTGCTTCCGCACTTGTTCGGGTGAATAGTGTGGAAACGCCGTCCTGACCAGTGCAGCCACGCCCGACACCAAGGGGGTGGCAAAAGAAGTGCCTCTTACCCAAGTGTACGCGTTTAGCGGATAGGTTGCGTCGATCGAGACACTGGGCGCGAATACATTGACACTTTGACCGTAATTCCAGGCATTAACATCCGAATTCTTGTACGTACCCCCAACGCCGAGCGTTTGAGGTAAGGAAGCGGGGTAGAAAGGATCCTTATCGGCGTTGATGCCCTCGTTTCCGGCCCCGGCTACTACGAGAGCCCCCGCGTCCAAAGCCGCCTGGATGGCTAACTCCTCTGTCTGGGAATGCCAGTAAGCCCCGAAGCTGGCGTTAATCACGTCAGCACCATTCATGGTAGCATAGACAATGCCGGTTGCAGCATGACACAGCCATACACCAGCTTCACAAGCTATGTTAATAGGCATAAACCGGGCATTCCAGCTCGCACCTGCGATACCCGTACCGTTGTCCGTCACAGCCGCGGCTACGCCTGCGACTGCCGTCCCGTGTTTTTCGAGATCAGAGTCCGGTAGCCCGGACGGATCGGGCGTATCAGTACGAAAATTCTACCCATGGATATCATCCACATAGCCATTGTTATCGTCGTCGATGCTATTCCCGTCGATCTCACCGGGATTGATCCACACGTTGTTCCGCAGATCTGGATGACGCCAGTCTGTTCCCCCGTCCACGATCGCGATGACCACCGTACTGTCTTCACCCTTAACGACATCCCAGGCGGCCGGAAGCTGCATCCTCGGCAGGTGTGTCTGCTGAGTGTAGCGCGAATCGTTGGGGGTCGCCATCCTGGAGGCCAGTTCGGGCCCCGGTTCCCCTCCGACCCCCTTGGACTTATAGATGGGCTCTGCATAAACCACCCCACGTGTGCCCGCGAGGTTCCTGGCTACCTGGACAGGGGAATGCGCGCTGGCGTAATGCACCACATACACGCGCCTCAGAGACTCGGCGACAGAGGATAGCGGCCGCTGTCTCGCGACGACATCCAAGCTTGGAAAGGCTTTCTCAATAGCCATCACATTGTACGGGGCCGCCTTGCGGTCGAAGCCATCGATACCTGTCTTGGCTCCGGATATGTTCAGGTTCGGCGACTCAAACTGGACATAGAGTAGGCTTGGCCGGACGTCTGGGTCCTCTTCTTGTATCATGGCCCAGGTGATTCCTGCCCCAGCTGTGCTGAGCAGCACGAGTACGATCACCCCACAGGCTACGTCCAGGAGTAGCTGCGGCAATCCGGGAGGTTCAGCGGCTGAATTCCTGGCCAGCCGCTGCGGGAGTGTTCCCTTTTTAGTCGGGTTGACCAAGTAGCGGTCACAGGCACGCCGGGAATAAAATGCTCCGGATGCCCCCAAGCATAGCCCACATCTAATAGTCTGTGAAAAATGGGGCCCAAGACGGGTCCTGCGGCCTGACAGGCCGAGGATCGGGCCAAAAAAGCCCGTAAAGCGGCAAAAAGGCGCAATATGGCGGAACCGGCATGCCTAGCGAGCGCAGCTTGAGTTGCCACAAGCCCCCGCGGAGTGCCAATTCCACACCGCTTGCGCATCAGAAGACCGAGATTGAAGACGGTGGCCTGAACAAGTAGCCGTTTTTGTATCTCCTCCTGACCGCGAACGTGGACCGGACGCAGCCCTCCGGTCACGAGTAAGCGCGCGAACCCTCGTTCCACCTTCTCGCCGCGCTGACGCAACAAACGCTCTCCTCGCTTGCCCCGGATACGCCGCCGGTTGGCACAGGTTGGCTGCTGCGGGTCACGGTGATGCTTCCACTTCCGGCGCCCCCGGCGAGGCTCGCTTATGTAGCTCCGCAGCCCGCGCACCGCCATGCTGTCCCGCGCTCCGAACCGATTCCCTCCAGATACCCCACCATCCTCATGCGGAATACCCTCCCCCGGTTTTCTGCATAGAACGCGCGGCACGTATCCTCCGCAAAGGCGTCAAACCCGTGCCTCTCCAGTAGCCTGTCCAGCGCCCGATAGAACGGATTGCCAACGCGCGAATCTCGCTGGTTGCCACAAACATTTCCTGCTGCTGTACCTTAGACCGCCTGCTCATTGCCGTGGCTGCCCTTCCTTGATGGGCTTGTGTTTACTTGTAATTCCCTTCAAAAACGGGTATTAACCACGTTGGCGTAGCTGGAGCCAAACGTGTACGATAGCGCAATGGAAGCGCCCAGCGCAAAGTCCGTCGCAAGCTCGCGTTGCTGCAACAAGACTTCCTGCAAGGATGCATCTCCCAGCGGAAGAGACAACTGGTCCCTAATCATTTCAAACTGCCCCTCGACCTGGAGCGAAAAGCCTTCAAACAGGCGTACCGATACATTACCGAATATCTCCGCGCGCTGCTTTGAACGGTCATGCAAATACTGAGAGCCTTCAATACCGCTGTATATATCGCCCCACGGCCGTCGGATGGCGATGGTGGCGTCTACTTCGTGACGTGGCCGCCATTCTTCTGTCTTGTTGAAGATCGTCTCCTCATGATATTGGACATATGACGCGCCCAAGGTATACACAAGCGTGATAGCTCTACGCGTCGCCACTTCGTACGGCAACAAACTGAATTCCACGCCGGGCACCAATGAGTACATGTTACGGATATTGCGGTCATTTCGCGTGAGATACGTGCCGAATAGGCCCAAAGACCAGTGCGGGCCCAAGCTCCGGATGACATAGCTTTCCAGTCCATGTCGTGAAATGCTGCTGCGAATGGTCTCCCTGCCTTCGCGCTTGATGCGGACCAGATCATAGTTAAAGTATGGTCGAAAACGAATCTTCCAGATCTCGCTCCTATGATCCGCGTAAACACCCCAGCGCGAGTCGAAAATGGTCCGGTTTGACTCCAGATCCAACTCAAAGTCACCCCCGTAGATTTCGAACACCCAATGGCGCCACGGATCGCCAGCCAACTGCTCGTCGGCGCTGAATTCCCGGCCGCCGGTGTAGGTGATGGAAAAGTCCTCTTCTAGGCGTGCCTGATCCAGGAATGGAGCCAATCCCAGCCGAAGCGCTTCACTGATGATCTCGCGAGCAGTTTCGCTGGGCGTATTCGGCGCAATCAGGCGTTCGAGCGTCAGCGTCGATCGGCTGTGCCTACCGCGTCCGATAAAAGAAAATTCATACTGGCGCCCGTCAAATACTGTGTAGTTCGTTGTGACAAAAACGTGCACGTCCGCGAGTTCTCGATCGCGCACATAGTCCACAAAGTTCACATCCGTTCGAATTCTCGAATCATCGCAACGATCACAATCCAGATATACCCGTAATCCTCCATTCGGAGCCTCCTGTGCCGGAGCGAGGGGGACGGCAACCGCAAGGGGCCAGCCCACAACAACGACTGACCGGAACCATTGCAAACACAGGCGCGCAATCCGGGCCCCGGAACCATATGGCAGCTGTCTGCCAACCGGATCAGACTTTGTCCCGGCCCTCCACCATGCTAAATCAGGCATCGCGCGTAATGTTTAAGCGCTTCATGCGCGTATACAGATGAGAGCGCTGTATGCCGATTCGCTCAGCTGTACGGCTGACATTCCAGTCGTATTCATTGAGCTTTTGCTTCAAGAACAATTCCTCTGCGCGATCGCGGAACGTGCCCAAATCATCGCACTTATCCATGAGTACTTGCAAGCCTGAAGCATCTGTTTCAGCAAAATGCACATAGCGCTCCACATCCTGCGCCGTGATTTCGTTTGCCGGACTCAATATGAGCAGTCGTTCCACCACATTGTGGATTTCACGCACGTTCCCGCGCCATGGCAGTAGTGCCAGTTGCCGGATCGCCGCATCTGTAAAGGTCTTTGCTTGCATGCCGTTGCGTCTTGCCAGTTGCGTGGAAAAATGTTGAAGCAGAATCGGCACGTCTCCTTGACGCTCACGCAGCGGGGGCAACTGCATCAGAATGACACTCAGGCGATGGTACAAATCTTCGCGAAATGTCCCCTCCTTAATGCATGCGTGCAGATTCTTGTTGGTCGCTGCGAGGATACGTACGTCTACTGGAATCGTGCGATCTCCGCCCACCCGCGTAATACGGCTTTCCTGCAATGCACGCAGCACTTTGGCCTGCGCAGACAAGCTCATATCCCCGATCTCGTCCAAGAACAGCGTGCCACGATGGGCCTGTTCGAATTTTCCAATGCGCTGCTTCGTTGCACCCGTAAAAGATCCTTTTTCATGTCCAAAGAGCTCGCTTTCAATGAGCTCGGCCGGGATGGCAGCACAGTTCACTTCTACCATTGGCCCATCCGCGCGGGCACTGCCGTGATGGATCCAGCGGGCGGCCAGTTCCTTCCCGGTACCAGGTTCCCCCAATATTAGAACCCGCGCTTCCGTTGGTGCGACGCGGGCAATCGTTTCCTTGATGTGAACCATAGCTTCACTCTTGCCCAGAATGGACACGAGCTCGCGCTCGTTTTGCTGTGTGATCGCTTGTCGAAGCCGGCGATTCTCCAGCACAAGCCGGCCACGCTCCAGCGCCGAGCGCATCGTCACCAACAGCTGCTGCAAATCAGGGGGCTTTTCGATAAAGTGAAACGCCCCCATTTGGGTCGCCTCTACTGCAGTCTTGATATCTGCGTGCCCGGAGATCATGATCACGGGAAGCTCGGGCCAAGCCTCAACACATTCGGCCAAGACCTCAAGCCCGTCCTTACGCGGCATTTTGATGTCCAAAAGCACCGCGTCAAAATTGCGCGTTCGCAATTTCTCCAAGGCAGCATTCCCGTCGGCAGCCTCGTCTACAGCAAGATTTTCGTATTCGAGAATCTCCCGCAGGGCTCGCCGGATACTTGCCTCATCGTCCACCACCAAAATGCGCGGGGCAGCCATAACCGGTGAATCAGTTCATTCGAACCCTGACGAAACCCAGCCTGAATTCAATCTCATCCTCCAAATCCGTGTCAGGGTACTGCTCGATCGCCGTTTCCAACGCTTCCTCGGCCCTTTCGAATTGGCCGGCCTCGCTGTATGCTCGTGAGGCCGCCACTAAGTAAACCGGGGAGCGCAAACTATTATCCTCCATGCCGGCCGCCCGCCGGTACAACGCCCCAGCCTGCTCATAGTCTTGTCTGAGTTCGTAAATGGCGGCCTGGCCCGCAATAGCACTCGCCCCGACCAGGTTGTCTTTCGCGTCAAAAGCCTCGAAATAAACTAGGGCCTCATCGTAGTTGCCGAGGCGGAAGAGTGCATCACCAGCATAAAACCTTGCCATATTGCCAGCAGAGAGGCTGCCGTATTGATCGATAATGTCCAATAGCCCCAAGGTTTCACCACTGCCATCCAAGGCCGTGCGATAATCACCGTTTTCGTAGTGCATGATGATGCCACCCAACAATTCTTCGGCCTGTCGGACACGCTCTCCCTGAATGTAGTTGAAGCCAAGAATGCCAGCAACGATTATGATCACAGCCGCGGCCAACCCGGTCACCAGACTTTTACGCTCGAAGTAAAAGTCTTGGGCCCGCTCGACCCATCCGCGCGGCCCATCCCTTCCAGCATCAGCGGTTCTCCTCGTTACTGATTTAGGAGCCTTCAGCTTTGCCATAGATGCATGATTTGCGTTTTTGAAAGACTAGCTAATATAGCTATTTCCGCTGCCCTGATCTAATCGATAGCACATCGTGTTCGGTTCCCGCAGTTTGCCGGAACCAGCCTTATTTGACGGCTCTTCACTGTGGATTGCGAACTGACCAGTACGATTTACTGTAACTTTCGCGGTTTCCTGTGTGGAGGAGTTTTCGCCTGTAACTTTTAACCACTATCACGGCTAGACTTTGATCATGGCTCATAAACTTGCAATCAACGGCTTCGGCCGTATCGGACGCCTCGTACTGCGTTCAATATTGGAGCGCAACCTATCCGCATTTGATGTGGTCGCGGTCAACGACCTGACGAATGCTCAGACCTTGGCGCATCTTTTCAAATACGACTCCGTGCACGGCACATGGCCCGGTTCCGTAAGCGTGGACGGTGATCGATTGTGCATTAACGATCTCACGATCCCGGTAATAAGCACGCGTGATCCTGCCACACTGCCGTGGCAAGACCTGGGCTGCGATCTGGTGATTGAATCTACTGGATTCTTCCGATCCCGCGCGGCGGCAGCCAAACATTTGACAGCCGGTGCACGAAAGGTTGTGATTTCAGCACCCGCTAAAGACGCAGTCGACGCCACTATTGTGCTTGGCGTAAATGACCATGAGCTGACTGGAGCCGAAGAGATCATCTCAAACGCCAGCTGCACCACAAACTGCATTGCACCAATGATCAAGGTCCTTGACGACGCGTTTGGGATTGAAAATGGGCTGATGACCACCGTACATGCGTACACGAGCGATCAGCGCATCCAGGACGCCCCCCACAGCGATTTGCGGCGTGCCCGGGCGGCGGCCTACTCGATCGTGCCGACGACCACCGGGGCCGCAAAGGCCGTCGGCCTCGTTCTGCCCCATCTTCAGGGCAAACTCGATGGCATGGCGCTGCGCGTGCCTATTCCGGACGGATCCCTTACCGATCTTACTGTGCAGGTCCGAACCAATGGGACCAATGCCAGCAAGGACAACGTCAATTCGGCATTCAAGGCCGCTGCCAATGGTCCGCTGGGCGGTATTGTGGAGTACTGTGCAGATCCCATAGTGTCCGTTGACATCGTGCACAACCCACATTCTGTCGTATTTGACAGCTTGGCAACAATGGTACAAAACAACACAATCAAGGTGCTTGGCTGGTATGATAATGAGTGGGGCTACGCCAACCGTATTGTGGATGTAGCCCGTCGCCTTTTGCAGCTGGCGGGCTAACCAGTTCCAGCTGTTGTGCTAATGACAAAACTGTCACTCGGTGACTTGGACTTGTACGCAAAGCGTGTTCTCGTTCGGGTTGACTTTAACGTGCCGTTGCGGCCAAAGGACACAGCGACGCAGCAAAACAACACGCGATACGAGGTGGCAGACGACACACGTATTCGGGCGGCACTGCCCACCTTGCGAACCATCATAGAGGCCAGCGGAAAAGCGATCCTTCTCAGCCATTTGGGGCGCCCCAACGGCGTGCCGGATTCACAGTACAGCCTCTCTCCTGTAGCCGAACACTTGAGTGATGTCATCGGACAACGCGTGCGGTTCTCCAGCGACACGATTGGCCCCGTAGTACAGAAGACCATTCGGAGCATGCCCAATAGCAGTCTTCTCTTGCTGGAAAACACCCGGTTTTTTCCGGGCGAGACCCAAAATGATCCTGCATTTGCAGCGGCATTGGCCGACTTGGGAGATGTGTTCGTCAATGATGCGTTCGGCACATCCCATCGCGCACACGCATCAAACGTAGGCGTGGCCACCAAGATGAATCAGGCGGCAGCGGGATTGCTTCTGGAGCGTGAGATTAGACACTTGGGACGTGCACTTGAGGCCCCGGAGCGCCCGATGATCGCACTCTTGGGTGGTGCCAAAGTGTCTGACAAGATCGGCGTCATCACCAACCTGATCGGGATTGTGGACGAGATCATTATTGGCGGTGCTATGAGCTATACGTTCCTGAAGGCATCAGGTCACAGCACAGGCTGTTCATTGGTCGAGGACAGCCTGCTGAACCATGCCAAGGCTATGCTGGAGTCAGCAGGTGGCAAGCTCAGCCTTCCGAAGGATCACATTATTAGTACGTCGATCGACACAGCAAGCCGCAGCAGCATCGTTTCCGGAAGTATTCCCGACGGCTACATGGGACTGGATATCGGGCCGGAAACAGTGGCACGATATACCCGAATTCTGCGCAACGCCCGAACGATCATCTGGAACGGCCCCATGGGCGTGTTTGAAGTTGATGCATTTGCCGCCGGAACAAGGGCGATGGCGACAGCCGTGGCTGAGGCGACCAAACGCGGCGCAATGACGATCGTGGGCGGTGGTGATTCCGTGGCAGCTATCACCGAGGCCGGACTCGCCAACAGTGTAAGGCATATTTCGACTGGTGGCGGAGCTATGCTCGAATTTCTTGAAGGCAAGGCACTTCCAGGGCTGGCTACTCTTACGGATAAAGCCTGAAACGGAGGCCTGATCTGCCGCATTGAAATCGTGCTGATATCGGTCATTATTCCGACTTTGAACGAGGCCGACTGGCTAAGTGGCACGCTTGATTCTGTAGTCCGGCAGCCTGGCCCCAAGGAAATTATCGTCGCCGACGGCACGTCCACAGACCATACGCGTGTCATTGCCCAACGTCGTGCCCGCGTTGTGTCTTCCGCCCGCGGTCGGGCTGTACAAATGAACGCCGCGGCCAGCGTTGCTTCGGGTGATACGCTGCTATTTTTGCACGCAGACACCAGACTCTGTGGCGGGGCACTGGAGGCGGTTCGGCATGCACTCGCTGACCCAATTGCTGAAGGTGGTATTTTTCGCCTGCGTTTCGATACGTCAGGCTTCTGGCCCGCCACTTACACCTTATTCGCGCGCATCCACTGGCGGCACATCTGCTTCGGAGACCGGGGCTTGTTTGTTCGCCGCTCAGTTTTTGAAAAAATCGGCGGTTACCCGGAGATTCCGATCTTTGAAGACCTGCATCTGGCATGTATGCTGCATGTCCGTGGTGGCTTTCGCTATCTGCAAACGCCCGTCACAACCGCTTGGCGGCGATTCGCTCATGTGGGGGCTCTTCGTCAGCAGGGGCGCAACCTGCGGCTTTGGCTCCAATACATGTCGGGCACGCCCCCTCTTCACCTTGCCCACCGCTATCCAAACCATAATCCGAGCGATGAATTATCTTCTTGAAGTCAAGAAACTGTTCATAAGAGGCTTATACCATGCGTTCCATTCTGATTCTTGCCTCCTCACTCTTGGTCGTATCCGGGGCAAAAGCCCAGTGGACCCCCGAAAATCCGGGCTCTGAAAACATCACGGTGCTTGGTCATCAGCCGCTGGGGGGACGTATGACCGTCACAGATATGGAACTCGAACAAGAACTCAGCCGCCCGTATGCGTATGTGGGGCGTGCCTCCATTTTGGAAGACGGCCCCAAGGGCATGGACATCATTGATATCAGCGACCCCTCTTCTCCGCGCGTTATAATGCGGTGGCGTCTGGAGAATCAGGATCTTCACATGAATCGGGGCGGCATGGATGTAAAATATTTCAAATGGGAAGGCCGTTATTATGTGGTGCAGTCCTTTGAATTCGGACAGGGACCCAACAGCGACTTGGGGGCTGTGGTGTTCGACGTAACCGGATTGCCAAATCCGGATGCCGTGAAGGAAGTAACGCGGATTCGTATTCCCGAGTATCCCGGTGGCTTTCACAACATATTTATCTATCGTCATTCAAACGGACGCCCCCTGCTGCTAACTACAGTTCGTAGCGGTAAGGCACACGTCTATGATCTGGTGGAAGTTGTAAACGGTCGCGTGGATCAATCACTGATCGCGGAGGTCCCGCTGCCCGAGTCGGCCACGGGGGACATGCGCCGCACGTCTTACCACGACCTTTATGCCGCTTTTCATCCGGATACAGGTGAAGACCGCTTCTACGGCGGAGGCACCGGAGGCTATTACATCTACGACATTTCGGATTTGCAGAATCCACAACTCAGAATCACACTTGCACAGATCAGTGGGGTGGATTGGGGACATACATTTACGCCCAGCCCAGACGGACGCTACGTGGTAGCCGAAGCCGAATACCAGTACGCGCCACTTCGAATATTTGATTTGGAGCCGGCACTAAAGGGGGAGCGCACTATCATCCGAGAACCGATTTCCGCGTGGACCGCTGACTGGAAAAACCTGGTGCACAACCACGAAGTCCGTTGGCCCTACGTATTTGTTTCGGGGTATTTGGACGGACTTCAGATCTTCAGTCTGGAAGATCCACATAACCCGAAAACAGTCGGTTATTACGACACGTATGTAGGGCCGCCAACGGATGAGTGGATTTCGGTCATTAACGGGGCGTTCGGTGTGGATGTGCGTAATGAGGACGGACTTATTGCCATCAGTGACATGACGACGGGGTTCTGGACCTTCAGGATGGACGGATTCGATGGCTGGAATGGAGAACACTATGGACAACCGAACATCTCCAGCGTGCAGGATTGGGACCAGAAAGCACAGTAGATGAAACGACGTGACTTTTTGGCAGGAGCGGCGCTGGGGCTTGCCGCGGGACCGTTTATCAGAATCAGGCCACGCGCGCGCCGCTACCGTACGGCGCTTATCGGCTCCGGCTGGTGGGGCATGAACATCCTGCGAGTGGCACTGAGCAGCGGCACTGTGGACGTAGTGGGCTTATGTGACGTGGATGCCGGCCAGCTCGAAAAAGCCGCCCTCGAGGTCGAGCAGCTAAGTGGCAAAGCTCCAACTATTTTCGCCCATTACGAGGAACTCCTGGCACGCACAAACTGCGAGATTGCCATCGTTGCCACGCCGGACCACTGGCACGCACTGCCCACGATCGCCGCCCTCGAGGCTGGCGCACACGTATACTTGGAAAAGCCTATCAGCCACACGGTGGACGAAGGCAAGGCCATGCTCCATCGCACACGCCAAAGTACCCGTGTGGTGCAGGTGGGCACACACCGGCGTGTGTCGCCGCATAACATTTCGGCGCGTGCGTTTCTGAAATCAGGCCAAGTCGGTGACATAGGTATGGTACGTGCCTTTGTGCATTATGGCGGCGGGGCTGGACAACCCACACCCAGTGGCCCAATCCCGGACGGGTTGGACTGGGATCGGTGGTGTGGCCCAGCGCCACTTCGACCGTATAACCGAAGCATCCATCCGCGCGGGTTCCGTCAATATCTGGAGTTTGCCAACGGACAGCTGGGTGACTGGGGCATTCACTGGTTGGACCAGATACTCTGGTTTATGGAGGAGGAGCCGTTTCCGCATGCGATTTCGTCCACAGGCGGACGCCATATACGCCGCGACGGCAGCGATGCGCCGGACACGCAAGTGGCCACGTTTGCTTTTGAAAAGTACACAGCAACCTGGGAGCACCGCCAGTACGCTGCTAACAATGCCGAAAAGAGCAATATCGGATGCTACTTTTACGGTACGCGCGGTACGTTACATCTCGGGTGGCTGGACGGGTGGACGTTTTATCCTTCGGACAACAAGACACCGATTGAGCACGAAGATCCGCAGTTGGATCAGCCCGATAGCCAGAATATTAGAGCATTGTGGGAAGACTTCATCCGAGCCATTGAATCAGGCACGCGCCCTGCATGCGACATCGAACACGGCTACCGGGCGACCAACATGTGTCTTCTGGCCATGATTGCGCTCAAAACGGGACGCACACTACACTGGGATTCACAAGCAGAAACGATTGCTGGTGACGTGGAGGCCGCCACCATGATGCGGCGCCCGTACCGCACGCCATGGGTCTATCCTGAAGTTTAGGTCGCGCCATTCACCACAACCGTGCGCCGACAGCCTATCCTGACACCTTGACTGCTGGTTTGTTACACTCCAGTATCCATCCTGTATACAGGAGACCGCCCCAATAGCGACGGATCAGGCGGAGCCCCGCGCCGGAGCAGATCTCGAGCACACGGTCCTCACCCACATAGGCAATGCCAGCGGCCAGTCGCTTGAGAAGGCGTTCCTTCTTTGCCCCCCGATATCCGCGGAGTTCCATAAAGCGGATCCACGCACTGTAATACAGCGGGAAATAAGGTCGCGTCGGGTCGCCGTGCAGATCAAATAGCATAACGGTCCCGCCTGGATGCATACGCTCTGCCACACTGCACATCAGCCGATCCTTGGCTCCGCCATCAGGCAGGAAATGCATTACATTAATAACCGTGGCGGCGTCATACTTGTAGGGAAGATCAAGGTCATGCGTGTAAGCATGGTGTACGCTTACGCGATCCTGCACCCCGAGGTGCTCTGCAACACTTGCCGTGCAGCGCACCATTTCCAAGGCCGGATCCACAGCGTCAAATCTCCATCCCGGTTCGGCCGGAGCAAAGGTCTCGATTTCACGCCCTGTACCACAACCAACAACCAGTATTCTGGCATTTTCGGCAAGTCGCTCCTGGAGTAGTGCCAGCGTAGCCAGAAACAGCTCATTGTACCCGGGGATCACCCGGCCGGCCAATTCCTTGTACTCGTCTCCATAGTCACCGTCAAAATTGAAGGCTGCCGGATCTTTCATGTTTAGGATACGTGCATTGTGGTGCGCGCAAAACTAACAATACGCACTACTTGAATGGCCAACATAATTCTTAATCCAGACTGGCAGCTCAAGGAAAGCGCATGCACGACACAAGCCGCCTACAAAAACCGCCGCATATTTCTAAAATCACTCGGACTCGGCACCATGGCCTTGGCCACCGGCGGCTTTCGCTGTTCCAACAATGCCCACAGTGCGTCGTCTGGTGAGCTGGATCCGGACGGTCCCTTGGACACTATTCCGGATGATGCACCGCGTGACGGATACCCGGCTGCGCGCAATCCCGACTTCACCGTCCCGGAACGCCCGGTCACCGACAGGCTGGTTTCGTCTTCGTACAACAACTTTTACGAGTTTATCAACCAAGGCAATTTAAAACGGGTCTGGCCCCATACGGGAGCCTTTCAGGCATTCCCATGGACACTGGAAGTACGGGGCCAGGTCGAAAGGAAACAGACGTGGGACTTAAGCGATCTCATTCGCTCCATGGATTTGGAGGAACGCATTTACCGCTTCCGGTGTGTGGAAGCCTGGTCGATTACTGTACCTTGGACGGGATTTCCGTTGTCGAAGTTAATTGAGCGCTGCAAGCCACTTACCAGAGCTACACATGTGCAGTTCACCTGCATCAACCGCCCGAATCAGTTACCCGGCCAAGCTACAGCCCACTGGTACCCGTGGCCTTATTTCGAGGGCTTGCGAATGGACGAAGCCATGAATGAGCTTGCATTCGTGGCGGTCGGGATGTATGGTGAGCCGTTACCGAAGCAAAACGGATCCCCGTTGCGTCTGGTTTTACCATGGAAATACGGCTATAAGGGACCGAAGGCCATTGTGCGGATAGAGTTCACACGGAAACAACCGAAGACATTCTGGAATGAACTACAGCCACAGGAGTATGGCTTCCTTTCCAATGTCAACCCGAATGTACCCCATCCGCGCTGGAGTCAGGCATCCGAACGATTCTTGTCCCGTGAGAATGTGGAAGAGCGCATTCCAACGCAGATTTTTAATGGCTACGACAGATGGGTTAGCGACCTGTATCCCGATGAGCCGAGAACGCCCGCAGGACCAATAATCCGTTAATTGGTCACACAGCCCGTGGAAGCAAGAAGTGGTTGGGTGGAACCTCGTGCGGGAGTGAGACGACAAGAAAGGGAGAAGGACAGCACAAGCTACGATGCCCTTCTGAGTGAGCGACTAACAGTTTCGGCCAAAACTCAGGATCGCGCTCCCCGCCTCACTGGATAGTGAGACTTGGATGATTTCAGTGTCCTCTATCGAATATCGCTTCGCTATGATCCCGTGGTTTCCCGTAACTTCCGGCTCCCCTCGAACAGGTACTCCGTTAGCCATGTCGCTCCAGCAAATGGCGAAACTTGCAAAGGATCGTCTTGTCGGATGCAGGCTTCACGCCGCAAGAATACGCGCGGCCATATTGTCATAGCAACGCATCACCGGGGCCGAGTACCTGAACCAAGCAAACGTAAATGCGCAGCATCGCATTCAGGGAAATGGGCCGCCGCCCTTTCTCATACGTAGCAGGGCCGCCTTACTATCACTGCTTCCTTTATTTCTTCGCGCAATTCCAATAGCTGGCCTCTTGAAATGAAACCCGCCTTATGACCGGAAGCATATGCTTCTAATCATGAAGCCTCACTTTACGATCCGCTTTGTGGCCGAACCCGGTCTGCCTTACACGGCCGCCGTATATTGGCGACAACACAGACACTTGGAGCATCACCCCCCCAGACAGAAGCCCTCACAAATATACCCCCTCTCCGGCTCTTGTAGGCTCTTGTAAATCCCAGATTGAACTATGAAAAGCAATGGTACAGATTTCTGACAAGCCGAGAGAGGAGTTTATCAGGTAATGGCGAGTGTGTTTGGTGGATGGGGGCCCTCCGGGCGGTCTGTGGCCTGGGGGCGAATACCGGAAGGCCTCGGGCTGAGCCCGAGGCTTTCCCGCGTGCCCGGCGTAGGGGGCGGTTCAGGCGGCGGGGCGGGCCGCCGCCAACGCTTCCGGCAGGCGAGTCAAAGTGCCGCGCTTAGCGCGGGCCGTGGTGGAGGCCATGGGTCACCTGGCGCACGGTGGCGTGGCAGAGCGACGTGAAGTGCGACCGCCTCGGAAAGTATTCCCGCACCAAGCCGTTGGGGTGTTCGCTCCAGCCCCGCTGCCACGACGCCTACCAGCCTGTGGATAAAGTCATTGTCTAGACTTATTCCACAGGCTGGAAGTTCAGGCTAAACGTAGAGCAAGTATCACCAAAGCAAAGGGTCTACCCCATCCCTCACGCAGTTATACGATACCTTGGCTAAGTCATTGGATTCATCTCCCTATCGTTACGTGACACATGCGCCTTTACACGGTGCACGTTGAACTTGGGCTAAGACTTGAGTAATTCCTCCGACTATAGTGCGACGCAGCCGCGCGATATGGCCACCATTCTGAGAAATCAACGTTCACCCGACACAACTCTGAACCTAATAACCCTCGGAAAAGGCCTGAATGCTGCGCCGTAGACATTGCCCCTTGAATCTACAGCATCACTGTCCAAGTACCAGCTATCACCCCATTCACCCCCCGACATATTCTGAACGCCCCTGTCCCGGCCCGCAAAGTCAAATGCATGAACCCACTTCTCATCTTCGCGCTTATTGACGACAACCTGCAATACCAACTCGTTATCCGCGACGACGATATTCGTACAGTATCCCGACGGAAACAGCCACCTCCCTTCACGAACCGTTCTGCCAAAAAATTCCGGCCTACGATGAAATCGATTGACCAATTCATATCTCCTGTTGTACACCCTGATATCGTATGGCAGCGAAAAGGACACAAACATGAGCGAATCGCTCTGGGCAAAAGATACTTGATAAGCGGCCTGAAGTTCGCGATCCATAAACTCCACAAACCTACTATGCCGACCGCTGAAGGCAGCCAACTTCGTACCCTGTTCAGTAAATCTGTGAATAAGCGGCATACGTTCCAATGTCAATTGAGTATAGACTGCCATTACAGTATTATCCGGCCCAGCGTCAATTTTGGCATAAAACGTTTCATCAAGGCGAAACGAGTTGATATAATCGAAGGAAGTATAGTCCAGCACGGTCACTCTTAGCGCATTTTCGTCGTAAATCAGAATACGCCGTTTGTCCTCTGATAAGCTGAAGCCTGATGCGCCACTAATAAATTCTCCTGGCCCCGGGCCCTCTGGCAGTTCGTGTGCCCGTATCAGAGTCCCAGTCGGACTGTAAACGCGAATATTCCCAAGCCCTCCGTCATATACGACTACATTGTCCTGCTGGTCGATTTCAATACCCCGGATGAAGGAGAAATAATAACCCTCTACGTCCTCGGCGCCTATACTTCCATCATACTCTAAATGCACTTTGCCGTGAGGACTATCCACAATTGTTTCATTCGATGGCGGGAGCTCCATGTCTCCTCTTGTACAACCTACCGACACCGCCGTAGCGGCCGACACCACTACGATTAAAAGCCTAGTGCTCGTCGCCCTGAATTTAAACTGATCGATCATTCGCCCCTGTTGACTGTGAATTGTGAACACGTTCAGTTATACAGATCCCGTAACACCTCCTTCCGCGTACCGCCCGTACTGTCCACAACCCACTGGCGGTACATCTCGAATACCTGTGAGCTGGCCACCGGAGATCCGGCCAGCCTTACCCGCCGATGATCGTCGATCAATACAGTCGAAGGTATGCCTGGCATGTGATTCAATGTGGCCAATACATCCGTCGAATCGTACAGTACAATCTGCATGATGTCTTCGTACCGACGCAGCACTGCAGCCGCATACTTCCGGGATGCCCTCCCTACCACAAAGACCAGTACTACTCCATTTGGACCGAGAAATTCGTCGTTAAGGACTCCCCACTTTTCCAAGTCTTGCACACACTGAAGACATGACAACGAAATAAAACTGACTATCGCTGGCTTCCCAACCGTTATGGAATCAATATCCACCGATTTGCCTGACCAAACAGATGGCAATGTGACCTTTAGGTTCATGTGTTCTGGAAATGAAGCAGTGTATTCCCGGTTAGCACTCTGCCCATTGTCGGCACGCGATGATACTGACACGTTCATGCTCTGAATAATGCGAAATTGCAAAACAGCTACGCATATGAGCATAAAGTACAAGATGCCGGCAGTATGTGTAAAGCGTGCACGCATGGTCTTCTGGTCTTCACGTTAAGAGCCGAAGGAAGACGATGCCGATCAAATAGGCGTTCAGTGCTGTGGCTACGTATATACCGACACGTTGAGCGCTGTGGAGTGATTGCAGGAAAACAGCAGATTTTACGTTATTCAGTGCAACAAACATGCATGCCAACAGCATCAGTACGCTCAGGTATCCAAGCGGAAAACCATACGTTAACGATGTAAAGGGGTTACAGCAAACCCACAGCTGCATTGCCTGCCACTCCGACTGTACATTCACTAGAGCAAGGCATCCGACCACTGCTATTGCGCCGGCGACTCCGGCTAGCCGTCTAATGCGTCGATCTTGAATTAGAAGCATACATGCCACAATCAATTCACTGACACCAATCGGATACATGGCTAAAGGCGCATTGGTAATGTGGTCGACTATAGAATGACTATTCTCGTCCGCAATTGGCCATAGAACCAACTTGCCTAGACCACTTGCGGCAAAAAAGCCACCAAGAACCACCGTCACAACTGCCGTCGATTTAGAAAGGTGTTTCATGTCACGCCTTGTTGCGCAATGGCATCGTCACCGCCATTGGCCGCATTTTTCCCTGGCCAACTAAAGTCATAGGCTGCGAATGTTTGGCTGTTCAAGCTTTTGCACTCTGGATCGCTTTAGCGATAATGTCGATAGCTCAACGTCCAGTCAACCGAACCAACGATTGCGCTATTCCGCTGAAAACCAGCACACTTTGGAGAACACCCCAATCGTGTCCACTTCATGTGCGGGCCTGCCGATTGGCACAAGCCAATACGGTACCAAGCAATTCAAGCCTGACCTCACCCTCACTTCCTGGAGGGGAGGCAACACACTGTTTCTGTGTCGCCAGTGCATTCGGCATCCCCAAATTCACTGGTGCACGTGTACGTCCGACAATATTTCTTCGGGCTACTATGAGCGGTGCATTTGCAAGGATTCTCGCCTTGGCATACATCGCAGCATGGGCCGACTTCGGTTTTAGCGGCTAAACTAGGCTGGGTATAGTACCCTGTTAACAGGCCCCCAGTGAGGGCTAGGCTTAGGCTTACCACCAATAGCAATTTCTTCATCATGGCTCCGATCGAATTTGTGGATGGTCAAGTTGTAAACACACTGAAGCATTGAAACGCGGAGTACTCTGCAGAGGCGTCGGCTTCGCTCGTCTCCCGCGAGACCACGAAGGCCGCTTCGGACGAGCAGCATCCGCGCTGCGCCTTCCTCACGTCCTCGACAGTATGTCCGATTAAGGGGATGCATGCAGAGTTACTGCGTTGAACTGGGTCAAATTTAAGAGAAAAAGGGGGGGGGGCAAGACCTCGGCAAAAAGCACATTGCCCCATACACGACGTATGGGGCAATGTGGCGGCCCGAATTGAGCAATTCCAAGAATAATGTTCCAGAATAACGGAACTCAACGTCATTGACCGCGCGCAAGCGCGGACATCGGCTTTTGACACGGTACGACACCAATTGAACAGTGAAACACAACACTCTGACAATTTGCGTTCTGAAGCGTTGGAGTGCAAAAAATTGATGAAGGGGGCGCATTCGATCCAGGCCACGTCGATAATCCGTGAGTCTGACCAAACGGGTTATCCATGGTTCGAAAGCCCCGTCCCCTAGACGCGGGCGAACGCCACCAGATAGTACGTCCTTCGCCAGCAAGGGTTGTCCACTCGGAAGATAGCCGCGCACTTGGAGCGGTCCACGTCTACACTATCGCGAGCGCTGAAGCGTACCCGTGGCCCGGAGGTCCATACAACGCGGAGGCCGCCGGGGCGTGTCCGCGGGCCCGTCGCCGTGCAGCCTCGTGTCCGTGGTGGGGGCCAACCGGCTTTTGTTACGAAAGCCTCTGCTACGCACTTTGATGGTTTTGATCCGGCTGTTGAGGCCTTCCGCCGGACCATGGCCCCCTTCAGGACCATCGCATTAAGGAGGCCCCACAGATGCCTTTTAATGGTCCTGGCCGCTGTTTTGACCGGCTCCAGTCGACACCGCATCGCCCCGGATCACCCGCGCTCACCCGTCCTTGCGGGCCCCGGTGCGGGACCCCTAATACCACAACTGCTGGGCCATTTCTTCGATAGCCCCCGCTCGGGCCGTCTTCAACGTACGGGTACGCCACGACTCGAAACGCGCCGCCTGCCGGTCCAACGCCCCCTTCTACTGGGCCCCGGCCCAGGCTCCAGCGTAGCCTTGATAGAGGCCGGCCATCTATCCATGCGGACCCGCTCGATCCGCTCCAGCAGCTCCGGCGTGAGACGGGTAGACCACGGCGCGAGGACGGCTTTCGTCCGATCTGGCCCCTAGGCAACACGATGCCCGCTTGCGCATCGGACCCGATCGTGACCTCATCAGGCCGTTGGAGGAACGACGTCTCGTCCACACCAAGGTGAGCGCAGGGCGGCTCCGGTCTCCCCGCCAGCCCCCGTGACATGATCCGGTCTATCGCTGCCCAGCTTACCTCCATCAGACGGGCCACCGCCGACACACTCGCCTCCGGCCGCCCATCCATCCCCCACGACTCCAACTCCGCCGTGAATTGCGACTTCGCCTCTACCCACGGAATGGCCACCGTGCACACACCAGGCGTCGGGCCGTCTACCCGGGGAAGGTCCGCCACGACCAGGGTCCGGTACGCGCACCTATCCAAGTGACGCCATGACCGACGGCGATGATCGTCGCGTGGACCAACGACGTCACACGGTGGACCGGTCCGCGCTTCGCCGTCCCCGCAGGCACGTGGACCTGGATTGCTTGGGCCTTATGGGCCAGCGTTACCTCCGCCCCCCCAAGGCGCTTGGATACCTCAGAGTCGGCTAAAGTCTTTCGCTCGTACGGACATGATCGTAGAGAGGAGGGTAAACCGTGAATAGACGCGTTGTGATGCCCAAAAAAACGGACCGGACACGGCTAAGACTCCCATCCAGTCCATTGCAGGTACTACTCAATCTACTACTAAACCCACTCGGTTGGAGGAAGAGCCCATTTAAGAGATGTCGTGGTAAGCGTGTTGGGAAAAGGCAGGGGTAGGACCCTGTCTGGTGTGCGCCGTAGAGTCGAATGCAAATGAACCACTGATGACGTGTCGAAATTCCGTTAGAGGATGGTCGAAACCGGGGTGGGATCTCGATCCCGGGACAAGGTCGGCGGGGACCTGCTTATTGGCCGATCGGCCTCCGGCATCAAGGTGGCGAGAAAGCGGCTTGGGCCTTGGCGTGGAACGGGGGAACGAGTCGGAGCGAGGCAAAGGGAGCGGGGCAAGCGGGCGGTATCCGTAAGCCATTTGAGTACCAATGCGCTCCACACGGGCGAATCACCTCGACTACCTTCGCAGCCCTTTTACCGGAGGCCCGATCCTCCCGGCCAACTGCCGCCGCCTGACCCGGCGTTCAGCTTCTTGCCGGCGGACCCTTTCCTCCTGCGCAGGTCTCGTCCACCTCGACGGGCCTGGCAAACTCGTTGGCGACCTCCTGAATGAACGCGGTGCACATTCCGGCGCTGTAACCCTCTGTGCCAATAGAAAGTGAGACACGGTTGTACCTTAAATAGTGTAGTGATGGTAGGGTTCATGGGACAGTACTGGTCAGCCGGATCAATCTGTTTTCAGACACATATGCCCTATGAACACATCTAAGGATAGTCTGATTAAGTCACAACAATACACGGTCTAGTCTATGACAGCATAAACCATCAATACGTGGGGAAATCCGATGCTCCAGCTCTCATTTGAGGACCTGACGTATCCCAATCGGACCAGAAAAACACGCAAACAACGGTTCCGGGAAAAGGTGGACCCCGTCTGGCCGTGGAAGGTCCTGATCTCGAAACGGGAGCCCCTATATTTCAAGGGTGAAAAAGGCCGCCCCCTGGTTCCACTGGAAACCAGGCGGCGGATTGACTTCATGCAGCCGTGGTTCGGTCTTTCGGATCCCGGCCGGGAAGAGGCCCGGCCCGACACCCTTCCTCTGCGGCCTGTGGCTCGGCGGCAACCGGGTTACGTTCCGGATGAGCCCCCGATCGGCCAGTTTCGGCCTGGGCTGGAACCGCCTGAACGGACGAAGGGGCGGTTTTCGGTTAGCCGGCCGCCCCTTCGGGCCCGGGGGCTCAGGATACGGGAGGGCCCGATGGTAGACGCGACCCTCATCGAGGTCCCCATCTACCCAGAACCAGACAAGACAGCAGGATCTGGAGATGAAGTCCACGCGGAAGGCCAATCAGGGGCCTTTTGGCCTGAAAGCGCCTGGGGGTACGGACCCCCAGGGTTAGGTACCCAGTGGGGCGGTGACGGCGGCTAACGGGCCCGAGGGGACCCTGATGGAGCCCGGTCTGCCCGGCCCAGAGCAAGAGAGCTACGGCGACCAGGGGTCCGCGTGTCCGAAGTGCCCAGCCAAGGCGGAGGCGCCGGGGACCACCTGGCGTGTGTTGCGCAAGCAAGCCGCCGGCGAAAGCTGAACGGGGCAGACCGCTCGTTCAACCGAAAGAGCCCCCGCACGCGGGCGTGCGGGGAGCCTCACCTTGGGCGTTATCAAGTCCCTCTGGGGGGACCGCAAGACCCGATACCAGGGATGGAAGAAGAACGTGGCCCCGGTCTACACGCTGTTGGCGCGGGCCCATTTCTATAGGGCCCGCCAGTCATTGATAGCGGTACCGGGATAAGTCTGCCCGGGCGCCCCGGTTGGAGGCGCTCCGGGCTCCGAACCACCACTATTTTTGCCATACCGCCTTGAATAAGACGCCCTCCCGTCCTTTCCCTGGCTCCGAAGCTTCCAGTAAGCCTCAAACACTGGATTGATCAGACCTTCCCTAATTCTTTGTACACCAAGGCCGTCGGGGAGGCTGCGCTGACGGAGGTGGTTTCCAAAGCCAAGCGTCGCCGGTTCAGCGCCAGTTACAAACGGCGCATACTGAAGGAAGCGGAGACCGGTACGCAACCCGGGGAGATCGGAGCGCTTTTGCGCCGGGAGAGTCTGTACTCGTCGCATCTGACCAAGTGGCGCCGTCAGCATGATCAGGGTATGCTCTATGGTTCGACCCGGTCCGGCTAGGAGCTGTTAGCCCAAGAGGAGGAGATCACGCGGTTGCGGAAGGAGCTGCAGCAGAGACAGCCACAGCTGGAGCCGGCCCGGGCCGTCCTAGAGGTTCAAAAAAAAATCTGCACACTGTTTGGCGTCAGCAGCGAGATCGAGGCCGGGCTTCTATGAAGGAGATGGGGACCCGACTACGTCCGATCGTAGGTACGAAGGCCGCCGGTCGGCCTGTAAGGGTCTCGCGGGCCAGCTATTACCGAAGCCGGCGGCCGGTGGCGACGCAGCCGAAGACCCGTCGGCGCAAACCGGTCCGTCGGTTATCAGAGGCCAAACGGGCGGAGATTCGCGCCCGGCTGAACTCAGAGCGGTTCATGGACGGGCCTCCTCGTCAAATCGGGGCGACCCGGCTGGATGAAGGCCTCTACCTGTGTCACTGGCGCACTAGGTACCGTATTTTGCGCGAAAAGGAGGAGATACGGGAGCGCAGACCCCAGCGGGTCCATCCGTCGTACCCAAAACCGGAGCGGTGGGCCGGTGCTCCG
>JAAXGT010000140.1 GCA_012271205.1 Rhodothermales bacterium
GTGGCCCCGACGGTGCAGACGATGGGTGGGAGAGACGGGGCGTACTTACCGGTGACGCTGGACGAGGTGGAGCCTCCGCTGGCGGCGGTCGGGGCGGAGGCACAGGAGGGGTGGCCGACCAGGGCTACCATTCCAACAAGACGATGGTGGAGATGAAGGAGCGGGGGTGGCGGACCTACGTGAGCGAACCGAGACGGGGCCGCCGCAAGTGGAAGAGAAAGCGGGAGCCCAACCGGTCACCTCTGCTAACCGTCGCCGGGCCCGCGACGGCGGCGTCCGCGGGGGGAGAAACTCGAGCGCACATGGGCCCACCTGTTGGAGACTGGAGGGCGGCGGCGCGTCTATGTACGCGGGCCGGAGGAGATCCGAAAACGGACACTTTCCAGGCGGTGACCTTCCATCGGGGGCTACTCCTGTGCCAGCGGCACGGAGTCGCCCCCGCGGAGCTGGCTGGGTCTCGCGGCGGCGTAGGCGGCCGCCGACCTTTTGCGCTTTTCCGGCGCATTCGGCGCCCACTGGGGACCGGATAGCGTCTCTTCACGCCGGAACCCTTTCCTGCCCTGTATCTTGCAAGAGGTACTCGTNNTGGAAACCCATTTAGTCCACGGGCTGTTAGGTATTGGTCCCTCTCGGCTACCCTAAGTTCTAGAGTCCCATTTCCTCCACGGGCTGCCAGCGCAGATGCCAGGCTATGCATTCGAACTATGCAACCGCACCCGGTGACTAGAGTAGCTGCTAGGCAGCAAAATACCGGCGAGCACGAGCATGTGAACCCAACCAAGAAGCTGGCACTCGTTGGTCCCATGTACCCGTACCGGGGCGGGATCGCGCACTTTTTGGAAACGATGCACAGCGGCTTGGAAGCACGTGGGCACGCTGTACACAGTCTAACTTTCACGCGGCAGTACCCCGGCTTCCTCTTCCCGGGAAAGACGCAACTTGACCAGGATCCTAGGAGCACGCAGCCTATAGCTCACCGTGTCGTTGACTCCATAGACCCACGCAGCTGGTTCAAGGCCGCCCGGATCATCGCACAGCTGGGCTCAGACGCGGCCATCTTTAAGTATTGGATGCCGTTTCTGGCTCCTGCGTTCGGCACCATCGCACGGAGCCTAGCCCGCCGCGGCATAAAGATCGTTGCTGTTGTGGACAACGCTATCCCCCACGAACGGCATCTCGGTGATGCCGCGCTTGGCCGCTATGCTCTCGGTGCCGTGGACGGCTGTGTGTTCATGTCCGAGTCTGTCGGTTCTGATCTCAAGGCTTTGGGTGTGGAGGTATCCCAGCGCTATGTTGCGCATCCGGTTTACGACATCTTTGGCGAAACTGTAGATACTCTTGCCGCCCGCACAACGCTTGACTTGCCCCATGACGTACCGGTCCTTCTCTTCTTCGGCTTTATTCGCCGATATAAAGGCCTACACGTGCTCTTGGAGGCTATGCCCCGCATTGTGCAATCCGTGCCCAATGTGCGCCTCGTCGTGGCAGGAGAATGCTACGATGACGAGAAGTCTTATCGTGATATGATGGTGCACCATGGCATGGAGCGCCATGTCAGGTTTGATGCCACATACATACCCAATGCTGAGGTGCCTGTCTATTTCTCGGCTGCCGATGTGGTTGTGCAGCCCTACATTTCGGCAACACAGAGTGGCGTGGCCCAAGTCGCGTTCAACTTTGACACGCCACTCATCACTACCGATGTAGGTGGATTGGCAGAGGTCATACGCCACGAACACGATGGGCTGGTAGTGCCACCGGAGGACCCAGAAGCGCTTGCCGAAGCCGTGATACGGTTTTTCAAAGAAGGCTTGCATGATCAGCTTAGAGAGGGTGTCCGCCAAAGGAAGCGCGCCTTTGGCTGGGATGCACTGTATGAAGCCATAGAATCACTGCTGTAGCCAAGCATGCTTACTACAGTCATCTTATGCGGAGGGCTCGGCACACGGATAGCACTCGTGGCAGATGGTAAACCAAAGGCACTGCTCCCCGTTGGAGGCAGACCCTTCTTGTGGTACCTGTTGCAGCAACTGCAACAACAGGGCATAACGCATGTAGTACTCAGCACTGGTCACTTAGGGGATCAGATTGCTGACTTTGTTCGGGATGGGTCTTTGTGGCCGTTAGAGCTTTGCTGCGTACGCGAAACTACGGCTCTTGGCACGGGTGGGGCGGTCCGCCTTGCCGCCGACACACTTCAACTGGACGAGCCGCTGCTGGTAGTCAACGGAGACACGTTCTTTAGTGGCCGGGTTGCGGTGCTGAAGGCCTTTCATGACGCCCGCCCAGATGCCTGCGGCAGTCTGGCATTGGCACATGTCGCCAACGCATCGCGCTATGGTCGCGTGGGTGTTGACGCACAGACGGGCGCAGTGAAGCAGTTCGCAGAGAAGCACACGGGTGCTAACCAGGCAGCATGGATCAACGCAGGAATGTACATTCTGGAGCCGGAACTTGTGCGCAGCATTCCTGTGGCCCAAGTAGTTTCATTGGAGCACAAGGTTTTTCCTGCATGGGTCGGCCGGGGACTGTATGGATGCCGCATTGACGGAGCACAGTTCCTGGATTTCGGTACGCCCGCAGACTACGCCAAGGCACACAGCGTGGTGCATAGCTTTCATCGCCCGGTAGGGCCATGAGCAACGCTATCAGAGCTCGAGCGCCACTGCGGCTAGCTTTTGGCGGTGGCGGAACTGATGTAGCACCCTATGCTGATGAGCGGGGTGGCTACGTGCTTAACGCCACCATTAATCTGTACGCATGGGTATCGATCGTGCCTAACGAGTCGGGTCTGATCCGGCTCCGCTCGTTGGATTATGGCGAATCGGCGTGCTTCGAAGTAGGGCAGACCGCGGGTCCGGCGGCGTCCGGCGGGAATATGTTGTTAGCAAAAGGCGTGATGGACTCGCTGGACATCGCACGGAGCATTCCTTGCGGATTTGACCTGTTCACACACACCGACTGCCCGCCAGAATCAGGCTTGGGCGCTTCTTCCACGATGACTGTAGCACTGATTGGTGCCTTTGATCGCTGGCTAAAACTGGGGCTGAATCGCTACGAGATTGCACAATTTGCCGTCGAGGTAGAGCGTCATGACCTAGGACTTGTAGGCGGCAAGCAAGACCAGTATGCCGCCGCCTTCGGTGGATTTAACTTCATTGAATTTAGTGGCGGCGATGTGCTTGTAAACCCACTCAGGCTCCCAACAGAATGGGTTAGCGAGCTGGAGTACGCCATCGTGTTGGCATTCTCTGGGAAGCGCCACGGGAGCGGCGACATCATCAGTGATCAGGTACAAAACTTCAAACAGCACCGCCATGAAAACGTGAAGGCCATGGACCGCACCAAACAGATGGCATTTGAAATGAAGCGTCACCTGCTCAAAGGTCAATTTGAACGATTTGGCAACCTGCTGCACGAGGCATGGGTTGCGAAGAAGGGCATGGCCAAGGGGATCACAAACCCGCACATAGACATGGTCTATGAAGCAGTACGGGCAGCAGGCGCACTTGGAGGCAAGGTATCCGGTGCGGGCGGTGGCGGCTTCATTTTCTTTTTTGCTGCCCCTCATCGGCGTCACCATGTCATCCAGGTGCTGGAGAATGCCGGAATTCGGAGGATGCAGTTTGGGTTCACCAATCAGGGGCTTCAGACATGGATACGGTAACGGGGACAGGACTGCCAGAATGGATGAGAGTGCAGGTTGACGAGGCGCAGCGCGTGCGCTCGGCGGTGCGTAGCCAGATAAGCAACTTAGCCGCAATATCATCGCGGATAGCTTCCACCTACTCGCACCAAGGCAAGGTGCTGCTGTTTGGCAATGGCGGCAGCGCTGCAACAGCGGAGCACTGGGCTACAGAGCTGACAGGACGCTTCTACTTACCAGACCGGCCAGCATTGGCTGCTGTGGCCCTTACAGCCAATGCAGCACAGCTAACCGCTATTGCCAATGACTTTGGGTATGAGGAGGTCTTCGCACGCCTAGTAACGGCTATGGCGCAGGACGGAGATGTGGCGATTGGGCTTTCAACGAGTGGGCGCTCCGCAAACGTGCTGCGTGGACTTGAAGCCGCCAAGCAAAGAAACGCTTACGTTATTGGCTTTACGGGGCAGTCTAGTTCATCCATGGAGCACTGGTGCGATTGCCTGGTCACAGTCCCGGCCACGGATACGGCGCGGATCCAGGAAGGGCATGATCTCTGTGGTCACCTGATATTCGCCGGGGTTGAACGCCTCCTTTTTGGCAGTGGATGATGGCTCAAGGTGCCGTGTTCTTGGATCGGGATGGAACGCTGAATGAAGAGGTTGGATACCTGCACCGCATAGAAGATTTTTGCTGGATTCCTGGTGCACGCAAAGCAGTCCGCAGCATCAACCGCGCCGGGTTGCTCGCCATCGTGGTAACCAATCAGGCTGGTGTGGCGCACGGCTACTATGGCGAAGCGACCGTTCGGCGACTGCATGCCCACATGCAGGCGTCACTGAAGGAAGCAGGTGCTCATCTGGATGCCTTCTACTATTGCCCATACCACCCTCAGGCCAGACTAGATCAGTACCGGCGCCGTAGCACATACCGTAAGCCCAACACCGGCATGTTTCAGCAAGCCTTGGAGGACTGGTCCGTTTCTTTTGCGAATTCATACGTGGTAGGAGATCGCAATACGGATATAGAGCCAGGTCGCATGCTAGGAATGACCACACTCTTGGTGGCCACCGGCTACGGTGACCAAGAGAAGGGCACCACCAGCGCTGACCATATCGTAGCGGATATAGGCGCAGCTGTGGAGATCATCCTTCAGCGCAAAGGGATCCAATGCAAGTCGCAACGAAAACACTAGACCTTAATCTAAAGGCAATTGTGTATTTAGCAGAAACTTGCTTCGGCCTACGCAGCAAGCTTCGGCTTTTTTGCCCCCAACAACCTGCGCATTGCCTCCAGTATCGTTAGCCCACCTAGTGTGGGTTGCCGCTACCGTGCTCTCCCATTTCTTCACTAACCGCCTGTGCTTGCGTTCCTGCTTTTCGCCTTTCGTCATTTTAACGTTCTGTTTGTGTACCGATTAATCCACCTGTCCCATATGTCCGAACGTCATGTACCATTCCATGTGCTGGTTTTCACCTGTAACCTGTCTTGTACCGTGCGTTGCCGTAGCGGGAACTGCCTCGGTTTCGTATCTCATTTCTACGTGCTCTAGCATGAACGGGACAGCACCATTGTCCGATATTGATTGAATAACGTAATCGCAATTCTGCCACAGATGGATTCGAACAGCGTGGACCACATTGCCTCATTGAAGCTAGATGCCTTGTACTCGTAAACCATCCCGTTCTTCTCGAAATCGCCACGATTTTCGGCAGCCCTAACCCTCCGTCCGCCATGCGCCTTTATGAAGTAATTCTGCCATATTGCGCTCCGTGATTGCGGGGTAAGCACGCTGGCAATCCGGTAGAAATCCCGCTCGCAAATGATTCCCGCCATTGCTAACTCGACAAGGCGGCCCCGTATCCTGTACGCGTGCCGCATGGCCTTCCGGGTATCGTCGAGCTTCGCAAGAATGAACCGTATTGCTTGATACCATCAGCAGGGTGCATATCGCTTGTCATATTGCTCCATAAACTCGTGCTTGGTCAGCCAGTATACGCCTCCATTGGTACACGAATGGACCCCCTCCCCCTATTCGCTCGATCAACGTCTAAAGGGCCCTTGGATGGGCCTCGTGGTGAGCATCCTGCTCGGGATCCACAGCTAGCTTTGTGAAGTAGCGACGGTTGGGTTTCAGGCCACGTGCACGAACATTCTGTGGCCAAGGACGGAATTGTGGAATCTTAAACCCAGGCAGACTGGCACGGAGCTGCCGTTCAATATCACTGTGATCTACAGCTCCCCGCACAAAGGCCACAGGCCGGGCTCCGAACTCCCAATGCGGCACAGCTACCACAATCGCCTCGATTACTTTGGGAAGCGCGGATAAATGACGTTCTATTTCTTCAGGGCTGATGTTTTCTCCTCCCGACACGAACACGTTATCCTTCCGACCCTTAACGAGAAGCCTTTGATTGTTATCCAGTTCGCCTATGTCTCCCGTACGCAACCAACCTGCGGTATCAAAAGGCTGCCTCAGTAGACCGTCTTCCAGATATCCCGCGAAGAGCGCTGGGCCTCGCACCAGTATTTCATTATCACGCGCGATCTTCAGGTTATACCCCGGGAGTAACTGTCCTGCGGTTTCCAAGTGACTGCCGGGCTGAGAAAGCGTAACCATGGAACTCATCTCAGTTAGTCCGTAGGTTGTACAAACGGGCCAACCGGCGTCCGTCATCTTCTTGAGCAGACCAAGTGGCACGAGGCCTCCGCCGATCACCATGGTCTTCAAGCACTGCGGTGCACGGATTGTTTGGGTGCTCTCTCCAATCTGCAATAGCTGGTGGGCTACCGCGGATACATGCGTGACTTCGTTCAAATACAACGATTGCACCAAGGATGCGTCTGGAGATGGGAGTACGATGGTGGCACCGGCAGCAAGACATCTGAAAAGCACGCTCAGTCCACTGACGTGGTGGAGCGGAAGGCAAAGCAGCCAGCGATCCCCGGGGGCAAGTCCGAGGCGTTTCGCTACCACACGCGCACTGCTTAAGTGATTTTCAAGCCGGTGGACCGCAGCCTTGGGCGTGCCTTCGGAACCGGTCGTGTATATGATAGTCGCCCAAGCGGACGTATCCGTCATCGTCGCAGCAGTGGACTTAGGGCCTGAAAAAAATGCATCTGGATCAAGCGTTTGCACATCGAGGTCGGTCCTGCGCGTCGCTATGCTATCAATATCCACCTGCTGCATTGCATTACGGACACCTTCAGGGGGCAACTGAGGACTGATCAAGCAGGCAGTAACGTTTTCACGGAAGCAAGCCAAGAGAAGCGCCAAATGCTGCCAATCACTTGACAGGCAAATTCCGAGTCGCTTTATGCCCAATGACTCCAGCTTGCCTGCCGCGCGTGTAACGTGGCTCACAAGAGCTTGCCACGTTAATGCTCCGCTAGATCCAATGACAGCAGGCCATTCACGTACTTGCCGTGTGCATACAGCCTCAAACATGCTCAAGCAGGCTCATGTTGATATCGCCTTCGCCGAGTATATACTCGGGACACGGTGCGATCGGCGCATCCAGTTGCAGCGCATGGAAAAGCACGTCATGCCTCAAGTACCGGTACGTATCCAACCCGTGGATTTCACCGGGCAGGCTTGATGCCAACCGAAGTAATCCATTCGTACCTATGCCCGTCTCCCAGGCACTACTTATGACGCATCGTTTTCCATTCCCTCTTGCTGAATTGGCAAATTCAGTCAATGAATTCACCCGACCCATTAGGCTTGGCTTAAGGACGAGAACCTTTGCCAGTGGAAGGAACTCAAGGGCTTCAGGAGTTCTAAGAGTTTCGTCCAGTGCGATTGGAATACTACATCGCCCAGCCAGTGTGGACAGATTCCGACGATCCGCCAATGGCTCTTCGATGAAATCTATGCGTGTGTCCTCCAGGCTACGAAAGAATTCTTCCGCCTCGCTTAACGACCAGGCACCATTGGCATCAAGGCGAAGCATGAGACCTTTTATTTCGGCAGCGACTTCGCGAATCAGCTCAGCATCCTCTTTCACCGGTCGCTGGCCTACCTTTATTTTCGCTGCCAGAAAACCTTTTTCTTTGAGTTGACGGGCCTCAGCAATTACTTGTGCCGTTGTGCCAAAGAGAAGTCTGCATAAGGCAACGGCTTCGCCCGGCGATCTGAGATGGTGTACTGGTGATCGACTAGAATGCAGGCTATTCAGGGCCAGTTCAAACCCAAAACGTACAGACGGAAGTGTACCGGGCGACGCTCCATTTGGGGCATTTTGCAGGTGGGAGGCTATAACTTTGGCTTCCGCCAAGGCTTCATCCAGCGTCTCGGAGCTAAATCTTGGAAGTGGTGCAATTTCTCCCCAGCCTTCAGCCCCGCCTTGATCCTTGACCCGGATCAATAATCCTTCACGCGAGGAGTGTGGGACTCCTTTTAGCGACACAGGATACGTTAACGGCAGCCTGAATCTGAAAATGTCTACGCTTGCCAGTTTCACTTCGTCTCACTCGCCATCAGGCATGACGGTACATAGAATACAGCATGCGTTTGATTTTATTCCGCAAATGTCATGCATTCTGATCTGACGAGTCTCATGGAAGCCTGCATCAAATGGTCGCGGTCGTAGATGTTGATTGCAGGGTCGATCTGATACGTCCATGGATTTAGACGACGTCCTTGCGGAGCATACAGCGGATCCAGATGCGCTGGGTTGTGATATATGCGCCAAACGCCAGCATAGCGTATGTAAAAACGATCACGTATCAAGCGGCTCGGTCCAGTACAGGCATCTTCAACAAAGATGGCGCCTGTGGAAAGAAATCCGTGACGGTCACCACCAGCCGCAAGCGGTGATTGCGATCCGAAATTGCTCTAAGGACGCAAAAATTTTAGTCGGAGCGCAAAGAAAGATCATCCCCTGGTGGCAGATTTCGAGGTAGTGCCTGCTCAGGCACACGATCCAGACAAGTTGGCAGGTGGGCTTCGTTTGGCTGTCCGGGACGGAATGTCGCCAAGGCACGGGCCTTTTCATTAGATTCTTGCCGGCAACCGCCTTCGCCCTGTTGGTTAAGATTGCAGTTCAGGTCATCAGTGAGCCAAGCACTTTGGCTTTGAGAGTAGGCCATTAACTATGCCAACCTTCGTATAATGGATCGCCAAGATTCCACAGATTTGCCGTCACGTGCCGAATCAAGTGGTGACAACTCTGAGGCACGTGACCCTCAGGCCTGTCCCAACTGCGGATCGCACAGTGTCGATCATTATTGTGCTGTATGTGGACAGCGTGCTGGCAACCTCCATTTACCCGTACACGTGTTTGTGGCCAAGGCCCTGACGGGCCTCTTTGCCCTTGATTCGAGGACGCCGCAAACCCTGACTATTCTGCTTCGTCGGCCTGGATTGCTTACGGTTCACTACTTGCAGGGCAAACGCGCCCGCTACGTTGCTCCTTTGCGCCTGTACCTGTTCATTAGCTTCGTTTCATTCCTCCTTTTGTCCGTTGCGCAGCGAGGCATCTCTTTCGAAATAACCCTGCCGGATACCGACTCAACAGGCGTAGCCGTGTCTGACCCCAAACCAGACACAACGGGTATTCAGCATGAATCTGTGGATGAAAGCATAGAATCTGAAACTTCCGGATTGGAGGGCCGGATAGCTGACTCTCTCCGGCTTCTAGCTGACGATCCCTACGGAACAACGGCCTACGTCAGGAAACGGCTTCCGTGGGTTTACTTTTTCACAATGCCAATTTTCGCCACTATGGTGCAGATTCTGTACCGCAGGCGCAATCGCTTCTACGTTCCACACCTCGTTTTCACGTTGCATGTCTACGCCGCCGGGTTCTTGCTGTACGGCTTAGGCATGGCCGTCAATTTGGCGTTTGACATAGAGTGGGCATCAGGGATAGCCATGCTCGCCACCCTATGCTACCTGTTTTTCGCCCTTCGACGCGTGTATCAGGATAACCGCATCCTTACTGTCATAAAGCAGATTTGCTTGGTTATGGCGCACAGTTTAGGAGCATTCTTGGGCATCGTATTGTTGCTGATTTATACGGTGCTAACCATCTAAAGCCGACGGGTAGTCACATGGGCATTACGGGCTGCCGCTATCGTGTCATCCCGAGCCATGGCGTGTGCCGATAAATTGTTTGGCGGGATCGACCGGTGACGGCACTTGACCTAGCTGTGAAAACTCATCCCGTTGTTCACAGTCAGGTTCAACGTAGAGATAGGGGATTGGCAGCGGAGACTGGCATAGGGGCGGATCCAATTGGAGCAGGGCTGCCACGGGTGGAGGGGTGGTGCGCGTTCCTCGGAGGCGGCACAGGTTGGGGCGTCGGCCCCTTCGTATAAGGTGCGTTGGATGAAGCGCTCGGTTTAGTCATGGGTTCGCGGGTGGTTGGGGGCGGAGGAGGTTCAGGCGGCAGCGTGTCGCGAAGCGCTTGGAGGTGCAGTCGGCGCCGTTGCCGGTCAGGAGGCAGGTAAAGGGGAGACCAGGTGTGGCCGGGTAGTGCCCTACAATTATAATGCGGAAGTGCAGTCAATAGTGCCTTAGGCAGCTCGCCGCAACACCGACCCACAAACGCATGGTAGCCTGTCGCAAGAGCAGAGATTGTTCAACAATCTGCGCCGTGTCATTTTCCCGGCCACAGGCCCACAATGCAAAATATTACTGGCGACGATATGCCCGGAGCTAGAGTATCCAGCCAACCGAAAAAATGATGCTGTGTGCCAAGAGCAACAGTGCCGTTTGTCCCAGAAGCGGATTGAGCACCTCTGGATCGGTTGACGTGTGCAATTTGTGAAACACGGCCATGGCCGGCAGTAGAATCAGTGCCGTTGCCCCAGCCCACGTATGCTGGCCTCCGGTTGCAACCACAATTTCCAGTGGAAGAAGCGCTGCAACAACCACACATCCCACCCACAATCCAATACCGAACCGGCGGCCGAAGCGCACCACAAGCGTTTTCTTGCCAGCCTTCCGGTCTTCCTCGATATCGCGCACATTGTTGACCACAAGAATAGCTGTTGCCAGGAGTCCCGGTGCAAAACCGGCCACGATAATCGTAGGCGTAATCTCTAGTGTCTGTACGTAGTACGTACCTCCCACCGCAACCGGGCCAAAGAAAATCAACACAAACAGGTCACCCAGACCGAGATAGCCGAGCGGAAAACGGCCGGCGGTGTACAATGCACCTGCCGCAATAGCGACAAGGCCAATCAGCAAGATGACCCACCCGCCGCGGTTCACCAGATAAAGACCAATTAGAAATGACAACGCGAACACAAGAGCCGCAGCCGTTTTTATGGTTCTCTCGGATACCATGGCAGCCTGCGTTACCCTGAGTGGCCCCTTACGCTCGCTCGTGTCTGCACCTCGCGCAAAATCTGCATAGTCGTTGCAATAATTGGTGCCGACCTGAATCAATATGGCACATGTCAGTGCACAAGCAGCGGCCCATTCGTGGAATCCCCCCGCCTCCCAAGCCAGCACGGTGCCAAGCAAGACCGGCGCAAATGCCGCCGCCAAAGTCTTGGGACGCGCAGCTGTCACCCAGACAGACAATCCCGTGGGTGGACTCATGGTTTGTAGCCGCCCTTGTCAAAGGCGGGCGGGCGTCGCGCGAGGTAGGCATTCTTTCCCTCCTGTCCTTCTTCCGTCATATAGAAGAGCATCGTTGCATGGCCGGCCAACTCCTGCAGCCCGGCCTGTCCGTCACAATCCGCATTAAAACCTGCCTTGAGCAGACGGATGGCAATGTTGGAGTTCATAAGGATTTCCCGGCACCACTGTACGGTTGTGCGTTCCAATTCATCCAGTGGAACAACCGTATTGACCAGCCCCATGCGTAAAGCCTCTAGGGCGTTGTACGGGCGACACAAGAACCAGATTTCACGTGCCTTCTTTTGGCCAACAATTCGGGCTAGAAAGCTTGCCCCGTAGCCTCCGTCAAATGAGCCTACCTTGGGGCCGGTCTGCATGAATTTGGCATTGTCAGCAGCAATGGAAAGATCACAAATCACGTGCAGGACATGACCGCCGCCAACCGCCCAGCCCGCGATCATGGCAATAACCGGTTTGGGACAGGTGCGGATTTGGCGTTGAAGGTCCAAAACGTTAAGCCGCTGCGTGCCACTGGAAGCCTCTGTATAGCCATGATCGCCCCGGATACGTTGATCTCCGCCTGAGCAAAACGCATCCGGCCCCTGCCCTGTCAGCACAATGGCGCCGATTGAAGAGTCATCTCGGGCTGCTGCAAAGGCTTGCTGCATTTCGCTCACGGTTAGCGGCCGAAACGCATTGCGCACTTCGGGCCGGTTGATCGTGATTTTTGCAATCCCTTCCGTATCCGTGCCGGGCAATCCATTGTGGTACAAGATGTCCTTGTAGTTCCCCGCAGTCTGCCACTCAAAAGGGCCAGTGACTTCGGGTCGATGTGTAAAGTGGTGTTTCTTCTGCGCCATTATTGCTGTCCGTTTTAGTTCTGCTCTACTGTCTGCTTTGCCAGATCGTACAACTCTCGATGGAAGGTCACGTTTTGCTCTCTATCGGTTACGATCTCAATGAGTGTAGCTCCCCGCCCTTTCACTGCCTGAGCATATGCATCTTCAAAGGCAGAGCGTGACGCTGGCTTTTCATAGTTCAGACCAAACATTTGAGCTGCATGCCTAAAATCGAGGCCGTGCGGCGTCCCGACAACCCGCTCAAATGTATCGAAAGGTCTGTTGAACGGAAGAAAATTGAAGATTCCTCCGCCATTGTTGTTAAGGACGATCAATGTCAATCCGAATTCACGTATCAAGGCCAACGAATTGAGATCGTGCAGCAAAGCCAAATCGCCTAACAGCGCCGTGCCACCACCCCCTTTTCCGGCTGCGACTCCCGCCGCGGTAGCCACTGTGCCGTCAATTCCGCTGGCTCCCCGGTTGCTTGCCACGTGGGTATCGTGAAGTCCGCATCCGAACATTTGTAAATCCCGAACCGGCATACTGCTTGCGATCGTCAAGGTGTGGTGCGCGGGAATCAACCGACTCACAGCGCGAATCACAAACGGTTCGCCAAGCTCTCCGGTTGGTCCGTCGAGTACGGACTCCAGAGCCTGTTCAATGCGCTCTCCTGCATGGCACCATGCTCGGGTCCATGCAGACGCACGATGCTTCGGCTGCCATTTTCGTCCGAAGGTCGCGCAAAAATCCGGTATTTCGCCTACGACGCGGTGTGTCACGCAGTGCAGGGGGTCGATGCGTTCACCAGTCGGAGCTGCCAGCATATAAAAGTCAGGTCGGCACCTGGCCAAATGTTGCAGAAGTGATTTAGAAACGAACGGGCCACCAATATGCAATACGGCTCTTGGTTCGTGGGCACTTGCGAAGGATTCACTTTTGAGAAGCAGGTCGAAGTGCTGTACAGTGATACCACTCCCTGCACTTTCCACTGATACTTGAGCACCTATATCGGCCAATAGAGGCCATCCTAGTTTTTTAGCCAGTTGAGATATGGCCCGGCCCTCTTCGGGTCGCCTGACTCGGCCTGCAACGATAATACCCGGACCGTGCACAGCTGCCTTCCGAGCCAGTAAAGTCAGATCGGGAAGCGTGCATTCCGGCGGTGTATACGTCGTAAAGGGTTCTTTTCCAGCTTGCCAGATCTTCAGGTGGTGGGGCAATCCGGCCGCTGTGGGTTGCTCATATACAAGGGGCTCTCTAAACATGCAATTTAAATGCACGGGGCCGCTCCGAGCCCGGGCGACTGCCTGATCTATCGTGGTGAGTACGTACGCACCGTCCAGTGCATTATCGGGTGGGGGCAAGTCTACAAACCACTTTGGATACGAGCCGAAAAGCTTGACTTGATCAATGGTCTGGTTTGCCTTCGTCTCGCGGAGCTCCGGCGGTCGATCCGCCGTGAGACATATTAGTGGCACGCCATCCATGGAAGCTTCAACGACGGCTGGGTATCCATTAACGGCCGCCGTACCCGATGTTGTGATCCATGCAGCTGGACTTATATTTGTGCGGCCGTAGCCCAGCGCGAAAAAAGCACTGCCTCGTTCATCGAAGTGGACGATGCACTTTGTGTCCGGGTGCTCATGGGCTGCAAGGTTCAATGGAGCGCTTCGAAATCCAGGCGAGAACACAAATGTCTTTACGCCACAGCGCACCAATTCCTCCACGATAAGGCCCGCCCATTGCGCGTTGATCCCACCCGGAATGCCCATAATCCGCCTAAACGATGCTAGGCCGAAATGCAGCTTCCGGCAGAGCCGTTGCCGTTGTGAGTCCCAGCACGCGCGTGAAATCCACGATCTTGTCACCGATTTCATCCCACTCGGCGCCCGGCGTGGACCCGCGAACTATGCCTGCCCCGGAATAAAGACGAACATAATCCTCATCCACCAGGCCAGAACGTATGCCAACCGCAAATTCTGCAGCATCCGGACCGATCCACCCGACCGGACCAGCATACCAGCCCCGGTCAAATGGCTCGTGTGCCAGGATTGCATCCACGGCACGCCCGGTAGGATATCCGCCTACCGCAGGAGATGGGTGCAGTGCCTGAAGTACATCCAGGCTTGTTACACCTTGACGGAGTGTTGCACGCATCCGGGATACCAAGTGCCGTTCGGAAGCCAAGCGCATAATGGATGGCAATGCATCCAGCATGACGGAGTCGGCCAGTGGGGTCATCTCTTCCTGGAGACTGACACGAACGTATTCGTGCTCGCGCAATTCTTTTTCGCTGGACTGTAATTCCGCTACCAGTCGTGCATCGTCAACAGCCGAAATTCCTTTTGGCCGCGAGCCTGCAACAGCCTCGCTCTCTATATTGCGACCGGTCCGACGGAATAGACGCTCAGGGGAGGCTCCGACAAATGCGGATCTGCCGGACGGTTGAAACAGAAAATGGAAACACCTGGGTGTATCCGCCTTTAGCTTCCGAAGGAGTGCGGCTGGATCTGGATCTCCGGAACAGCGGATGGCCGTCTCCCTGGCGAGTACAACCTTGTCGAGTAACGCGAAGTCTATTCCGCGCAACGCCCACTCAACGGTTGCATTCCACTTTGAGCGTACAGGTCGATACTGGTGAGACTCCGGACGCGGCAGGGCCACCTCTGCATGAATCGGATTAAGCCGCAGGCTATTAAGTGTGGTTAATATGTGATCCAGTTGTGCATAATCGCGGGGCAGCACGAGATTGCAGCGTAGCGTAGTACCATTCTTTGAAGCCCGGACTTCAAATCTGGGCAGCACAAACCACCAAGCACCAAAGTCCCGCCAATGTGCCTCATGTGGAGGTCTCAAGTCAAATCGCAAGCCACCGTAATACCGAATATCCGGCTCAATTCCTGACAGCAAGGGGGCTAAATTTGCTCTTAGCGGTGCGAGACAGGATGAAGTTTCTTTTTTCTGCTCATCCGCAATACTGATGCCTGCCGCTTCAATACCGTAATCCCGTCCAGACCAGTAAACGCGTGGTGTAGTCCGCTGCGTCAGCAGCCATGTCAATGGCGACAATCCCGATAATGGAACTGACCGGCTGACTACCAAGGGCTTGCTGTGTCCGTTTGGGTGGCATAGAATCTGCTTTACGGCTCGTCCAAGTTCCGCACGGGCTGCACTGTTTTGCTCAGATAACATAAAAGTTCGCCAGCCTCTTTGCAGCCTATTTTCGCCTTACGTGCTGAATGATTTTGTGCTCAATGCCTGCAAAATCCGTCAGCGTGATACCGTAACGTAATGCTGCCCGCACGATAAATGCCCGTAATACCTGATCGGCAACAGGCATGCGATAGAGCAGCCGCCACAGCCACTTGACTAGGGGTCGTGTAATGTAATCCAAAATGCCCCACCGCAAACACACGAATCCACCCAATCCGACGGCCAGCGCGGTATATTGCCCGCTCCTTGCGAACAGCGTCATCATCAAGGCATACCAAACTGCTTGCAATGCTACTGCATCCAGCGTCCGTATTAGCGGCAGGATGCTTCGACTTACAAAGGTCGGCCCCAATACCTGCCACAATAAAAAAATCCCCAGCATGGCAAATGCTGCTTGCACAGGTGGCAGGCCATTGAGAAAAAGAGGCAGAAGCCATAAAGCCAGTGAGCACGGAGACCGCAACCAGGTATCCGACTGTGCCAAGAGGCGATTTAGGGGTTCGTGCTCCAGTACTTTGCCAGCATAATTTCGAAGGAGTTGCTCTCGCGTGTGATACCAAAAGCCAGAGTCAGTCAGGATTCCGCTGGGTGTATCCACAAACTTCGCTTCACTGCTGGGCCAGCCGGGCCACTTCATGCAAGACCTCTCACAAAGGCAATAAATATTGAACAAGAGGTGGGCTTCAAGGTTGCCATCAGGCCCCCGAAACTGCGTAGGCTACTGCGTACCGATGTAGATGTAATACCGGAGTTGTGGCGGGGATATTTCCGTGAGTCGGATTAACAGATCCTCCGGCAAATTAATCTGCGGCTCCACCCAGGCGGTTGTATCGACCAAAATGGTCTCGTAGGAAACCGTCGCGAACATGTCCACAGCCGCTTGTGCAGCTTCGTACTGGAAGAGCGGGAGGCGATATATAACCTCCACCTCCGTGGGATCCAAGAGAACAATAGGCTGCGCGGTGGGCAGCTCGGTCACCGCTACGGGCAAAACCCGTGAGGCTTCAGTATATCGGTATGCCCTGGCTGACAGGGTTGCCGAGGTCGCGTCAACAGTCACCAAGCCTGCCAGAGTATCGGCCAAGGGAACAATAGCTGTAAGCGTGTCGCTAACCCGGGAATAGCGAACCGGTGCAGTGGGCCATGCTTCCATCATGCCTACAACAGATCCAGCTCCAGTGATCGTCACAGAATCAGGGTCCAGTACAGGCTTTTCAAAAAAGTCATAGGAGGCTATCGGCTCCAAAACGACACGTGAGACTACAGGAATACGGCGGGTTTGCCGCTTCTCCTTTGCCAGATGGATACGCTCAGGAATCACGTCCATGACAGCGAGCTCTGGTGACAGTTCCAGCGCGGTTCGCAGGTCGATTTCCGATCCCACCGTACTGATTTCCAGTACAGGGCGATTGAATCGTGTTCTGAGGAGCGCCGTCCCAATACCGCTTACCCTAGCGTCTACAAATGCCGGAGGCAGTGTCGCGAGTGCTGAGTCCGCATGCAGGTCTCTTACGTGTGTTTCAAGCTTCACATCGTACGTATAGGTATCTGCCAGACTCAATGTTAGCCAAAGCACAACCGCAATCAGCACACAGAGTGAAACTGCTGCGCTTCGGTGGGCCTTGGACCTTTGGACATACGAACGCTCCTGCACCTGGCGGCGCAGTGACCGAAACAAACGCGTCCAGATCTGTTCAGCCATACTCCTTCAAGAGCCAGGCAAGTTCCTTTCTGTTCACCCGCCCCCGTATTGGAAGGTAATGGATCGAGCGGGCCCACACCGCAACTCGTACACGTTCAGATTCTCAGAGGCGCTGACAGCGAGTGCTTTGGTGCCAGAGTCCGGCAAGAGCTCCTGCATTCTCCAGATGTTTTCGTCCGTCCTTGTGATAACGTGCGCGGTCACGACTTCACTGACGGGTGCTTGCCAGTCTTCTGCCAAGGTGTCGTCAGAGCTCCAAGCGTGTGGGATATCTTGCGCGTATCAGTCAATATACGCGTCCGCGGCAAGCCGATCAGTGCCCCCTTTCTTTGGCGAGATCCTTGTACATCTGCACCATATCCTGCGCGGTATGGTCCCAATTATACCGGTCGACTACGGCGCGGTGTCCGTTTTCACCCATCTGTCTTCGCCTCTCCGGATCCATATAGAGTTGTACCAGCGCTTGACCCATGCTTTTCGGATCGCCAGATTTGCACACCACCCCACAGGCTGTTTCACGTACAATCCGCTCCAAGGGCTTGCAATTCGTGACGACTACGGGGCGCTTCATATACATGTAATGAAAAAGTTTGTGAGGTAGCGCTGCATCCAACTGTGCGCTCTTGATGTGCGGCACCATGCACACATGACCGGCTTCAATGTAGCTCTTGATTCGGGGCTGCGGCTGCCAGCCTGTAAAGACAGTGTGTTCCGCAACGCCGAGGTCACGTGCCAACGCCTCAAGCTCGGATCGAACACGACCCTCGCCAACGACAACAAGACGTGCTGGGCACGCTGCAAGAACAATCGCCAAGGCTCTTATCAGCGTATTCAAACCCCGGTGCAGATCAATACCCCCCGTATAAACAATCGTGAATTCTGACCGGATGGAAGCTACAACCTCGTCCTCTATTGCGTAGCCGGCGAATTCCCCAATGTTTATGGTGTTTGGAACCACAGTCACTTTTAAGGTCGCTATCTCCAGTGCGGCTACGCGTTCGCAGGCCTCATTTACCACAGTAATTACACGATCGGCAGCTTCGAGCCAATGCTTTTCGAGCTTGTGCCACTTGGGAATGTTTATGAAGAGTTTGCCAGGGTATCGAGTGCTCCAAGCATACTCTGAAAGCACCTGCACCCAGTTTTCGTGTAAATCTGCTACGACGGGCAATCCCAAACGCCGGCCAGCTGCGAGCCCGCCACCGACCATATACAGATCGTGCACGTGGAGCGCGTCAAACCCGAAGCGACGGTGGATTCGGGGAATCAGCCACCTCAAGAACAGGGTTAGCAGCGGCACAGAACCGGCAAGTCCCCGCATTTTGTTGCGCACCTCTTTGGGAATGCGATACCGGATTATCTGAATACCTCGGAATAATTCTCTAACCGGTCTGTCATCGGGTCCAATGGACAGGACGCTGACACAAAATCCCGCATTTCTGAGTGATAGCGCTTCATTCAGCACACGCGGATCCGGCGGGAACGGTTGATCAAGAACCATCAGGATTCGGAATGACCCGGATCCACGCTGGCCTGGCGTCACTTTTTGCTCCATGTCTGGATAGCCTCCTCTTTACGTACTAGGGCCTGCGCAATCGTACTCGATGCCGTGCCAGCTGGCGCCTCGCCCAGCGGCACTTGCGAGCCAGTTGGAGTGGCCAAGGCTGCTTGCACAATAGCCTCTTCGTTGGTCCCGACACACGTGTTCCACCCGTGTTCCGTAGTCTCCTCCCATTCAGTTTCCCTTCTAAGCGTCACGCATAGCACCTTCAACCAGTAGGCCTCCTTCTGCAGTCCCCCACTGTCAGTCAGAACGCAACATGCATTCTGGACCAAGGTCAGCATGGCCATGTAGCTGACCGGATCTATGATTTCTACGTTGCCAGGCACTCGTACTCCATCCATTCGGGCCTTTGTGCGTGGATGCAGCGGCAAGATGATCGGCCACGGCAAGCGCCGAAAAGCAGAAAAAATGACTTCGAGACACCCCTCAATATCAGTATTAGACGGCCGGTGAATCGTAGACAATGCGTATGCGCCGGAAGCATGTTGCGTGAAACTGCTGAGTGGATATCGCTCTCGGGCCCGTGCTGCAAACATACGAGTCGCATCCAGCATCACATCTCCGACAAGCTCCGTGCCACTCGAGAGCCCCTCAGCTGCAAGATTGTTTACGGCGGTCACAGTCGGAGCAAAAAGCCACCGCGAAAGACAATCCGTAACTACACGGTTTATTTCCTCCGGCATCGTGCGGTCAAAGCTGCGCAGCCCTGCTTCAACGTGGGCAATCGGAATCTGCAACTTGGCTGCAACCAGTGCACCTGCCAGCGTGCTGTTTGTATCTCCGTATAGAAGTATTGCGTCGAATGGAGCGGACTTCTGGATATAGGCCTCAAGACGAGCCATAATGCTGCCGGTTTGCCGTGCATGTGAACCGGATCCTGCGAAAAGATTGATGTCCGGGTCGGGAATTCCAAGCTCATCAAAGAAAACTCGGCTAAGGTTAGCATCGTAATGCTGGCCCGTGTGTACCAGCACCTCCTCGACTCCGATATTCCTGAGTGCTGGACTTACGGCAGCCGCCTTTACAAACTGTGGACGGGCACCCACTACAGTGCATATACGCATTAATGGCAATTCAAGAATTTGATGTGATCGAGGTCAGCAATTGTGCTAAAGAGTGAGTAAGCTCGCGGCGGTTATACATCTTTAATGCTGTTTCATCTGCTTCAAAGGACTCAGTTCGCCTGTTTATCCGATCCTTTATGTAACCGGCCATGCCCTTAGCATCGCCATAATCGAATACTCGCCCCCCTCTTGTCTGGCTCAATATATTCGCGAGATCACCGTCAACCGGGCCAATGCCAAGAATTGGTTTGCTCGCCGAAAGGTACTCGAATACCTTGCCCGTCACGATTCCTTTTGCCCCAGACCATCGCCCCAAAGCAACCAATAGAAGATCCGCCTTCTGCATATACGCCACAGCTTCACTGTGTGGCATGTAAGACTTTATGACCACTTCGAGCCCGGTCTCCCTGTAGGCTCTAAGGGCTTCTTCGTGAATATGACCGACAAAATGCATCTCGACGGGTGTAGTGGATTCCAGTTGTTGCAGTGCCTGTAACAAGCTTGGCACATGCTGGGAACGCGTGAATGAGCCCACGTGCGCAATTATAAATGGCCTGTTACTCTCGGTTTGGGGTAGCACTCTTGGATAATCCGCCGGATCGAACCCATTGTATATAGTTTCATAGTGTCGAATTCGAGCGCGGTGCTTCAGTCGTTGCCCCACAAAGTCGCTTACGGACACCACCGCACTGGCACACTCAAGTACGCGTCGCTCCATGCGTGTTTGAATGGCTCGGGCCAGCCGGCTTTGCTTCATTTCAACATTATAGCAGAACTCCACCCAAGGATCACGCATATCTATAATCCAAGGTGTGGCAGTCCGTTTGTGGATTCGTTGGCCGATGAGGTGGGCGGAATGTGGTGGTCCTGACGTGATGACAGCATCGAATGCCTGCGAACGAAAGAGTGATCGTGCTGCTCTTGTAGCGTAAGGCACCCAGCCCACGCGAGCATCAGGAAGAAATATATTCCCTCGCACCCAGCGTGCCAGCGCTTGCAGGCGGCTACCAGACTGCTCCTTCACGAACCCTACATCAACTACATTCTGTTTTTTTTGCCGCTGCAGGTGTGCATATAAACCATACGGATCCCAGGACCGGGTTCGGATCACGTTGACTTCCGGAGGGACTTCCTGCTCGAGTGAAGGGTCGAGGGCGGGATATGCTGCAAACGCCGGCTCTACGGTCAGCACTGTTGGAAGCCAGCCAAACTTCGGCAAGTAGCGCGTAAATTTCAGCACGCGTTGTACGCCAGGTCCCCCCGATGGCGGAAAGTAGTACGAGATAATCAGTACGCGCTTCAAGACCCCCTACCCACACGTGCGTGCCTCCTTCGGTAAACGGTCGCCCCCAGCAGTCCAAGCAGCAAGGCATACGCAAGTGCCGTGGAGATACCACTAATTCGTTTGCCCCACTCGAAACTGGTTGGATCAAATCTCAAGATGACGGTGGAGCGACCAGCTGGTACAGCAATGGCACGAAGTAGGTAATTCGTGCGCAGGATAGGTGTAGCCCGGCCATCAATGGTGGCGTGCCAGCCCGCAGGATAGTATACCTCGCTGATGACCAAGAGACGCGGCTGATCAGTTTCAACAGTGTAGACAATTTCACGCGGGTTGTGGTGCTCCGGACTTACAATCGCAACGCTTCCGGAGTCTACGGGCCCGACAGGCTCCTCAAGTGGTATGCCCAGAATGGCGGCCGTAGCTGGGTCAAAGTCCGAACTATGTAATCTTGCCCAAACCGCTTCTGGTTCATTTATCACCTCGATCTCTCCGACGAGCCATGCGCGGGGCAATACGTCCAAGTTCTCATACACACTGAACCCACTCTCGTCCCCTGCGTAGACTTCCAAGGCTCCCGGAATCGCCACCGGAGATATTACAAAGCGCGTGTTCATCATGTCCAGCGCATTCTCGCTCGGCATGCCTGTGCGTGGATCCATAAGGAGGTGTTCCAGAAAGTCTTGGTATAACCTTAGCTTAGCACCGCTGTATCCACCAAGGGATTCATGGTGGTAGGAGGGGCGAGCCACCCTGGTCTGATCGGGGCTTTCCAAGGATAGCACGCGAAACCGACCCTCCTGCTCCAGAACGTAGCGGTCGACATCAAGAGTCTGTATCTGCCGGGACGGATCACGCGTCTGTACCAGTCTATCCTCATTAAGATATCGGCGTGCTACCATACCCACGTCCACTACCACAAGCAGTATCAAGCAGGCCTGCATAGTCCAAGCTGACACTTTACCGCGGCGATACAGCACTAGGGTAAGGGCTGCCAATATCAGAACTACAAGTGTACGACGCGCATCTCGATTAAAGGCATCTTGGCGGGGCTGTACGAGTTGCTCCGCATGGACGTTCTCCGCAGCTCGCATCACTTGCGGATCGTCTTCGCCTCGCTGAAGTTGCTGCGCAACAAAAGTCCGCACTTGATCAAATTCCCCCGGCTTTTCAAAACTGAACAGACTGCCGCTTGCAAGCTGTAGGAGAAGCACGAAGCCAATCGCACTTCCGCATGCAATGTACATGAACTTGCTCTTGGCCGCTTCTGACGCCGGCGACAGCTCCTTGCGTGCCAGGTAGGAAAGGCCGTAGCCTGCCAGTACAGCCAATATTAGAGCTACAGCTATCAGCCACGTTTCGGGGACACGAAAGGCGTCAAACAGCGGGAAGTATTCATACATCAGACGATTGAGCACCTCAAAATGCCGCCCAAGTGAAAACAGGGTCATAAGGCCCGCTGCAATCCCCAGCGCAAACACGAGATGTGACCGCAGTTTCCATATTGCCATGGCTGCCAGAAGTAACACCACCCCGCCCACATAGTGTGGCCCCCCCGTAGGAGGCTTGGGTCCCCAGTAATAGGCAGCTCCGCCGAAAGCGTCGGCAATCAGAAGTGTCAACAGCTCGGACGGTCCCTGACTCCAGCTCATGGCATAGTTCCAGTCGAGTCCGCCCGCAGTCCCGCCGCTGGCCATGCCTCGTATGCTGTAGGCTTTGTATTCGTAGGCTGGCCAGTATATTTCGGCGACCATGAGCAGGGCCACCAGGCCTCCCGCCATTATCCATCCTGTGGACATCAAAAACGGCTTCAGGCTTCGTCTCCTCACGGCATGAATGCCCTCCGTGACCCACCACACTGCTACTACAAACGCAATGTAATACGTTATCTGAATATGGCCGGCGCGCAGATTTACGGCCAGCGCCACCGCAAACAGCACACCCGATAAGAGTCCCGGTTTTCGGAAGGCATAAGCAACGGCCAACAGCAGCCAAGGGGCAAACGCCAAGGCCACGTACTTTGAATTGTGACCTGAAACCAGAATGATGGGAAGATAGGTCGTCAACCCGTAGGCACAGGCAGTCAGCACCGAGCTGAGCGTATTACGCGTCAGGGTCCAAGTGAGAAAGTACGCGCCGAATAGCAGCACCAGTACATGTGAGATGGGCCATGACACGCGCCGTATAGCCCGCGGCAATTCGTCGATCTGCAATACCAGTGCCGGCGGCGAAATCACGTATCCGGGCATGCCTGCAAACACGTTGCTCGCCCAAAGCGGCTCTTCGTCATGGTCTTCGCGGTAATCAAGAAGGCTCTCAGCTGCCGCACGCCACTGCACAATGTCTCCACCGACCAAAGACTTGCCAGAAATGAGTGCCGGCCCGCAAAAGAAGGTTGCAACAACAAGCAGTATCAGCCCGCAAATGATGTGCTGCTTATACGCGGGCAGTACGTCCCACCAGGAGCGGGACAATGCAGTTGCAGGGGACGCTTTCTTGCGTGCCATCAAGGTTGCGACTGGCCAATCACCTTTGGCACACTAAAGTAATCGCTGTCAGCGTCCGGTGCTCCGCTTAATGCATCCTCGTGGTCAATCCGATGTTCTACTTCATCTTTACGCACCACACCGGCCAAATCGAGCACATGTGTCATTGGAGGCACGTCAGTTGTATCGACCTGATTGAGTTTGTCCATGTAGGAGAGGATGGTGCTCATATCATTGGCGAGCACTTCCTCCTCTTCATCGCTGAAGCGCAGTCGGGCCAGTTTGGCGATATAACGTACTTTCTCTCGGGAAACGGGCATCACGGGTTTGCGTAAGGGCTGGGCCTACGTATCGTTATGCCTCCTGTTCCTAATCGAGGCTCCTGGATATGTGCCGTTTTTGGTACTTTGGCCCTTAACTGAACGGCTTCTGGTATGCGTCTGCGAGTCATTGTAATGTTAACTGCTAGTCTGTTTTTCGCTTCGTCGACGCGGGCCCAGTGGACTGGCGGAATCAAGATAGGCACGTCCTATACAGATTTCAGTGGTGATCTGGTCGGAGGTAAAACAACATGGAAGCGCGTGTTGGGACTAAGTGCGGGGGCATCTTTTGGCTATGAATTGCGTGGTGGACTAAGTGCCGAAACCGAGTTGTTGTACCTTAGGATGGGGGCAAAGACCAATGTGCTCTACCTCGACATACCGGCAACACTCACGAGCAAACTCGTCTATTTGACCATGCCCGTACTGTTGCAGTACCGACTGCAAGCGGGGCAGTACTTATCCCCGAGGTTTTTTGCCGGACCGGCAGGGCTGTTCAATCTCGACGCCTTGGTAGCGGTAGCCGCGCGACCGGATGACGAGTTGCTGTTTGAGGAGGATGAGTCCATTGAGGCCCTTGATTATGGACTTATGGCAGGTGCGGCATTGGATTTTGATGTATCGGACCAACGCCTTACCCTGGAAATGCGCTACTATCGCGGCATGATGGATGTGACCAAGCCAGCCGGAGAAATCGGTGATTCGGTTCTTCGTAACCAGGGCTTCGTTATTCTGATAGGCGTGTTGTTCTGAATCAGGATAGCTTCACGCTGGGATTACTGTGGTACATCGCTTACAGCGGCAGCCCCCGAGGCGACAAAGCAAGCTGGTCACTTTCATATAGTCTCCTGTGATTCTTGCAGTGAATGGGGAGACAGACATCGAAATTGCCCATCGCTTACTTCGACTCTGCTACGATTCGAAAAACGGTCTTTTGCTTAATAAAGGCAGTGTACACGGCAATAGCCAAATTGCACGCCGATTCATTGTGCGACCGATGACTGTGAGCTGCGACTTGGTCTCCGGTCCGGCAAGGCGTCCCTGACTAGTGACCGGATGCCGCCTCTCTCACGGCGTGATGTAATGCATCCATGGTCCGCTCAAGTTGAGACACTTGGGCAGGCACCTCTACCGTATTCACTGTAACGGTTTCGTGAGTTGGCGGAGCTGACCGGGTATGCTCATCACCTATACAATAAATACTGTGAGTTTCGTCCAATGGCCAGACAGGATTGGCCAGATAGGCACTCAGACCGGCATATCCGTGCAGCGATTCAGGCCAAATTGCAAATAGAACGGTCCGCTTGGGAAATAATTCCAGCGCCGACCACCGTGAATACTGCCGCGCCAATTCCATCACTAACACAGGTGCATGTCCGCCAAAAGTCGCTAACGGTTCCTCCTCCGGCACCGGTTCTGCGAGTCCGGCGCAAACAATAACAGCTTCACTGCTGTGCGTGGGGTCCCTTCCAGGCACAAACCCCATGACACTGGGCATCCAGGTTTCTGCGTGTACGTCTACGCCTATGGTCAGAGTTGAGGCCAGCATTCGCTTACCTCCCTCCACCAACCATTGAGACCAATCATCTGGGGAATGCCCTGCGATTTGCATGGCCGCTGTATCTGTAATCTGTAGGGCGACAAGTCCATCTGGAGCCTCTTGTGCGGGTGGCCGGTGTTCTATTATGCCCACGACTAATACGGCACCCACGCCCCTTGCGGCCAGCCTGTGCAATTGGGGTATGGACAGTGGCTTGTCTGTCACCAAAGCCGCAGTGCTGTCCCAGACATCAATCTGTTCAATCGCATCCAATGGGACTAAGGAAGTTATATGCACCTGTCCCGAATCGCTTAGTGCATAAGGCGCATAGTCCACCTCGTTTTCCAGTGCTACAGCACCCATTAGCGTAGCTCTATGAATCATACGGAGAGGAGCTGCCAGATTCACGACGCGTGACGGACCCGCTACTGGCTGAATCCCTTCCATTCTGTCCGAGATGTAGTTCGCGGCGTCCGAATAGCTCGTAAGGCGGGAGAACCGACGCCGAGCCGCCAAAAATTGAGTGTCTTCCAAAATACGGTCGATCTGCCAGTTTGGTACTTCAGAGGTACCAGTCCAAGGGGCATCGGATCGTTCCAGTGTCGCACAAGCCGCAAATCCGAGGCCCAAGACCAATACTGGCCACCATTTCATAACCCCTGACGACATGAAGCCCAATTGTTGCTGAGCTGAAACTCCTGCAAGCAGTAAAGGACGGCTCTTGGGTTCGGCTGCCCGATGTGGAATCGGATGAATCTTGTGAATAATGTAGGGAAACTCCGATTTAACTGAGCTTTATAGTTCTGTGCGCCAGTTAGCATTAGCGCACTTACATCGAGACCTGCAACCAGCATCCCCGGCCTTGGGTCTGGGCGAAGACAGCCGACGAGATGCTCCAGAAGATCGGGCGGAGTCGGCCGACGCTGGCTGCCGTTTCTGTATAATCACCGTTATGTTAAGAACACTATACTAGTTTAGGAAGGAAAGATCCGTTCGGCAGCAGCGGGTGACGCGCTCAAGATACGCTGGACATGCCACAGGAGGGCTCCTTGTCACGGCTCCATTTCAAGGGGAAGGTCTTCGTCGAGAACCACCACCTTGCCGTGTCCCTCTACGAACTGTTGCCAGTTCGCGAGAAGGCAAGCCTCCACGACAGCCTGATCGTCCACAGCGACAACTTGGTGGTCGACCCGAACTGAGAACACTGGACAGGTGCCGCAACTGTATCAGATTAAGTTCACCAAGGATTTCTACTTTCAGTCCCATGAGGTACCCAATGAAGATCTCGAAGAAGCTACCCGAAAAATGGAAGCGCCTCCAAGCCAAGCAGCACTACGGGCGGAATATCAAGAGGGTCAAGGGCGGCCTTGGGGAGCTCTACCGGCTTCGGATCGGGGGTTATCGTGTGGTCTATGGGGTCAAGGACGATCCCCGAGAGATCTCGCTGCTACGCGTCGGGCATCGCAGGAGCGTGTACGAGGGACTGCCGATTGAGCCCAACCCTCCAGATGGTGTTGTCGTAACTGACGATGCGTCCGCCACCCATCAGCCATCAGAGGCCACCCCCAAGGACAACCCCCGACATCGCCCCCACCATCTCGCCCTCCCAGGATTCGCTACCCGACGACTTCCGCAGCCAAGTTGAGGGTATGGGAATCCAGGAACCCCATCGGTCGGTACTCTTGGAATGTCGCATCGAAGAGGAACTGGCCAACGCCAAGCTGTCTGAAGATCTCCTCGAGCGGGTCATCGAGAGACTCTGGTTCAGTCCGATCGACGAGTTGCTCGATGTTCCCAAGCGCGTGGTGGATTCGGCCGAGGATCTCTTGGCGGTGGTTGACGGCAGTCGGACTCTGGAGTCATTCCTGCTCGACCTGGACGAGACCGCTGGTTGCTCGTTCCGACGGTGTCCCAGTGGGCCGTGGCTCGTCAAGGGAGGACCTGGGACCGGAAAGTCCACTGTGGCACTGTACTGTCTTCGGAACCTCCTTCGTCTGGACACGCCTGCCTTGCCCATCGTGCGGGAGCCATTACGAATCTTGTTCACGACCTTCACGAAGTCGCTGGTGGCGGTGTCTGATCATATCCTCAAGACTCTGGAGTGTGATACCACAGGTATCGAGATCCTCAATGTGGACGAACTGGCTCGGCGCCACAGTGGTCCTGATTGGGCGAGCCGTATCTTCTACGGTGGTGCAGGAGATCCTTGGACCCCAATTGCCGACGTCGTAATTGCCCAATGTGACTCGAAGCTCACCTCGTTCCGTTTCGATGTGAGGGACCTGAGATTCCTGTACAACGAGGTGAATCAAGTAATCCTCGGGAACCAGATCACATCCTTGGAGGAATACAGGAGGTTCTCGCGTGTTGGTCGGGGCAGGCCCCTCGGTCCGAGGCAGCGGGAGCAAGTCTGGGCGTTCTTCGAAGCTGTGGATTGGGAAGCCAATCGCCTACGTAGCGGTCTTTCGGCCACGTCTTTGGCAGCGCGTTGAAGTACGCACGACCCACCTACGATTATGTCTTCATTGACGAGGTCCAGGATCTCTTGCCGGTGGCAAT
>JAAXGT010000049.1 GCA_012271205.1 Rhodothermales bacterium
GCCCACCTACTCCTCCGGGCTCAACCAAGTTGAGATCTGGTTCAACCTCCTCACCCAGCAGGCCCTACGCCACGGATCCTTCTCCTCGGTCACCCCGCTCAAAAAGAAGATCCTCCGCTTCACCGACCACTACAACCACTCCGGCACGCAGCCCTTCATGTGGACGGCCACCGCAGACTCCATCCTTCAGAAGATCCAAAGATTATGTACGGTTATCTCTGGGACACGACACTAGAAGCGCGCAAGATTGATAGCCACGTTGCAATCGGATGAGAGAGTGAAAAGTGGGTTGACGTTGATCCAACAACACGTCCTGCGACGGCGCGGCCGGAAGGACTGGCAGTGCACAAGGAGCGTAAATGGATAGCGGGAGGCGCCCAACGGCTGGATCAAGCGCATCCTTGGCTTCCAACAGTTTAGTGTCAGGGGATGGGCCCTGATCTCAGGGGAGTAGGAGTTGCTCTGTTTGGGCCTGAACCTTCGAAGAATGAGCACCATGCAGCCGCCGCCGGCCGCCTAAATCACAGTGCAACCTCGGCCCTGATGGAATCAGCGGCAGTAGCCCCAAAAACTTTCGGCGACCAACAAAAAGAAGCATCAGTCATCCAGAAACCATAACCGCCAATTCCTGTGACGTAAACTCCTGGGAGCGTTATATTATAATGTCATTTGCTGCCCTTTAGCGATCTGCGAATGCGGCGGGCAATTCCCAAGGCGATCTGGCAGCCTGAAGCGGCAATCAATCTTGAGCACGTGAGATCATGAAACGCTACCTCTTTCTCTTCGCACTACTGTTGAGCATCAGCACCCTCGCGCAATCCGCTTTGGCGCAGATCCGCCGGGCTGAACGAGCCCTGAGAAATCAGGAGCTTGAGGAAGCGATGGCCCATATCAACACGGCCCTGGAAGAAGATGCCGAAAATGACAAAGCCTACGAAGTGCGGGCCCGTATTCACCAGGCGCAAGCCCTAGCCATGGGGCCAGAACAATACATTGGCCATGTCACTGCAATGACGAGTGACTTTCTGCGAGCTATGGAACTGAACCCAAAGACTGCAGACGCAATCACAAACCAGTTGCAAATCTTTTGGATTGGCGAATTCAACAAGGGTATTGCGGAATTCAACAATGCCCAGGGTGCGGACCTCGCGGAAGAACAATTGCAGGCGCATTACCACTTGTCAGCCCTACATTTTGAGGCTAGTGCTGTAGTGTTTCCGGACTCGGCAGATTCATATGTGAACTGGGCGTATGCATTACTTCGAGCCAGCGATGATGTAGGAGCCATTCGTCCGCTCACTTTAGCGCTGGAATACGGATCACCCGACTTGGAAATCTATTCATTCCTCGGGCGGATATACCTTACCAACGAACGTGCTGAAGAAGCTGTGCCGGTTTTGGAGGAGGGGGTTGCGGCTTTTCCGGAAGATGCGGCGCTCCAGGATCTCCTCCTGAACGCTTACGCTGTGACTGGGCAGATCGAGCGGGCACTGAACGCCTACCAGTCTGCGGTACAAAACGCGCCTAATAACAAAGTGTACCGGTACAATTACGGATCGCTGCTGTTGCAGGCTGAGCGATTTGACGAAGCGATTGCACATCTGACCGAGGCCATAACGATCGATCCTGATTACGTAGATGCCCATTATAATCTGGGCGCTGCATTCATCAACAAGGCCAACAGTATTCAGGTGCAAATCAACGCAGCTGGCGATTCATTGCGCGCACACAAGGATGCCATGAGTGCGGAGGAGCAAGCGGCTGAAACGACCAAGATCGACGACTTGGTTGCGCAGCGTCTTGCCCTCTACGAACAATCCATTCCACCGCTTGAGGCGGCCAAGCGTCTCGGTGAAGTGACGGATCGTGACCTGCAGGAGATATGCGTGGCACTCTACCAGGCTTATGGGCAGACAAACCAGTTGGACAAGCTTGAGTCAGTCTCTGCTTGCGCCAAACTGTAAAGCCTCCACATAGCGGGATGCTATTTGATCCCAGCTGAATTTGTGTAGCGTATGCGCACGAGTGCGTGCGCGCACGCTACCATCAGTCGCGCATTCCAGTATTGCTTTGGCGAACGCCGCAGCATCGCCGCTTGGGACCAGTATGCCATTAGCCCCCGGAGTGATCACATCACTGATTCCTTCCAGTGCGGCGGCAACGGTGGGCGTGCCACAGGCACCGGCCTCCAGCATGACAATACCAAAACCCTCCATATCACCCGGAACGGGAGTATTGGGCATAATAAACAGATCCGCATTCTGATAGAGCTGCACAAGAGCGACATCCGTACACTGTCCCGCCAGACGAGTACGACCTTGCAAGCCATGACGTACGATGGCACGCTGAATAGCTGCCTTTTCCGGTCCGTGCCCCGCAATACTGTAGTGCACGTAATCAGGCAGTCGCGGCATCACGCTGTCCACGAACCATTTAAAACCCTTACGCCTGACCAGGCGACCCACGCTCACAAGGTGTAGCCGGCCGTCTGAGCTTCCGGCACCTTGGGCAAACCGGCCGGGATCAACGCCGTTTGGCACTATCTTGACGCGCGCCTCCGGCATGCCGCGAGCCACACAAGCACGGGCGGTGGCCCGGCTGATAGGCAAGACGAGGTCCAGGGTTGCCAGTGCGCGACCAATTACATGGCGCTGGTAAACGCCCGGGAGGGTAACATCGCGCCCGTGGGCGATGGCCGCAGTACGAATGCCGTTTGCCTGAAGCACTGAGCGAAGCAATACGGCCAGCGAACCCGTTACCATGGAGGAAAAAAGGATCACATCCATAGCGCGGCACTGGGCCAGCCGGTGCAGACGCGCCGCTGTAACAGCCAACCACGGCGTGCATTGCACATGATGCCAACGCCACGCGCTGCGCAGCACCATGCACGAAACATTCAGGCTGGAATGGTGGGTTAGGGCGCGAGCCAGTTCAACCGACACACGCTGCATACCACCGATGCTCGCCATCGGACGCCGCACCGGCGGAAACGAATGTGACACGTAAAGGACCCGCACCGTTATGCCACAGCCCTGGATACGGAAAGCCGGACGGCCGGCTCCGGGCCGGCAAAACCGTCGCCTTCCGGTTCGGCCCGCTGCTGCCAGATTTCCGCATAATAGGCAGCCAAGCACGCCATGATTTGCTCCCATTCAAACGTAAGCGCGCGGGTGCGGGCCGCGGCACCCATGCGCGTCCTGAGTTCCGAGCGTTCGATCAGCCCCGTAACATGGGTCAGGAATCGCGCCGAATCCCGGGGCGGTGCCAGATATCCGGTTTTCCCATCAACTACGAGTAAGTCGCTGCCAGCCGCGTCTGCACAGACGGCCGGCAGCCCGGATGCCATTGCCTCCAATGTTACGTTGCCGAACGTTTCGGTGTCACTGGGAAAGAGAAATACGTCGCTGGAAGCATAAGCCGTGGCCAGACGATTGCCGGTAAGGGGGCCAGTAAACACGGTATCCTGCAAACGGTCTTGCAGTGCACTGCGTGCAGGACCGTCGCCGACGATCACGCTCTTGTGCGGCGTACCTTTTGCCTTAAGACCCTCCATCACGTCCGCATATACGAACAGTCCCTTTTCCCAGACGAGACGCCCCACGAAGGACACGACAACCTCTTCCGGTTCGATACCCAGACTCCTTCGCCATGTGTCGTTGCGCCGCTCGGGACTGAACCGTTGCGCGTCCACGCCGCGCGCCCAAATGCGCAGTCCGTTTGTGATCCCGCGGGCGCGGAGTTCGGCCGCGATACTCGGCGAGGGTACATATATATGTTCACATTGTGGATAAAACCAGCGTCCGTACCGCCAGGCTGTGTTTTCCAGCAGGTCCATGCGGTAGAGCCTGTTGTAGGAAGCGAAGTACTTGAAATATGCAGGGAAGTGGGTGTGGAAGGAGGCCACAACCGGAATCTCTCTGGACTTCGCCCACCGGAGCGCCTGCGCGCCGGCATAGTCGGGAGTTGCAATGTGCACCAGATGCGGTTTAAATGCTTCGAGTTGTGACCAGCCTTTGCGGGATAGACCCAGCGTCAGGCGATAGTCGCTGCGACCAGGAAATGGAATGGAGGGCACGGAAATGAGTGTGCCTGTATGACGAATTGCCGGAGGCTTGTTTGTCGTTGGTGCATAAATGAGCGTCTTGGCCCCACGCGACTCCAGATACGCCACAAGCCGGTTCAACGTAAGGGCAACGCCGTCGGAAATATGGTTATAGGCACCAGCAAACAGTGCAATGCGCCGTCCTGCGATGCAGGGTGCGGGTAGCAGGCGTTCAGCCTCGCGTAGCGCTGCCATTGAGTTCATGCCGTACAGGCATTTGATTGCCGGATTTCGCGCATGCAATCCGCACGCACAGACTGGGTAATAGTTGGACGCAACCAGCGAAATGAAAGTAACAGTGGTGTCCAGAATACATTCAGGCGGCCGCCTCCAGTATCGGCCGCAGAAAGCGTCCGGTGTAACCTTTCGGTCCTTTGGCCACGTCCTCCGGAGTTCCAGTGGCCACTATGTATCCTCCATCGCGGCCACCCTCAGGACCCAAGTCAATGATCCAGTCCGCACACTTGATAAAATCCAGATTGTGCTCAACGATGACAACGGTATTGCCTGAATTGGCTAGCCGATTGACTGCAGCAATCAGCTTCCGCACATCATCAAAATGCAGCCCTGTAGTGGGCTCATCAAACACATAGAGTGCTTGGCGTGTCTTGAAATTGCCCATATAGGCTCCCAGTTTAATCCGCTGCGCTTCTCCACCAGAGAGTGTGGGTGCAGGCTGCCCCAATCTGATATAGCCCAAGCCGATCTCGCTGAGGACCTTTAGCTGGCGGCGGATGCGCAGCCTGTCTTCAAAAAAAACGATTGCTTCATCCACCGTGAGGCTTAATATGTCATGTACGTTCTTGCCGCGATAGCGCACGTTCAGCGCTTCGCGGCTGTACCGCGTCCCATTGCAGGCCTCACACGGCAGATACAGATCGGCCAGAAACTGCATTTCAATGGTGATCAGTCCTTCCCCTTCACATTCCTCGCAACGTCCGCCCCTGATATTGAAGGAAAAGAATCCGGGTTGGTAACCACGCATTTTCGCCTGCTTCGTCTTGGCCAAAAGAGCCCGAATAGAGTCAAAGGCTTTGGTGTAGGTAACCGGATTGGATCGTGGCGTGCGCCCGATGGGCTTCTGGTCCACCATGATCACTTCACGAATGTGATGCTGGCCCGTCACTTGGTCCGTGACCCCTGCAGCATTGTGATCGCCGGAGTATTCACTGATCGTTCGGCGGAGAGCCTGGTACAAAGTGTCATGCACCAGCGTGGACTTGCCCGAGCCGCTAACCCCGGTAACACAGGTAACCAATCCCACCGGAATCTCCACATCGATACGCTTCAGATTATTGGCTCGAGCACCCTTGACTTTAATTGTCTTGGACCAGTTAGGCCTGCGGCGCCGTTTGGGAACCGGTACAGACTTCTTGCCACTCAAGTAGGCCCCCGTAATGGAGGCCATATCGCGCAGCAGGGTATCCAGCGGTCCCTCAAAGACGACATTGCCACCGAGATGTCCGGCCCCCGGTCCCAGATCGACTATGTGATCCGCACTGCGCATGATGTCGGCATCGTGCTCAACGACAATGACCGTGTTACCCAAGTCACGCAACTTTTGCAGTATACCGACCAGGCGCTGCGTGTCGCGTGGATGCAACCCGATAGTGGGCTCGTCCAAAACGTACAGCGCACCAACCAAAGCGCTTCCCATTGAGGTAGCCAGACTGATGCGCTGGCTCTCACCGCCGCTCAGTGTTTCGGACGTACGGCCAAGGGTAAGGTAGTCCAAGCCGACATCAACCAGAAAGTGCAGTCGCTTTCGGATTTCATCCAGCAGAACACCCGCTACAGCCTTCTCATAGGGCGTAAGCTTCAGTGCATCGAAAAACTCACTTGCTTCGCGAGTGGTCATGCGCACAATTTGCCCGAGGTGCTGGCCTCCAACCCGAACGTATCGGGCTTCAGGACGCAGGCGGCTGCCAAAACACGCGATGCACTTGGCCAAGCCCTGAAATCTTGCGTGATAGAAGCGAAAACTCTTCCTCTGAAAGTTCTGCTCCAAAAATTTGAAGAAGCCTAAGATGCCATCGTAATTGCCCTTGCCACGCCAAATTATGTGTTTCTGCTGGTCTGACAGGCTGGCGTACGGCGCCTGTACATCAACGCCCTCTTGCGATGCGCAAGTGAGAAGCCCGAGCCGATAATGCCGGAATTTCTCGGGCCGAAACGGCTTTATCGCCCCGTCGAACAAAGACAGACCCTCATCCGGAACAATGAGGCGGTGATCCGGACCTTTCGTGCGGCCAAACCCCTTGCACATCGGACAAGCCCCAATCGGGCTGTTGAACGAGAAGAGGTTGGGTGTAGGCGCGGCAAATGTGAGGCCATCCTTCTCGAAAAATGTACTGAAGTGCAGATGTGAGGCCATGCATGCCCGATCCGCCCCATGCGGCACAATCGCACTGCAGCGTCCGCGCCCTTCGCGAAACGCGTGCTCCACGGAATCTGCAATGCGGCTGGTCGTATCCAAGTCATGCTTGCGCACCATAAGGCGATCCTGCAATACACGCAACTCTTTGGGGCTGCCGCCCACGTCTTCCGGCGCCGTTTCATTGAGATTGATTGGTGAAATCTGATCGCCAGCCAGGCTAACCAGTCGAAAAAAACCGCGCTGCTTCAACGTTTCCAAGGCCATCGCCCCACGCTCCGGATTCGGCAGGGGAAACGTCAAATAAAACCTGGTGCCATCCGCGAGGCGCTGCTGGAGCGTATCTGCAACGGAGCGAGGCGAATCGCGGCTTACGACCTGATCGCTGATTGGCGATACCGTCTTGCCGATCTGCGCATACAGCATGCGCAGGTGGTCGTAGAGTTCCGTCTGGGTGGCAACCGTTGAGCGGGGGTTTTTGGACAACGACTTTTGCTCAATAGCGATTGCGGGCGCCAGCCCGTTGATGAAGTCGACATCCGGTTTATCCATACGCTGAAGGAATTGTCGCGCATAAGCACTCAAACTCTCCATATAACGACGCTGGCCTTCCGCGAAAATGGTGTCAAACGCCAAGCTGGACTTGCCCGAACCGGATGGACCGGTGACAACTACTATGCTGTTCTTGGGAAGATCAAGATCAAATCCTGTGAGATTGTGCTGCCGGGCACCACGAATGACAATGAACTTGCGCGGATCGACTGGGGAAGCGAACATCGAGAATAAGAAATGACGAACCACATTTTAACGCACTTCACGGTTCCGGGACCCCGGAACCGTGCCATACACCTCTTGTAGCAGTTTGGGTAGCCTGCGCACGTTTGCCCCTGTATGACTTTTCTCAACCCGCTTGTCCTCGTGGGGCTGATTGCAGCGGCCATCCCCCTTCTTGTTCACCTGTTCAACTTTCGGCGCCCGCGCCGCCTGGACTACAGTTCACTGGCACTTCTGCAGGCGCTTCAGCACACGATTATCCAGCGTATTCGGATTCGTCAATGGCTGCTTCTTTTGCTGCGTACACTTGCATTGTGCGCAATTGTGACTGCCTTCGCGCAGCCGGTATTCAAGGGAGCCTCCGGCACGCGGTTCCTGGGGCGCGCAAGCGTCTCCATGGCTGTTGTGTTAGACAATTCGCTTTCGATGCTGCTGCGCGATGTCGAAGGAACGTTTATCGCTCAGGTGCGCCAAGCGGCTCAAAACCTGGTGAATTCCGCCCGGCCTGGCGATGAAGTCTTTGTGTTTTCCACCGCTGAGGCCGCTTTGGCCCGTCCAGACGCCATTGCCGATATCGAGGTCAGCAACGTGACACGGACGGCCACTGAAGCCATCCAGCATGCTGCAGCCCATCTGGCTCGGGAAGGTGTACATGTAAATCAGGTGGTGTACTATGCGGGCGATTTGCAGGAAAGCACGCTTACCGATTCTGCCACCTATTCACCACAGGGTAGCGTACGGGTTGCCCTGATACCGGTGCAGGCGGCCAGCCGTCCCAATGTAGCAATAACTGGTACCGTTGTGAAGAGTCGCATTGTTGAGCCAGGGCAGGCGGTAACGGTTGAGGCCACACTCGTTAATCATGGTTTGTCGCCTTTGGATAACTGGGCCGTAAGCCTGTATCTGGAGGGGGAGCGCGTTGCACAAATGGGAGTCGCTCTGCCTCCGGACTTGCCCGCCCGCACGACTCTTTTGGCATCGCCACAGTCCCGTGGCTGGCTGTCGGGGTACGTACAAACGGAAGATGACACATTCCTGGAAGACAACCGTCATTATTTTACGCTGCATGTCCCCGCGTCCCGCAACATTTTGATTGTGCGCGGGGCCGGGGCAAATGTGAAGCACGTCGAGTTAGCGTTTGCCGTGCGTGAAGGACAGACGACTTTGCGCACACTTGTAATTGATGCGCATGCACTATCCGCGACCGCGCTCAGCCGTTACGATGCAGTGTTCTTGGTGAGTCCGGCAACACTTTCGACCGGTGAAGTCACAGCTCTTGCGCGATACGTGGATCGTGGCGGCGGACTGATGCTGTTTCCAGCGGACGAGGTAAACGGAGCGAATGCGCTGCTGGAAACACTGGGAGCCGGCTCACTGGCGATTCGCGAAACGCCTGTGAGCGTGGCTGTAGCCGATTTTGAGCATCCCTTGTTTGCAGGAGTCTTTGAGGAGACCTTAACAGAACAAGCCCGGGCACTCGAACGACTGGCGGTATCCCGCATGGCCCTGTATACGCCGGGCACTGGAGTTGAGAGTGCACTTATAGGGCTCTCTGACGGAGCATCCTTCTTGCAAGAGATTCAGTATGGTGGGGGACGTGTCCTTGTGATGGCCGTTGCTCCCGATCCGGCGTGGAGTGATTTGCCAGTGCGTGGCCTTTTTGTCCCGCTTATGTACCGGTCCGCATACTATCTGTCGGCGGGAGAGTCTGTACAGGGGGATGCGTTGGTTACTGGGCGTACCTCACGGCTTCGGGTACGTGCAGCAGGCCGAAGATTACACCTGACAACACCGGATGGGGCAGAGCATGTCCCCGAACAGCAGCAGGTGTTTGGCGCGACATTGTTGGACGTTAAAGTGAGTACTCCAGGCATTGCAGACGTGCTGGCCACCGACAGTTTGGTGCGTCGCGTGAGTGTAAACCTAGACGAGCGGGAGTCGCGGCTGACCTATGCTGCGCCGGAAGACGCCGCCGGAGCGCTGGAGGAAGTATTAGGTATCCCCGTTGAAGTAGCCGGCGATGCAGGCCTTTCGTCCGTATCTGAAACCATTATGCAGGCACGCAGCGGTGTGAATCTTTGGCGACACATGCTGATCGCGGCACTCATCTTCCTTGCTGCTGAAATGCTGGTGGCTATGCGCTGGCGCCCGGAGTGAGAATGGCCCGAACGCTTCATGGCACCCGTGATGGATTGGCGGAGTCGGCTCTGCTGGTGGGCGCAATTACAAAGCAGAGCCGGCAGATTGAGACACACGACTCGCTTGATGAACTTGCGCAACTCGCGGAGACTGCAGGTGCGGCGGTCGTCGGCCGCGTTACGCAGGTTTTGCCGAAACCTAACCCGGCGACTTACATCGGATCCGGCAAAGTGGCCGCGATCAAAACCATGGTCGCTGAGCACAGGATCCGCACGGTGATATTCGACGATGATTTGAGCCCGAATCAGATTCGCAATCTGGAACGGACGCTGGATTGCAAGCTGATTGATCGCTCACAACTGATCCTCGACATCTTTGCCCGGCGGGCCAGGACCGCCGTAGCCAAGACCCAAGTTGAGCTCGCGCAATTGGACTATCTGCGTACCCGACTCACACGCCACTGGACTCACCTTTCGCGACAACAGGGAGGCATTGGCACGCGTGGTCCGGGGGAAACGCAAATTGAAACTGACCGGCGCTTGATTGGTCGTCGCATGGCCACGCTCCGGCACAAGCTTAACAAGATTGACCGGCAGCGAGCCACACAGCGGCGCGGGCGGGAGCAGCACGTTCGGGTATCGCTTGTAGGGTACACCAACGCAGGTAAGTCCACGCTCATGAATGCGCTGGCCGGATCAGACATATTGGCTGAGGATCGGCTATTTGCAACTCTGGACGCCACGACACGCCAGATTGCGCTCTCGCCCAAGACACGGGTCCTGCTGACAGACACCGTGGGGTTCATTCGCAAGCTGCCGCACAAACTGATAGAGAGCTTCAAGAGTACGCTTGATGAAGTGCGGCAGAGCGATGTCCTGTTGCACGTAGTCAGCGTAGCCAACGTGCGGTTTGAAGACCACAGGCAGGTAGTACGCCAGACCCTGCGAGAAATTGGCGCCTTGGAAATACCCGAGCTGCTCGTTTTCAATAAGATCGATGCACTGGGCGCACAGCACGACACACTTTCCGCTCTGCTATACCAGCATCCGGATGCAGTATTTGTCTCGGCATTGCGTGGAATGGGGCTGGGGAGTTTACGCAAGTGCCTGGAAGCAGTCGTGCAGCAGGACCATGAGGTGTCCGTCGCCTGCGTGCCAGTAACCGACGGTAAGGCCCTGGCCTGCATCCGGCACTTTGCCGACGTCTTGGATGAGCATCTCGTGAAGGCCCGGGAATCGGGACAGCCGGCGCGTGATGCGATCCGTGTTCGCTTCCGTGCCGGCCGTGCGCAGCCGTCAGAATTGCGCGCGGCACTCGCGCCTTATGCCCGTCTTCATCCGGTCGTAGAATGCAGCGAGTAACGAACAGGTTTTGGTCGCAGAGCGTATAAGGCTGGATTTGCCGCAGCAGTGCAGACACGATGGAAAAGCAAGATCCAGCCGGTTACGATGCCTCCAATATCCAAGTGATGGAGGGGCTGGAAGCGGTACGTAAGCGTCCCGCCATGTACATCGGAGATCTTGGGCGGCGCGGGCTGCATCACCTGGTGTATGAAGTCGTTGACAACGCAATTGACGAGGCGCTCGCCGGGCACTGTAATAAAATTGAGGTCTTCATTCACGAAGACGGATCGATAGAGGTAAGGGACAACGGACGTGGCATCCCGGTGGAAATACACCCGCAGCAGCAGCGTCCAGCGCTGGAAGTGGTGATGACGATGCTTCACGCAGGCGGCAAGTTTGACAAGGATACCTACAAAGTATCCGGCGGCCTTCATGGTGTAGGCGTGTCGTGCGTGAATGCACTGTCAAAAAAACTGGAAGCCTCGGTATATCGCGACGGACATCTTTGGCGCCAGACTTATGCCTGTGGTAAGCCAACAAGCGGGGTCGAACGTGTGCGCACGCTTAAACCCTCCGAAAAGAGGGGTACCACGATTCGTTTCTGGCCGGATTCCGACATCTTTGCGGACCGGCATTTTCGATTTGACACGCTGAGCGAGCGGCTGCGCGAACTGGCATACTTAAATGCCAACGTACGCGTCGTGCTTGAGGATTGCAGAACCGAGAGCCGGGAACGGGAGGAGTACTGTTTTGAGGGGGGGATTCGCGAGTTCGTAAGCTATCTGGACGAAGCGCGGAAGCCGATCCAAGAAGAGATCATTTATATATCGGACGACGAAAAGACCGTGGAGCTCGCCATGCGATACAACTCCGGATTTTCGTCAAACGTGCTTTCTTTTGTCAACAATATCAACACACACGAGGGTGGAACGCATATTTCGGGGTTTCGGCGTGCCCTCACGCATACACTCAAGGCTGGCGCTGAGCGCAATGGACTCCTCAAAAACTTTAAGGGGGATCTTTCCGGCGATGATTTTCGGGAGGGCCTGACAGCGATCCTTTCCGTCAAAGTGGCAGAGCCGCAGTTTGAAGGGCAGACCAAGACCAAGCTGGGCAACTCGGAGGTGCAAGGGATTGTTCAGGGGATTGTCGGCGAACGGTTTCGCATTTGGCTCGAGGATCACCCCCGCGAGCTCAAGAGCATTATAGAAAAGGTTGTTCTCGCTGCCACGGCCCGGCAGGCTGCGCGCCAGGCACGTGAAATGGTGCAGCGCAAGAACGCGTTTATGTCCGGAGGCCTGCCTGGGAAGCTCGCTGACTGTGCGTCCCGCTCACCCGAGGATTGCGAGTTGTATCTGGTGGAGGGGGACTCGGCAGGTGGCTCGGCAAAACAGGCCCGCGACCGACATTTTCAGGCGATTTTACCGCTTCGTGGCAAGATATTGAATGTGGAGAAGGCACGGCTGGATCGTGTGCTCGAGAACGAGGAAATCAAGAACATCATCACAGCAATCGGCACCAACCTGGCTTACAGCGATGAAGATTTTAGTTTGGAGAAGCTTCGCTATCACAAGGTCATGCTAATGACCGACGCTGACGTGGATGGCGCGCATATACGAACTTTGCTCCTCACATTTTTCTACCGGCATTTACGGCCACTGGTGGACCTAGGCCACGTATATATTGCGCTGCCCCCGCTGTACAAGGCAAAGCAGGGGAAACGGGAGCAGTACTGCTGGTCTGATGAGGCGCTCAGGAGTGTAGTCGGCGAGATGCAATCTAATGGTAGCGGGAAGGTGCATATCCAGCGCTACAAGGGATTGGGCGAAATGAATCCCGCACAGCTCTGGGATACAACAATGGACCCGGCAAGTCGCCAGTTGCAGCAAGTGACCATTGCAGACGCGGCGGCCGCGGATCGGATTTTCTCCACACTGATGGGAGATGCGGTGGAGCCCCGGCGGCGCTTTATCGAGCGTAATGCACGCTATGCCACGCTCGACGTGTAGCAGGACATGGCCGATGTGGCTGTAGGTATCGTCATTCCGGTTTTCGAGGAAGAGGAGTCGTTGCCAACGCTCGCGGTGGAAATTCGCATCGCGTGCGAAACAGCCGGCCTGACTTTTGAAGTATGGCTGGTTGACGATGGCTCCCGGGACGGATCATGGGCGGAGATTTGCCGGCTAAATAAAGCGGACACACGATTCAAGGGGCTGAAGTTACGTCGGAATTACGGCAAGAGCGCTGCGCTTGCCGCAGGGTTTGCAAGCGTGCAGGCGGAGGTGGTGGTCACTATGGATGCCGATTTACAGGACGATCCTCGGGAGATCGCATCCCTGGTTGAAATGGTCCACGGCGGATTCGATCTAGTGAGCGGATGGAAACGGTTGCGTAAGGATCCCCTAAGCAAGACGCTACCCAGCCGATTCTTCAATTTTGTGACCAGGCTGGTTTCCAAGATCCCGCTGCATGACTTTAATTGTGGTTTGAAGGCGTACCGCGTTGATGTGGTGAAGGCCCTTCACATTTATGGTGAGATGCACCGGTACCTTCCGCTGCTTGCCAAATGGGAAGGCTTTGACCGAATCGGAGAAAGGGAGGTTCAGCACCGCGCGCGGCGACATGGACGGTCAAAGTTTGGACTTGAGCGCTACGTGAGGGGGTGCCTGGATCTGGTTACAGTGACTTTCCTGACGCGCTTTACGGCCCGCCCTATGCATTTTTTCGGGACGCTGGGACTGTTGGCTTTCCTAGGGGGCTTGGGTCTTAGCCTCTGGATTACGATTGACAAGATGGTCTATGGCAATCCTGTAGGCGATCGGCCGGCGCTTCTGTTGGGTGTACTGCTGATCATGGTTGGTGTACAAGCCATGTGTACAGGTTTTATTGCTGATCTTCTCATTCGGCGCCACATGGAGGATGCCTCCTCATATGTCATTACCGAATCCAGAATCTGAATCTGGATTCCAGGCAGAACCGGTATTTTTAAAAACGAAGTCCTAACCGCGGCGCTGCGAGTTGACGGACCTATAATCTGCGATGAACCGGTTTATGTGCTTGGTTAGACCGCCCAATATGAATCCGACGTTGCCATTACCATGCGTACCCGTCGATCCCGACTCCCAAGTTGCGGCCGACCCGAACTCTTCGGAGACCGGATCCAGCAATACCTTATAGAAGCGGACATTAATGCTGTATGCCAAGCCCACGATGTTGATATTGACGTAGAGGTAACTTCCTCCAGCCTCGTCGACTGAATCCGCCAGCAGCCCAGCTTGGGCCAGGTGACTTGCTGCCCGAGATCTGATCCGCGTTTCAGTTAATCCAACTGAGTTGCATCATAACCCACTCTCTCGACAACCAGTTGGATCCTGCGGCAGTCGTTGAAGAGCTGAAAGGCCTGCACAGATTATGGCAAGTACTGCGCATTGGCGCATGGGATATAGGCAGCCACAGCGCAAATAAGGAACCAAAGAATCCGCCCGCAACTCTTCCGAATGGTCTGGATTCCAATCGCGTACACACTACCCATAGACTCTGAGTCAAAATTCCAGCCTGTTAATTTACTAATACCAATACCGTGTGGTCCAAACTTCTGATCCTGTCATGAGACCAAGCCTGACTTCGCACCTTACTGCTGCCCCCAAGCGCGGGTGGCTACTACACAGCAAGTCGGACCATTCGGACTGCATCAGCCGGTATCGGCGTGCGCATGCGCCAAATGATGCTCATCGGACGCTCTCCGCTATGCTCCTCATACGTGACAGGACCGAGGAACAGGTAGGGCTCAGTAGTACCGTAGACACTCTTTTTTGACGCTCTAACAAACAAAAGCGGCGTGACACCACGTTGCTCATGTTCGATGTGACGCAGCCCCTTTTTGCTGGTTGCCCGTGTGGTGTGCTGAGACTGCCAATGAAAAAGCTCCCGGCTAATCGCATAGTCCTCATACATGGTACTCGGCGAATACTCCTTTTCGGACTTGCGCAGCGTAACCAAGAGTAAATTGCATCTGGTTTGCCGGTGGAAATAAACGCCTTCACGCACGCGTGATAGCTTGCCATCATGCACCACGCCAAATGCAGCCATGATTTCGGTGAGACTGTAGCTGCAATGCACTGCAAGCGGGATCTCGTTACCGAGGTCCAAGGCTCCAGGCCGATGGCGGATGTGATCAGACAGATAATCCATCAGTTGTGCCAGTTCTCTACAAATGGCCGGATGTCGCAAGAGCCGCTCATATGCACCGTCCAGATCGCCGGCCGCCTCGGAATCAATTAAGGCACAAAGCAGCATCATCAACCGTCTGCGCGCACGGCTACCGGCAAACGGATCGCTTAGTCTGCCTTCTGCAGCGCGCTTGTAAAAGCGAAGACGTTCCGGTTCATCAACATGCACAAGCCGTGCGAGTCCCCGTCCGAGTGCCGTTTCATTCGGGCCAGCATCCGGTACACGGAACCCGGCCGCACGTTGGAGATCCGCCAGGAATCGACCATTATGGTAGAATGCTGGCGGCGTAAGCTGGGCGGCCCCCAAGAACGTCCTCACGTCTGCTTCGGACCCTAACTCATCCAGAAGTCGGACCAGCACGTGGCGACGTGTGCCCAAGGCGTACCGCAGATTGCCCAATATGATTTTGCGGCTCTTGTAGTCTAACGTAATGGTACATCCGGAAGGCAACAGAGGGAACTGCTCGTGTACAGCCTTTTGCACAACGCTTCGGGAAGCCCCGCCCAAGAGTGCGCCGTACCGGAGATCGAACCGGAACTCCCGCCGGGCCATACCGATAAAGTCCAGCACGGTGAGGCACTCCTTGCCTTCATGCAGGCGCAGGCCGCGGCCCAGCTGCTGAAGAAATACCGTTGCGCTGCTCGTTGGCCTAAGCAAGAGCACGGTGTCCACTTCCGGTATGTCAACGCCTTCATTGAATACATCCACGGTAAACAGCACATTGACCTCCTTGGCTCCTAGTCGGCGTGTTGAGGATGTTCGCTCGTCCCGCGGCGTCTGGCCCGTTATACTTAAGGCGGGAATGCCTGCCCCGGTGAACTTGCGCGCCATGAATTCAGCATGGGCTACGCTTACACAAAAGCCCAGGGCACGCATCTGCAGCGGCTCGGCAATTTGGCTTCTGAGTGCGTGGAGAATATGACGCACACGCACATCGTCTGCCGTGTAAACTCGCGACAATTCATTTTCGTCGTAGCGGCCACGCACCCAGCGCACACTGGACAAATCAGTACCGTCACTATTTCCGAAATACTGAAACGGAACGAGCAGGCCACGGTCTATGGCATCCCAGAGTCGCAGCTCCGCCGCAATGTGGTCGTCAAACCAGTGCAGTACGCTCTTCCCGTCGGCCCGCTCTGGCGTTGCAGTCAGGCCCAGGAGGTAGTGCGGCTGCAAATGCTGCAGTAACCGGTCATACGTTGGAGCCGCCACGTGATGGAACTCGTCGACGATTACCATGCCAAAGGTATCGGGAGCCAGCAAGCCAACATCTATTCGGGCCAGGGACTGTATGGATGCAAACACGTGCGTGCCTTGACCCGGACGCAAGCCGCCAACAAAGAGTTCGCCGAAGGACTCCTCACGAAGGACCTGCCGAAACGTATTCCGGCTTTGTTTGAGTATCTCCTCGCGGTGTGCAACAAAGAGCAGACTCAGCCGGCCGGCATGCCTTTTTCGCAGGCTCCGGTAATCCAGGGCAGCCATAACCGTCTTGCCCGTGCCCGTGGCGGCAACAACCAGATTACGCATTCGTCCGTGCACGAAGCGCTCCACGGCTAGCCTTTCCAGAATTTCCTCCTGAAAGGCGAACGGCCGCACATCCAAGAATGTGAGCGGGTCTGGTGACTGCTCCCTGGCGACAGCCCGGTCAAACTGCCGCTTCTGAGCCGGAGAGGATCTGTAACACACGAATTCCCCGTCCTCCCAGTAGGAATCAAACGCAGCCTTGAATTTGTCCACAATGCGAGAAGCATCCGCCCGGGATATGCGAACATTCCATTCAAGCCCATCGAGCTGCGCCGCGGCCGACAAATTAGACGACCCAATGTAGGCCGTGGTAAAGCCCGTTTTTCTATGAAACATCCAAGCCTTGGCATGAAGCCGGGTCCGGCGAGTGTCGTAGGAGACACGTACGTGTGCCCCGATACGCACCAACTCGTCCAGTGCATGACGCTCGGTAGCACCCATATATACCGTAGTGATGACACGCAATTGCCCGCCCCTGTGGATGAATTCCCTTAGGGGCTCCTTGACCAGTCGCATTCCGGACCATTTGATAAACGAACACAAGAGATCGATTCCATCAGCGGACTGGATTTCGGAAATGATTTCGTGACCGATCCGGTGTTCACCGCGCGCATTAATGAGCAGAGCCGAATGCGAAAGAGGAATTCCCGGCCTTGGAGGGGGCTTGTTCTCGCCAATCACGGCACACTTCATCAAGGCTTCGAGCAGCTGCTCAGTAGCCTTGTCCGCCTGACTTACAGCGGCCGGTGCTACCTCAGCCAGGATTTCAATTATTCGATTGGCTATTAGAAGCTGCTGCTCGAGCCGCTCCTCGGCCGGCCGGCTGCACAGTACGTGCTCGATCAAGTTGCCCAGATGCTGTCGGAGATATATGTGCGCCTCTCCTTTGTCCAAGGGAGAAGCATACACGGCAACATCCTTGCGTTGGGCCACCTGATTTTGATGGCCGTGCGTCATGACCTGTTCGTAAAGGCCGACGACAGGTGTGTCTCCTATCATGGGTGCGCGCATCAATATGCAGTTTGAACGGCGCAAGCGGGTGCACCTGCAATGCGGACCGTGTGCAGTGCAGTTGGTCACGCCGAAATCTACGACCGTGCTCCGAATTTACTAGGACACCTTTCCGGTACTCCGATCGCCTTCCTGACGGAGCCCGATCCAACCAGAATCTTGCGGGATGGTCCCAAAAGAATTGTTCATGCGGAAGGCCACGAAAGCGTCTTCGAATGGTGCGCACATTAGATATTTTCGATGTTGTTCGCATCTTCCTCGCATGATCACATCCTTAGACTTCTCACCGGCAACAAGACCTGAAATGCCTTCGACCTGCGCATTACCCAAACGTCCGGCTTTTCCGGATATCGCGCACAGATTGCCGTCCGTTTCGGATGGTAACGACTATGCAAATCAGGTCAATCCACCGATTTCAGGCCATAATCAAGACTCAGGCTATGGTTTTTCGCAATCCCACCAGCAGGATCGGAAGTGACCCAACCGAAATGCATGTTGTTCGCCGACTATTCCGGATGGCCGACTACATCGTGCTTTTCTCGAACAGTTCCCATTTCATCGAGTCCAGTATCTCGAGAATGACCGGGACAACAGGACAGAAACGAGTGCCAACCGGAAACTCCGCAAGTTCACCGCTCCCCTGCAACCCTCGCCGAGCAGCACCGAATCATAGCCAAGGCCGAGGAACTCATGGTCCTCTGCAACCGGCTGGGGACCGGTCTTGCTACTGCAGCTGGCAACCGCATCACCTTCTCGAACCCATTCTACATGATGCGCTGGCATTCGCCGGCGACGGATTGACGATCGCATGCAAGCGTTACATCTGAATTACTTGGTTCGTTCGCGAAGGCACGGCGGGAAGATACCCATCCAAGAAGACGATGGATCGGACCTACCTCGCGGATTCGGATGTCTTCATCACGGCAAAAAACCGATGTTACTCGTTCGACATCTGCCCCCGGCTTTGGGAAGAGCGTGCTTCATCCCCCGGGAGAGCCGGGTCTCCAGCGTCGACTGGATGCCCGGTGGACACCGACGAGGTGGCCGGCACCTCTACGGATGTCATGATGTAGGTTTAACGCCATCCAAGGTGTTCAACTATGTCAAGGCGAAATTCGCGACAGGTGCCGACAGCTGGCTGGTCGCCTACGCACGAATTCATGGCGCGATCGTAGTGACGAACGAGCAGAGTGCACTGGAATCCAAGAGAGAGGTCAAGCTGCCCGATGTATACGATCAGTTCGAAGTCCCACACAATAACATTTTCGCCATGCTCCGGGTGCTGAACATTCGCTCCGATTGACGGGGAGACGGCTGAGCGATCCGCTTCATACGGAAGCCACCCCGCAATTTAAGGCACATCAAGATCCAGATTGGGGTTGCAAAGGCTTTATCTCATTGACTGTTGCCCGCATTGCATGTTGACTTCCCGGGGCACTTGTAGCTGCGCCCCGGAAGAGGGATTCAGGAAACAGCAGAGCGCCGCCAAGCGCAAGGTCGCAGGATGCCTGGAATGAGCCCATTGGGGCCAGCAACCTCGTCAGCACTACCGCGTAATTGCCTTTGTGGAGCGGCCCTTTACTATCCTCCGAGAGTCGGGTATGAATCAATTCCATAGACTTTATTATGAAAACGCTTGTTAGACCTGCTGGGGCTTTGATGGCACTGCTTGTGTCCATGCTTGTAATCCCCGGCGCCTATAGCCAGCGCAACTTCAGAATAATAGAGCGACATCCTACACCGGACAACATTCCAGAAGTTACCGATCCCAAGTTCATTCTACGTGAGGAACCAGCATCCACTTTCTTGAACGAGTACGAGTACGAGACCATTACCATCGGCGTGGCGGAAGGGGAGCACCATGAAATGTTCGGAAAGGTCGCTGACATCGCATCGATGGGCAACGACACCTTTCTGGTTTTGGACTCCGAATACGGTGAATTGCGCTTGTACAATTACGACGGTTCCCTGCTCGGCACATTTGGCCAGCTTGGAGAGGGCCCTGGTGAATTCCCTGATTCACCAGATCATATCTCCATCGCCGATCAGGGCAAATCAGTCTTCACAGTAGGATCCGGTTCTCACTTCATTATAGCCTTTGAGCGCGAGGATGTATCCACATTCACCCCAAAGTTGAGATTCGTAAAGGATCTCATTGGTTCGACTGGCTGCGCTATGAACGGTCATTTCTGGTTTCTGGGATACACACCATCGGTCAAGGGTGTACTTCACAAATACAATTACGAGGGTCAGCGGGTAGCCTCTTTTCTGGATTACTATAAGTCTCCACGCGAGTACATTTCACACAGGTTGTCGAAAATGGGAAGCATTGCCTGCAGCGAAAAGCATGGCATCGTCGCGCTGAACCGCGTAAATGCTCCCGTCATAACTGGTTACACGGAAGATGGTGAGGTTGTCTGGCAGATAAAGCTGGCCGATTTTGCCCCCCTCCAATTCATTGAACTCAGTCCTCCCGGGTGGGGCGGAGACATACCCAAACCCGGCAAGGCCTTGATCTGGTCCCTTTTCACCGATTCGGCGGGTGACTTCTACGTGTATTACCATGTAATAGAAGGAGACGGGCATTTGTTCAAAATAGAAGCACAGACCGGGAAGGGAACATACTTGGGAAAGTCCCCGCAGGCACAGGTATGGGACATCGATTCAGAGTTCGTCTTTTCAGCGTCTAATTCCCCCTTCCCACATGTAGTAATCCACAGACCCAAAAAAGCGGGATCCAACTGAAGCGATCTCCGTGCAACTTGGAGTTGGGACTGTGCCATGAGCCCCTTGATTATGGGTCCTTACTTTTTGGGAAGCTCTGATCAACGGCGTTTAGTGGCCGCATAGGTGCACACTTCATGGCAATCCACGGCACGTTCAAAATTGCAAGGCCGTAACTGAGGGACCGAATTCGATACTCATTGCATCCTAGCCGTCGACCCGACACGATCCCCTGACTGCCTTATTCGCCTAATCGTGCATTAATCAGCTCCGAAAAGCCATCCCTACTGGGTTGAGGGGGTCTCCTTCTTTGGGATTTCACGTCTGCGGAACCGGAAAAGGACCAAGCTGGCTATCAGTACCTACGCGCTTTGTGAAGTAAATCGTTCGCCGTGGCACCTTTATTCTCAGCTGCGGAGTTTCATGTGTGATGAATATTCACTGGAATGGAATACGACCCAATCAAAGATCGCCTAGGTAGCCTGTTCGGTCGCTATCCACGCCTGTTACCTGTGCTGTTCAGCCTGCTTCACCTCTTCTTTCTGCGGGCTTGGTATGTGCGCCGCGAACTCCGGCGGCTGCTAAAGCCGGGGATGCACGTGCTGGATGCAGGAACGGGTTTTGGGCAGTATGCATGGCACGTGGCACGCAAGTATTCCGGCGTAGCCGTTGTTGGCACTGATATCAAGGAGAACTACCTGACATGGGCGAAGGCATGCTTTCGTACATCGGCGGCTGGCGCCGCAATCGTATTGCAGCACGACGACCTCACTGCACCCAACGTAGAAGGACCGTTTGACTGCATACTGGCCGTCGACGTACTCGAGCATATCGAAGACGATGTAAGAGTGCTCGAACACTTTGCGCGACTGCTGGCCTCCAGCGGACACATAATTGTAAGTACGCCAAGCAACCTCGGCGGCTCGGATGTGCTGGTGGAAGGCCAAGACAGTTTTATTGGCGAACACGTGCGTGAAGGCTACGGCCGTACTGAAATCACCCGTAAACTGGAACGCATCGGACTCACGGTCGTGCGCGCTGACTACACGTACGGACACTGGGGCTCGCGGGCTTGGCGAATGCTGATCAAGCATCCAATCCGACTCTTGAGTAAATCAATCTGGTTTGCGCCCCTGCTGGCCCTCTATTACGTGCCCGTGCTGCCAGTCGGTCTGATGTTTAACCGGCTGGATATGGTGCGCCCCAATGCCACGGGCACCGGACTCATCGTGGTCGCAAAAAAACAACTTGAGTGACAAGCGGATTTGCGCTAACTTGAAAAGGCGCTTACTGCCACGGTTTCTCCCCTCACGCAACAGCGCAAACGGATCGCCTCGTGGCTGCAAAGTATATTTTCGTAACGGGCGGCGTCTCCTCCTCGCTCGGGAAAGGCATTTTCTGCGCGTCGCTCGGACGGCTCTTGGAAGCACACGGACTCCAAGTGTCTATCCAGAAACTGGATCCCTATATCAATGTGGATCCGGGTACCATGAATCCCTACGAACATGGCGAGGTCTACGTAACCGGCGACGGCGCGGAAACCGACCTGGATCTCGGCCACTACGAACGCTTTTTGGGACATGGAACCAGCCAGGCTAATAACGTAACCACGGGCCGCGTGTACAGCGAAGTCATAAGCAAAGAGCGCGCCGGTGCATACCTCGGCAAGACCGTACAGGTTGTGCCGCACATAATAGACGAAATCAAGGACTGGATCGGGCGGCTTGCCGCTGCGGAAGATTTGGACGTAGTCCTTTCCGAAATCGGCGGTACAGTCGGCGACATCGAAAGCCTTCCGTATCTGGAGGCCATACGGCAGTTACGATACGAACTCGGGCCACGCAACACGCTGGCCGTGCACTTGACACTCGTACCCTATCTGGCCGCTGCAGGAGAGCTTAAGACCAAGCCAACACAGCACTCTGTCAAGACTCTGCTGTCCTACGGGCTACAGCCGGATCTTTTGGTTTGCCGCGCCGAAAGGCCCCTCGATCTGGACCTGCGACGCAAAATCGCGCTCTTCTGCAACGTTGAGCCACGCGCAGTAATCGAAGCACTGGATGCTGAATCCATCTACGAAGTGCCTTTGCTACTGGCAGACCAAGGCGTGCAACAGCTGGTGCTGGAACGCTTGGGAATCACCGAAAGCGCCATGCACCGGCATGTTAGCAAGGACCCAGACCTGGAGAGCTGGAAGCGTTTTGTATCCCGTATGAAAACGCCTGCGGATATGGTACGCATTGCACTGGTCGGCAAGTACGTTGCGCATCAGGACGCCTACAAGTCGATTTCGGAGAGCTTTATTCTGGCCGGCGCCGAAGTGGGGGTACAAGTCGACGTTCAGTATGTGCTCTCTGATGATTTGGTCGGAGACCAGCTTGCATCCCAGCTGGAAGAAGTTTCCGGAATACTAATTGCCCCAGGGTTCGGGAACCGCGGTATAGACGGCAAGATCGCAGCAGCCAGATATGCCCGGGAACACCGCATTCCATTCCTGGGCATCTGCTTGGGCTTGCAGTGCGCCATCATAGAATTCGCCCGCAACGTGTGCGGCATGGCTGCGGCCCATTCCACCGAGTTCGAACCCGAAACGCCCTGGCCGGTGATCGATCTTATGGAAGAGCAGAAGGAGATCTCCGACATGGGAGGCACCATGCGGCTGGGAGCCTATAAGTGCCGCTTGCTATCGGGCTCGCTGGCTCACACTATCTACGGCGAATCCGAGGTGCATGAACGCCATCGGCACCGCTACGAAGTCAACAATCAACTAAAGGACCACCTGTCTGCAGGTGGACTCAAGTTTACGGGCATTAATCCGAAGCGCAACCTGGTGGAAATTGCGGAGTTGCCCGACCACCCCTGGTTCGTGGGTGTGCAATTCCATCCCGAATACCGCTCTATAGTCGGACATCCGCATCCCCTCTTCCAATCTTTTGTGGAGGCCTGCGTACACCATGCGCATGCGGACACGCATGCCAGGAAAGAAGTGGCTTTCGTGTAGACACGCAGCCGACCCTGTCCCCAGGGTTGATGGCAGCCTCCTGCCTCCAGATACTCCCCGGCTATCGCGGCGCGTGTCCTACGCACACATATAACCGTTATTCCGGCAACGAATTTTGCTTGAGCCCCTGCTCACAGTACCCTTGAGAACGATTTCTCCACGAAACAGGCATTCCAAGAGCCCCGAGGGCTTGACATAGCCCCTAAATACCGTATTTTGGGTATTTGTGGGGAAATGTGGGGAATATTCCCTATATAACGAGAAGGCAGCTGACGGCAAGGTAATGGCAGGTCTTAAGGGGCAGGCTACGTATGCAGTGGACGCTAAGGGTCGCGCGGCGATCCCGGCAAAAATGCGCGCGACCCTCGCTCCTGAAGACAACAACACATTTACCGTCACCCGCGGGTTTGAAACGTGCATCTTCGCCTACCCGCTAAATACCTGGCGGCAGATGGAACGCGAGATCGGGGCGCTGAGCGGGTACGACCGCGAAGCCCGCACGTTCACGCGGCTCTTCATGATGTGGGCGGAGGAAGTCAGTCTGGATGGTCAAGGGCGCATTGTGCTGCCCAAACAGCTGGTGTCCTATGCTGGCATTAAGGACCGCGTACTGATCTTGGGAGCCTATGACCACATAGAGATCTGGGCTCCGGAATCGTTCAGTGAATACTTGGCTGCCCAGGAATCTGACTATGAAACCTTGGCGGCTCGTGTAATGGGTGGACAATGACCGCAGCGGAAGTTGCGCTTCCATACGCTACTGCCTATCACGCTCCTGTTCTTTGCCATACTGTTCTGGAGTTCCTGATTACAGATCTCGCAGGTACGTACGTCGACGCGACAGCTGGCGGCGGAGGCCATACGGCAGCGCTGCTGGAGTCGCTGCATGTCGAAGGACGGGTGATTGCCATCGACCGGGATCGCGATGCGATTGCCGCAGTCCAGCAACGGTTGGCACCTATGCTCAAGAGTGGGCGGCTGGTGCTCTTGCACGGCACGCTTGGTGCGCTCCCGGACCTGATTGCATCCTTTTTGCCCGTGGCCGGACTGCTGCTGGACTTGGGCGTATCCTCACACCAGCTCGACCATGCCCCACGCGGCTTCAGCCACAGGTTCGAGGCTCCCCTCGATATGCGCATGGATATGAGTGCTCCGCTTACGGCACATGCCATCGTGAATACGTATTCCGAGGATGCGCTGCGCAAGATACTGTACCAGTGGGGAGAAGAACCGCGTGCACGCCGTATTGCCCAGCGGATTGTCGCAACTCGCCCCTTGCAGACTACTACGGACTTGGCTGCCGTCATCCGGAATGCCGTACCGGCACGGTTCGAAGCCAAGACCCTGGCCCGGACTTTCCAAGCCGTGCGCATTGCGGTCAATGGCGAACTGGATGAATTGGCCCATGTGCTTGAGACATCGTCGGATTTTGTGAAGGACGGGGGACACCTGGTTGCCATCAGCTATCACTCGCTGGAAGATCGGCTAGTTAAACGCATGCTTCGCCATGGTAATCTCGAAGGCATACCCAGACGCGACCGGTACGGTACATCGCTTTCGCCCTGGAAGCCTTTGACACGAAAACCGATTGTGCCAGAGACAGCTGAAATCGTTGCGAATCCCCGAGCCCGCAGTGCTCGGCTGCGTGCGGCTGTTCGGCACATAACTCCAGATCATCCAACTTGATCTTTTCGCAATGTTGCCTTCAAAAACTGAACGAACGCAGTCTCGCACGGTCCGAAACCGTGTGATCAGGAATACTATGCGCTCTCTCAGCAGGTGGCGCGAACTGATGATTATGGACGAGTCCGCCAAAGAGCCTGGCACCATAATCCGAATATCGACGGCTCGCTTCGCGGTGGTCGTTTTCGTGATTGCCGGCCTCCTCACGCTCTACATCGGGCATGTCTACACGACGCAGGACCTCCTGAACGAGCTTCAGGAGGTGCGACGCGCAAATTTGCGTCTGCATCTTCAGCATAACCGGCTTCGGGGCGAATACGACGCTGCCACGGGACCCTCCGTGATTTACCGGCGGGCAGCCGATCTCGATCTGGAGACCGGGTTCACATATGGTGAGACGATTCGCACGAAAGCACAATCTCCAACATTTTCTGCTGACTCTTGAGTACGCGAGATCAAATACTTGGCCGCTTGTACCTAGTGCTGACCCTGCTGGCTCTGGTACCGCTGTTAATAGCGGGTCAACACATCAGGATCCATTTTGGGCAAGGAGATGAATTGCGCGAAACTGGTCTCCGCCAAGCGCGCTCGCAAGTGCTGCTTGCGGCCAAGCGCGGCATCATACTTGATGCCAAAGGGCGCACACTTGTTGTGAATACGCCACGCTACGACATAGCGGTAGATCCGACATATCCGGGATTTGATACGCAACGAGACCGCTTTCTCGTTAAACTGGCAGACCTCACCGGTACATCTCGTCGCATGCTCCAGCGCAAGATAGACCGGCGTACCAGTGCCCAGTTCGTGCGCCTGGTCGAGCTGACTGCTGACCAGCACACAGAAGTACAGCGGTGGAACGTCCCCGGCGTGATTCTGGAGGAGCGTTTTCGACGTCGCTACAACTATGGCAGCACTGCCGCACACATTCTGGGCCATGTGGATTCTGATGGAATTGGCAAAGCCGGTCTTGAGCTCAAGTACGATGATTTTCTGCAGGGCACGCCCGGCCGGCGAACCCTGTTGCGTGACCGCCGGGGACACCGCCGCATCGATGCGGAGGGGGTGGTCGTGCAAGCGAGAGATGGCGAAACACTCGTTTTGACCATTGACCTTATCCGACAGACGATCCTCGAAGAAGAGCTCCTGCAAGGAGTACAGAACGCGCGGGCCCGTCGCGGCAGTGCGGTGGCGGTGAATCCGCACACCGGTGCCATTCTGGCCATGGCCAATGTGCCCACGTTTGATCCGAACAATCCTCAGGACGCACCGGTCTATGCGTGGCGCAACAGCGCCATAACCGACCGCCTGGAACCGGGGTCGAGCTTCAAGCTCATTGCCGCAACCGCAGCGATTGACCAGGGGATCCTAGATATGGATCGCATTATCGACACCGGCGATGGCACGCTCAACATCAATGGGCGCACCATGCGCGACACGGAAGCTATGGGCGAAATCCCGTTCCGGGATGTCATTGCATTTAGCAGTAACGTCGGCATAGCAAAGACTGCCCAGATGATGCTGCCGGCCGACCTGTACACGTATGCACGCAACTACGGATTCGGACAGAAAACGTGGATTGACCTGCCCGGAGAAGTCAGCGGCCTGCTCAAAAAAACTGATCGCTGGAGCAGTACGACGCTCACATCCATGGCGATCGGCTATGAAATCGATGTTACGCCGCTGCAATTGCTTATGGCCTACTCCGCGCTGGCCAACGGCGGATTGCTCTTGCAGCCATACATTGTCGCGGAGCGGCGAGACGTAACTGGCAAGGTGCTGTGGCGTGCAACACATGATTCGGCCCGGCGTGACTCCGTTCGGCGCGTCTTCAATCCGGCCACAGCTGAAATATTAAAACCGGCCTTTATCGATGTGATTGAGCGGGGCACCGCCACATCAACCAAAGTGGAAGGACTGCTCATCGCCGGCAAAACCGGCACTGCGCGCAAGGTGGTGCGGGGGCACTACGGTTCCGGCTACCGAGCCACCTTCGTCGGCTTCTTCCCGGCAGATGATCCCCTGGTGGCGTTGGTGGTCGTGCTTGATGAGCCTCGTACCAGCATTTACGGCGGAGCCGTTTCGGCACCTATTTTCCGGCGCATTGCCGAGCAGTGGATTGGTACGTTGCCCAACTTGGTGCTCCCGGCTCCGGAACCTGAACCGGACACTGAGCCGCACCCTGCTATTCAAGTGAACGCCGAGCGTACATGGGTGGAATTGACCAGGCCGATCCAGCCGCTTCCCGACAATGGACGGCCTCGCACGCTTCTTTTGAAGGATATGCCACGCAACCAGAAACCAGCACAGCACGTGCGGGCCAATGCCCACAGTGCCGCACCGGACTCTATGCCGGATTTGCGCGGCCTTAGTGCGCGAACAGCCTATTTCTGGCTAACGGCACATGGGTTTTCGGTAGAGCTCCAAGGACAAGGGCGTGTCATTGCCCAGTCCCCGGAACCGGGCACACCGCACCGGCCCTCCGTCACACTCCAACTGGAATGAAAGAATGAACTGGTGCACAGGGCACAAGCGGCTCAGCCAGGCAGGACTCATTCAAAGAGTTGACGAGCCCGAGCACGACTTTAGGGTACGCGGAGTCACCCAGGACAGCCGCCAAGTTGTCCCCGACGGAATTTTTGTGGCGATTCGCGGCACAATGGCCGATGGGCACGACTTTATTGCACATGCTATCGATCGCGGAGCACGGGGTATTGTGTGCGAACGCATCCCAAAGCATGCCAACCATTCGGATGTGCATTATTTGCTCACTAAGAGTGCTCGAAAGGCGTTGGCCGAACTTGCGGCCGCATTCTACAAAGACCCGGGTGAGCAGCTGCATTTAACTGGTGTAACCGGCACCAACGGAAAGACTACCACCAGTACCCTGATCCGGCATGTACTTGAGATCACCGGCACGCACACGGGACTAATCAGCTCGGTCGTCTATACCCACGGTACGGAATCGCAAGCGGCAACGCTTACGACACCGGATGCACCTCAATTGCAAAGATTCTTGAGCAACATGGTGACCTCCGGCTGCAACGCCTGTGTAATGGAAGTGTCCTCCCATGCCCTTTCGCAAGAACGCGTGGGGGGCCTCTCCTTTGACGTGGCCGTGTTTACAAACCTGATGCACGACCATCTGGACTTTCATGGCACTATGGACCGCTATCTGCGTGCCAAGAAGAATCTGTTTGACAATTTGAGTAAAGATGCAGTGGCTGTATACAATATCGATGACTATGCTGGGCATCGCATGGTCGCCGATACACGGGCCACACGCTGCGCCTATGGAAAGGAGACGGATGCCCACGTGCGGTTCACCGTGCTGGAAGACAACCTGAGCGGATTGCGTCTGCGTCTTGACGGTACAGACTGCACATTTCGACTGGCAGGCACCTTCAATGCCTACAATCTTGCTGCGGCATATGCTGCGGCCCGAACTACAGGACTGCAACGCAGCACGGTGCTGGATGCCCTTTGCGAAGCTCCCCCGGTACCCGGACGGTTTGAGCAGTTCGTGTGCGGAGACGGTACGCTTGTAGTTATAGACTTTGCCCATACACCGGATGCCCTGCAAGGGATGCTTGAAGCATTGCAGACGGCCAAGCCGAGCGGTGCACACGTATGGTGCATATTCGGGTGCGGAGGCGACCGAGATCAAGCCAAACGGCCACTGATGGGACGCGTTGCGGAGCGATTTGCAGATCGCGTGATCGTAACCAGTGACAACCCTCGAAGCGAGAATCCGCAGGCGATTGCAGATGCCATTCTGCAGGGCCTGCAAACTCCAAGCCGCGCAACATGGATTGCTGACCGGCGCGACGCTGTACATTACGTGGCCCGTAACTGCGTACCGGGCGACATCGTGCTCGTGGCCGGCCGAGGACACGAAACGACCCAGATCGTCCAAGGACGTGCGGTCACGTTGAATGACCGCGATGAAGTGCAGCTGGCGTTTGCGGCACGGGGAATCCAAAACAGAGCCTCGTGACACCATGCTGTACTATTTGATACAGTACTTGGAAGAAACCCTCCATCCGCCAGGGTTCCAGGTGATTGAGTTCATCACCGTGCGGGCAACGTTGGCTGCGATCACCGCACTTGTTATTTCCATGGTAATCGGGCAACGCATCATAGAATGGCTCAAGCGCAAGCAGCTTGGCGAAGAAGTGCGTACCGGTCTTCATGCTGGTGTAGTCGACCATTCACACAAGCGCGGCACACCCACGATGGGCGGCATAATCATCATTAGCGCCATTGGAATTTCGACCATTCTATGGGGTGACTTGGCAGAGATATACGTGTGGCTGATTCTGGTTGCGACCGTTTGGATGGGCGCGTTTGGCTTTGCCGACGATTACATCAAGACCGTACGCAAGGACAAAGCCGGCCTTGCACCCAAGATCAAGATTGTGGGCCAAGTAGGTCTCGGGTTGATCGTGGGCAGCGTGTTGTACTTCCATCCGCAGTTTGCTGACGTCCGCTCAATTACCGATTTGCCACTATTTCGCAATTGGCATTTTGACTACGATTTTCTGGAGCCACTTTTCAGGGTCGACCTAGGCTGGGCCACCTTTATTCCGGTGACTGTATTTATCGTGACGGCAACGTCTAATGCAGTCAACCTTACGGATGGACTAGACGGACTTGCCGCAGGTGTTACCGCAATAGTCGCACTGGGTTTGGTGGCGCTCTGCTATATCTCGGGGCACAGCGGCCTTTCGGAATATCTTGGTGTCATGTACCTCAGTGGCGCCAGCGAACTTACCGTCTTCGCGGCGGCCATGGTAGCCGCCTGTCTTGGGTTCTTGTGGTTTAACAGCTATCCCGCTTCCGTCTTTATGGGCGATACCGGCGCACTCGCACTGGGTGCAGCTGTAGCCACAACGTCACTTATGGTCAAGAAGGAGCTACTCCTGCCGCTCTTGTGCGCGGTCTTCTTTATGGAGACGATTTCAGTGATTGCCCAGACAAGCTATTTCCGCTATACAAGGCGCAAGACAGGACAAGGACGCCGAATACTACGCATGGCTCCGCTGCACCATCACTATGAGGCGGCCGGCATGCACGAGGTCAAAATTGTCACTCGTTTCTGGCTGGTGACCGTCATCACGGTGCTCGCCACAATTCTTTCACTTCGAATTCGCTGATGCGCAAACTGGATTACAAGGGAAAACGCATCGTCGTATTGGGGGCCGCTCGCAGCGGCCGTGCCGCAGCGATGCTTTTGGCCGAGGCTGGAGCACAGGTGCTACTCTCGGATTGTGGCCAAGTGGACGACGAGGTTCGCCATGCGTGCCAGCTTCTGGGCATCATGACCGAAGCCGGTGGACATTCTGACCGTGTGCTGGAGGCCGACTTGCTGGTACTCAGCCCCGGCGTCCCGACATCGACGCCGATAGTGCAGACCGCCTATGATCTGGGAATCCCCATCTGTTCGGAATTGGAGGTTGCGGCCTGGTTCTGCGATTCTCCCATGGTGGCCATTACCGGAACCAACGGCAAAACCACGACCACTGCGCTCCTGGGCTACATCCTGGAGCAAGCGGGTCGGCGCACCATTGTGGCCGGCAATATCGGCACACCGCTGTCTGCCCACCTGCACGAAACGGATCCCGATACGGTCGTCGTGATAGAGGTGTCAAGCTTTCAGTTGGATCACATTGACCGCTTCCGGCCACAGATTAGCATGCTGCTCAACATAACACCGGACCATCTGGACCGCTATGAAGGCAGCTTTGAGCGCTATGCGCAAAGCAAGCTGCGCATCTTCGAAAACCAAGCAGATTCAGAAGTTCTGGTTTACAACTACGACGATACCGTAGTGCGAGAAGGCGTCGTGCGATTTACTGCTTCGTGCAACGTGCAAGCCATTCCGTTCAGCACGCGCGTCACGCTGGCTAGTGGAGCGTGCGTGTCGCAAGGAATGATTGTGCTGGATGAGGAGCCACTCATGCAGGCCGGCGAACTTGGACTCCGTGGACCTCACAATGTATACAATTCGCTGGCTGCGGCCTTGGCCGCGCGTGTTCTGGACGTTGGCAATGCACAGCTGTGTGCGAGTTTGCGTGGCTTTACCGGGGTGGCACACCGGTTGGAGTTTGTGCGCCATCTGGACGGAGTGAGCTACATCAATGATTCGAAAGCCACCAACGTGAACGCCCTCTGGTATGCACTGGAGAGCTTTGACGTACCCATTGTCCTGTTGGCCGGCGGACAGGACAAAGGCAACCAGTACCAGGATTTGGTGCCCCTCATACAGCGCAAGGTTCGAGCACTGATTGCCTTTGGTGAAAGTGCGGACAAAATCATTCGGATGTTGGGACCCGCAGCCGGACAGGTAGAAGTCGCTCACACGCTTGAAAATGCGGCTATTCGGGCACGCATCTGCGCCGAACCGGGCGACGTGGTACTGCTCAGCCCTGCGTGCGCATCGTTTGACCTTTTCGACAACTATGAGCATCGCGGAGATACGTTTCGCCGCATAGTGAATAGCTTCTAATGAATCCCCTGCGCACTATATCATCGCTCCGCATGCGCGACCAGCCGCCCATGGACAAATACGTGCTGTGGGTGGCGCTGGTGTTGTCCGCTGTAGGCATATTGGCGGTCTATAGTGCTATTTCATTCCTGGCGGAGGTCAAAGCCGGGGGAGATACGGAGCGTTTTCTGGTGCGGCACACCGGGCGCGCAGGCTTGGCACTTGCGGCGCTTTTCGTAGTCAGCCGGCTTGACTACCATAAGTTGGCACGCTGGGCACGCGTATTGCTGATCGGCTCCTTGCTGCTGCTCGTTCTCGTGCGCACTTTCGGAGTGACATATGGAGGCGCAACACGTGCCTTCCACCTGGGAGCACTTAGCATCCAGCCATCGGACCTGGCAAAGATTGCCCTGGTCTACTACCTGGCGGTGCTGCTAGTGAACAAGCAAGCTTATATCACGAATTTTTCGCGTGCAGTGCTGCCCCTCTTCTTCTGGGTTTTTATTACGGTACTATTGATCGGCATTGAAAACCTGTCGACGGCCTCCCTCGTGCTCTTTGCCGTGTTGGTCATGTGTTACGTGGGACGTGTTCGCGCCAAGCATCTGGGAGGGCTCATTTTGGCAAGTGCCGGATTGGCGCTGCTATTGCTGATTAGCTCCCCAAATCGCGCACAACGTGTAGAGAGTTATTTGGGGGTTAAGATTTTTCCGGGTACGGAAACCGAAGAGGTATTCAACCCGCAGGCGGAAGGCTATCAGGCACGGCAGGCCAAAATCGCATTTGCCATGGGCGGTCTCACAGGGCGCGGACCGGGCAAGAGTGTGCAGCGCGACTTCCTGCCGGCACCCTACAACGACTTCATCTTCGCCATTATCGCAGAGGAGTATGGAATGCTCGGCGCAATGGCGCTACTGGCACTGTTCGTCGTGCTGCTTTTGCGTGGATACCTGCGTATCGCCCGGCAGGCCCCGGATCCGCTGGGACTGTTTTTGGCCGTAGGGTATACCACCATCATTGCTCTCTACGGCTTTGTCCATGCGGGTGTCGCGGTTGGGCTCTTGCCTGTAACCGGACTCCCGTTGCCGTTTGTTTCCTACGGGGGCACGTCCATGCTCGCAGCCGGCATCATGCTAGGCGTACTGCTCAACATTTCCAAACAGATCGAACGATGACCCGACCGCCACGTATACTCTTGGCCGGTGGCGGCACAGGTGGACATGTCTATCCGGCTATCGCCATTGCACAGGCCATCCGCTCACTCGTGCCCGAAAGTGTGATTGCCTTTGCCGGAACGCGAGATCATTTGGAGTGGACGGCGGTACCCGCAGCAGGATTTGCAATTCACCCTATCACGATCAGCGGCTTCCACCGCAAGCAACTCTTCCGAAATGTGCGGTTTCCATTCAAGCTGGCCACCGGCCTCTGGCAGAGCTGGAGTTTGGTTCGCGATTTTGATGCAGACGTGGCGGTCGGTACCGGCGGCTACGTATCCGGACCGGTTCTTTGGGCCGCCAATATGCACGGACGCCCCACTGTGGCCCAAGAGCAAAATGCTTACGCTGGCGTCACAAATCGCTTGGTTGCACGCCGCTCGGCACAGGTCCATATCGCATTCAGGGAAGCTCGCAAATGGTTCCCCGAGGGCAAATGCCGCTTGAGTGGCAACCCCGTCCGTCCAGAACTCAGGACTGTATCACGGCAACAGGCGCGAAGCGCCCTGAACTTGCCTCCTGATGCGCGCGTGCTGTTCGTGTTTGGGGGCTCGCTTGGCAGCCGAGCCATAAACGAGGCCATGCGGTGTGCCGCCCACAAAGTGCTGGAAGATGAACGAGTTCACATCATTTGGCAAACAGGCCGGCTCTACTACGAGCGAATGCGCGCCAAACAGCACGAACGGTTGCAAATTCTCAAGTATGTGGACCGCATGGATCTGGCATACACCGCCAGCGACGTCGTGCTGGCCCGCGCGGGAGCCATTACATGCAGCGAATTATTGTTCATGGCCAAACCCGCCATCCTAGTGCCCTCGCCGAATGTCGCCGAGGATCACCAAACCAAGAATGCTGAAAGCATGACACGACTCGGGGCGGCAATGCATGTACCGGAAGAGGACCTGCTCCATGCACTTTCAACACTGGCTCCAGATTTGCTGAGAGATGCGGAGTGCCAAAAAGCGATGTCAGCGGCTGCACGCCAGGCGGCGCGGCCCAATGCCGCACGTGACATTGCTCGTGACATTCTTGATCTCGTTGGTTATGAGGTGACGGTATCATGAATGAAAAACGTCGACAACCGATTTTGGGCCGCATCCGGCATGTGCATATGATCGGCATTGGCGGCATCGGCATGAGCTCCATAGCAGCCGTGCTGCTTGAGCGAGGCTATCGGGTTAGTGGCTCAGACCTGGAGTCCAGCGACCTCACCAAAAGTCTCGCTGATCGTGGTGCCACAGTTTACAAAGGACATGCGACTCACCATCTGGAGGGCGCCGACGTGGTGGTATACTCTTCGGCCGTCCGCGTAAATAAAAATGAGGAGACACGCGAAGCACTCAGGCGACGAATACCGCTGATTCCCCGTTCTGAAATGCTGGGCGAGCTCATGCGCATGAAATTTGGCGTGGGTGTAGCCGGCACCCATGGCAAGACCACCACCACCAGCATGGTCGGTCTGGTAGTCGCCGAGGGCGGCTTTGATCCTACAATTATCGTGGGCGGCAAAGTGGCCGTGCTCAACACGAATGCCGTGAGCGGAGATGGGGACATCATAATTATTGAGGCAGACGAGTACAACCGGGCCTTCTTGCGACTGACCCCGGCCTTGGCAGTCATTACGACTATTGAGGCCGAACACATGGACATCTACCGTGACCTGAATGATGTGCGCAGAGCCTTTACTGAATTTGCTAATTCCGTGCCGTTCTTCGGAGCAGCCATCGTGTGCCTGGACGACACAGGTGTGCAAGCGGTTATCGGCCAAATTGAGCGCCGCCTTATAACCTACGGCACTGCGCGCCAAGCCATGGTACGCGCGGAGAGCATTACACAGCAGGGCACGGCGATGCACTTTGACGTTGTGCTTCGCGGCAAGAATATAGGTCGCGTAAGGCTTCAGGCGTTGGGGTTGCACAATGTGCGCAACGCCCTGGCCGCAGTGGCGGTGGGGCAGGAACTGGACATTGCCTTTGCAGACATCAAAGCGGGACTCGAACGCTACGCCGGTGTGCAGCGCCGCTTCCAGCGACTGGGAGAAGTTCACGGCATGCTGGTCATTGATGACTACGCACACCATCCCACTGAAGTCATAGCCACGCTGGATGCAGCCAGCGCAGGGTATCCCGAGCGCCGGCTCGTGGCTGTGTTCCAGCCACATCTGTATTCCAGGACGGACGACTTGAAGGATGAGTTTGCACGCGCCTTTTTCAACGCGGATGTGCTTCTTCTGACAGGTATTTATCCCGCCCGGGAAGCACCGATCGAAGGGGTTAGCGGTCGCATGATTGCCGACTTGGCCAAGCAACGCGGTCACCAGAACGTCCACTACGTTGAGTCAACCGAAGACATCGTCCCGAGGCTGGCCGAAATGTGTCGTGCGGGAGATCTCATTGTATTCATGGGCGCAGGTGATATCTGGCGTGTAGCTCGCGCATTCATGCACCAGTTGGAATGTAATGAAGCTGCATAAATCCACAAAGAAAAGGGTGCTGCGCGTTCTGATTGCGCTGTGCGTACTCATTCCGGTCAGTGCGGGCGCAAGTATTGCGTGGAATCACTTGCGGAACCGGCCCTGCACACAGGTTCGGCTGCATGGTGTGCAATACACAGACCGGGCGGTACTGAAAGCGCTGATTTCGGATACGATGGATGCACAGATCGTAGCTGACCGCCTACGGCGTCATCCATGGGTGCGCTCGAGCAGGGCCGCCTGTTATGTGACCGGTACGCTGAATGTATGGATCGATGAGCGAGTGCCCCGCGCCCTGGTACTGACGCCCGGCGAAGCACCCGACTATTATGTCGATCGTGTGGGCTTTATGATGCCCCTGGATGCCCTGATTGCATTTGACGTGCCTGTAGTCCATGGCGTGAGCGAGCCGTATCGACCACTCAAACCAGTGGAGGATCCTGGCATGCGAACCCTCCTGGCACTGTTGCCCAACTTGGACGCATCCACTGACTCGCTCATCTCGGAGCTCGTGTTTGACGGTTCGGAGCTGGTAGTTATCACGTGCCCAACACCGGCGGGCCCCGTGGCCCGGGTCCACTTGGGACGCAACGAATGGCACAAACGCCTGACGTGGTTGAACGCCTTTTGGAAGCAGCAAATACTGGCGCATCCATATCGCCGCTACGAACGAATCGATCTCAGGTTTGAAGGCCAGATCATCACAGAAGAAAAACCGGCGTAGCCGGATCTATCAAAACGCAAACCGCAATGGAAGAACGCATAGTTGTCGGAATGGACATTGGCACCACCAAGGTGTGCGCTGTGGTTGCCGGAGCCGATGAACTCGGCAAGATTAACGTACTGGGTGTCGGCCTTGCCGAGTCGCAAGGCCTGAACCGCGGCGTCGTAGTCAACATTGACAAGACTGTCGCCTCTGTACGGAAGGCAATCGGTGAAGCCGAACGTGCGGCAGATGTGTCGGTGCAGAGCGTGATTGTAGGCATTGCCGGCGATCACGTTCAGAGCTTCCAGAGTCGCGGTGTAATCACCATCGCCAACAGGAATCATGAGATTTCAGCACGGGATGTGCAGCGACTCATTGAAGACACGACGCATGTGGCCATGCCCGCCGACCGGGAAATCTTGCACGTCATCCCGCAGGAATTCATCGTGGACGGACAGGACGGCGTACTGGACCCGGTCGGTATGAGTGGCGTGCGGCTGGAAGCAAATGTCCACATCATTACCGGACTGGTGTCTGCGGCCAAAAACATTTACCGTTGCATTGAGAAGGCCGGATACGTGGTGTCGGACATTGTTTTGGAGCCGCTGGCCTCTTCGTTCTCGGTGCTGCATGACGATGAAAAAGAGGTTGGCGTCGCGCTGATTGATATTGGTGGCGGCACAACCGACGTAGCCGTGTTTGAGGACCGCACCATTCGGCATACCGCAGTCATTGCAGTAGCCGGTAGTAAAGTGACTGACGACATTCGCAAAGGACTTGGCCTGATGCGCAACCACGCCGAAGAGTTGAAATGCCAGTTTGGCTCCGCTCTTGCGGAACATGTCGAGCGAGAGGAGGAGATTCTGATTCCGGGCATCGGCGGACGGCCAGAAAAGGGTATCAGCCGGAGTGCCTTGGCACAGATTATTCAGCCCCGGATGGAGGAGATCCTGGAAATTGCCGCCATCGAAATCAAGCGCAGTGGTTATGCACGGCACTTGTCAGCGGGAGCTGTGCTGACCGGAGGCGGATCGCTTATTCCAGGCACACGAGAACTGGCCAGTGAGATTCTTGGCTTGGAGGCACGTGTGGGCAAGCCAATGGAACGGGGTAGTGGCCTCTGGGAGGAAGTTAGCGACCCCAAATACGCCACTGGCGTGGGGCTGGTGCTCTATGGGCTGCGGCCCGAACTACTGAGCTCTTCCACACACAATGGCTTCGACGAATCACGCCGCGTAGCCTGGGGACTGTTGCAAGGCAACGGAGAGAAGCGAAGCCTGGTGAAGCGCATGAAGGAGTGGTTCGACGAATTGTAATTCATTGTCCCTGAACGAGGGGCAAGACCAACAAGCATTTAACGTCTTAGGAGGACATTATGGATAGCTCTAGATTCGAATTTGATGCTGATCCCAAAAGCGCTGCAAAAATCTGCGTCGTGGGCATTGGCGGAGGCGGGGGCAATGCCGTCGACAACATGATCCGCGAAGGACTGCGCGATGTGGAGTTTATCACAATCAACACAGACGTCCAAGCATTGGAGAAAAGTCAGGCTACACACAAAATCCAAGTCGGGCGTCAGCTCACGAAGGGATTGGGGGCCGGTGCGCGACCAGCCGTAGGGGCAGAGGCCGTTACCGAAAACAAGGACGACGTAGAGGCCGTGCTGCACGGTTTCGACATGGCTTTCATTACCGCCGGAATGGGCGGCGGCACCGGCACGGGTGGCGCGCCGGTGGTAGCCGAAATCGCACAGAGTTTGGACGTCCTCACCGTCGCAATCGTAACCAAGCCGTTTGAGTGCGAGGGGCTGCCGCGCATGCGCATGGCCCTCGATGGGGTGGAGCGGGTACGCCACCATGTGGATACGCTCATTGTCATTCCCAACGAGCGATTGCTGGATATCGCGGATGACTCCACCAGCATCATCGAGGCTTTCCGGCGCGCGGATGAAGTGCTTTACAATGCGACCCGCGGCATCAGTGATCTCATTACGGTGCACGGCCTTGTGAACCTGGACTTCGCGGACGTGCGCACGACCATCGAAAATGGTGCTACTGCACTAATGGGCTCCGCCACAGCAAGCGGTGAACAGCGGGCCGAGAAGGCCGCAATCGAAGCGATTTCCAGTCCGCTCATGGACGAGCTGTCCATCAGAGGAGCACGCAATGTGCTGGTAAATTTGACCGCGGGCAAGAGTCTGGGCATTCGGGAGACCACAGAGGCAATCAAAATCATTCAGCAAGAAGCCGGAGACAGTGTAGAAGTTATCTTTGGCACCGTCATTGATGACGCCATGGGTGATGAAGTGCGTGTTACGGTCATTGCAACCGGATTTGCCCACCAGCCTAAATCGCAGCCGGCCCCGCGCACGATGGCCGACAACGATTCGTTTATGGGCTATAAGGGCGAGGACAGTCTCAAGGTACTGGATATTCCGGCGTATGAGCGTCGCGGCATTGCTGAGCCGAAATCTCGCCGGATGTCGGAGGAGACGGAAAAGCCCCAGACAAACGTCAAGTGGATCAATAAGGAGGAGCTACATGGCCGTCACCATCACCAACGGCCAGAAAGTGACGAGCATCCGGCATTCCTGCGAAAAATGATGGACTAACCCATCTTTAACAGGTTCCCTTGAATTCAGCCGATTCAGGCTGTTTTCGCAGCCATCTCCCTTCCGATCGTTGCTGTTTCCGGCCCGTACAGGCAGATTTCCGGCCTCCGTGTACCGGACGGAGGCTGTCGTGGTGCGCTTTCAGGCCCAAAGGCCACACAGGGCTCTCCTTCGCCTGTTTCATCTCAGGATCGTGCTGCCCGGCCTTGTTCTCCGTCGATGAAGACGTCTGAAGGAGGGGGCCTCCCCCATCGCACCCCGCTTCACCCTGATCCCACGATCCTCCAACAACGGCCGGCTCAGCGCAAACAGCCTCGCGGTGAGCTTCCCTTGTTCCAGCAAAGGACGAAACTGGCCCAGGGTCGTCTCATCCGGCACAGAATCGGTGTCCACAGGCGCACAGCCCGGTGGTCGTACAACGCATTCTCCAAGGCCGGATCCGAATGCCCGAAGCCCTGCTGCATGAAGGAGAGGCGCTGCAGGGTCTCTAACGGCGTGGGCAGACGGCCATTTTCTCCCTTCGGATAGCGGGATTCGATAACCGCGACCATGTCCCCCATGAATCACCTGGTTCATGATGAAGAGCCGTTTCTGTTTGCGGGGAATCTTTTTGCGTGCGAAACAGCTGGTGTCTTCCCATTAAACTGGGCACATCGCTTCAGAGGAAGGGGCAGAAGGGTTATGTTGAAAGATGCGAAATTATGCTGCATAAATCAGAGTCCTCCCAAGAATGAGGCCCGGAAATATCAAATACACGCGGCTCTCCGATACCCGCCACAGCGACCTCCAATGCACTGCATTGTCTAAAGAGCCGAAATCCACTCCGCGTCCAGCAGGGAGCACCACTTGGGGCTCTCTTCTCTATGGCACCAGAAGGATCCCGAATCCGAAGGAGAATCAAAAACCGACTCCACACCCGAAGCTCGCACATTGCACGATCCCGCATCACACGTGTGCCCCAGGACGTCGGCTCCAAGACATAATGCTCCCGGGTACACCATTTCGCGCCAGCACATTCCCCAGTACGCTCCCCCAAGAAGCGCCTTCGCGCGGTGCCCCCATGTACCAGCCATCATGTCGCACCCGGCTACCAATCACACCTTAATCAATCCAGATGATTCTCGCACCTTCCTACTACAAAAGATCAAACCTTCATCAAGACCATCTTGATCGTACGACCAATGTGTGACGACTGCCTAGGAGTCTGCGTCACAGGAACTGAATGGTCATTCGACATGGGAATTTTGAGTCCAATTACGCCGGGTTAGGTGCACTTGGTGAGGCTGAGTCCTTATTGCAGCTTACAATTGGGCCGATTCCAAGCTTCAAGTGAAGAACAGAAGTGTCGACATTTTCTATTTTCTGCGGTGCAGCCTCCTCCCAAGCGAAACAAATATGGCTAAAAACCGGTTTCTCGAGGCTATGGATTAACAGCGATACGACGATGCCTCAACATAAGTCTGCTGCCAAGCGCGCACGTCAGGCCGCACGCTCCAAACTGCGAAATCGGTATCATCGAAGCCGAATGCGCACGATGGTGAAGAAGGTCTTGCAATCTGAAGACAGCGCTCAGGCACGCGCATTATATCCTGAGGTCCAGGCCTACTTGGACCGCTTGGCTACAAAAGGAATCATTCACCGCAACAAAGCCGCCAACTACAAGCGACAGCTCATGCGGCGTGTGCAGGCGCTTGCACCAAGCTGAGGCAAAGCGCGAAAAATGTGTACCTTCAAAGGTGGCCTGCGTTACATACTGTTCGCTCACATTTATCCCATCATGAACAGAAGACGACCAATGCATCAATTCATACTCAAAGCGACCCGATTGTACGTGATTGGGTTCGCCTGTGTCCTTATCGCGGCCCCCCTGGTGCTCGCTCAGCAGCAACACCTGCGCCCTGAAGGCACGATTTTCTTGAAGCCCAAGATTGGCTTGTCCAACTACACGGGAGACAATGAGAAGTCTCCGCTAAACTTTAACGGCGACGCTTTCAACGCCGGGACTCCGTGGAGTATCGCGGCTGAAGTTGGCTACCAGACATCTGTGCCGTTTTCGGTAAGCTTGGCTTTTATGGCAGGCGATTACCCGGTCATCACACAGTATCCGGCGCGTGGCCGAGATGAGGCTGACGTGGCGGAAGACCCGTCGATACGCAGCTCCATTCAGGCTTTTGGCCGGTATACGTGGGCGGAAACAACAACCAAGACGGCACCATTCGTTAATTTCGGGCTTGTGTACTCGTCCGGTACAACGACGCAGGACTCCCCTCCGAATTTCAGTACGGAAGAAAGTGCCAGCGCGTTTGGGCTGTTGCTCGGGGTCGGCTTCGACGTGGCCCTTAATCCCAGATCGTCGTTCTTCGCCGAAATCAATAGTGGATTTCATTTTGGCGACGACATGCTTGATGGTAACGACCAAAACGGGTTTGGCGGTGCCGACATTCTTTCTGGAATAGGCGTGGGTTTTAAATTCAACATGAAGGCCGCTATTACGCCCGCCATGGTGACGTCACTGGCTTGTCCCACTGACAACATCATAACGGGCCAGGAAGCGACTTTCACCGCCATGACCAATAATGCAGTTGCCACTCAACCTGTCCAGCAAACCTGGGACTTTGGGGACGGGACTACGATGGCAGGGGGAGAGACCGAATCGCACACCTATTCCGAGGATGGCGCCAAGACCGTTACGTTTACCGTCACGAACGAGGGCGGCACCCACTCAATGAGTTGCAACGTCACAGTAATTGCACCAGCTGAAATCGTTACTGCGTCGGCAAACAAATCCTCGGTCAGCATTTGTGATGAGAATCCGAGCGTGGGTTTCAGTGCAAATACGCGTGGCTCAGCCCCGCTGACTTATAGTTGGGACTTTGGGGACGGCAATACCAGCGACGACCAAGACCCGTCGCACACGTATGAAAACGTGGGTTCGTACACAGTGACGCTCACCGTAACCAATGCGGGCGGCTCAGATTCGCGGACCATGACGGTCGAGGTTAACGACAGCGGTTGCTTCAACTGCGACATTTCGGAGATGAACTCGATCTTCTTTGACCGCAACTCATCGGTGATCACGCCGGAATCCCGGACGCAACTGGATGAGAACCTGGAAATCCTGCTGAATTGCCCGCTCAATGCCCGTATCGAGGGGCACGCATCCCGGGATGAGCGCAACGCGCAGGAGCTTAGCGACGACCGTGCGCGCGCCGTGATGCAATTCTACATGGACAACGGCATTGACGCCAGCCGCCTGACCAGTATGGGCATGGGTGCCTCGGAACAAACCGCAAAGACAAAGAGTGGGGCAAGCCAGTCCCGCCGCGTGGACACGATCCCCGTTAACAACTGAGTCAACTTGCTTCTCAGGACGGCGGGCCCCGGTATCCTGTGCGGTGCCGGGGCCCGCGTGTATATTGGGGGTATGCCAAGCTTTGACATTCATCAGCAGGAAGCGCTCGCCAGCCGCTTGAAGGCAGAAGCACTGCGCTTGGGCTTTGAGGCGTGCGGTATCGCCAAGGCGGAAATGCTCGATGAGGAGGCCGGTCGTCTCGAGGCTTGGCTGTTGGAAGGCCACCACGCCTCAATGGATTACATGGCCCGGCACTTCGACAAGCGGATCGATCCGCGCCGCCTGGTGCCAGGCGCTCAAAGCGTGGTGTCGGTTCTGTGCAGCTACTGGCAGCCGGAAGAACCTTTGCCGGTACCCGGCACAGGTAAGATCAGTCGCTATGCATGGGGAGACGATTACCATGAGGTGCTAAAGGAGAAGCTGTATCATTTGTTGGCTTGGCTGGAGGATGAGGTGGGCGAGATCACCGGGCGCGCATTTGTGGATTCGGCCCCGGTCATGGACAAGGTTTGGGCCGCGCGCAGCGGGTTGGGCTGGATTGGCAAGCATACCAATCTTATTAGCCGGCGATTGGGTTCGTGGTTCTTTATAGGAGAGCTTATTGTGGACGTACCGTTGCCCCACGACGCTCCGACTACTGATCACTGTGGCTCCTGCACACGGTGCATGGACGCCTGCCCCACAGATGCGATTTACCAGCCATATGTAGTGGATTCCAATCGGTGCATATCGTACTGGACGATTGAGCACCGGGGCAACGAAATACCGGACTCGATTTCAGGACAGCTGGAGAACTGGATTTTCGGCTGTGACATCTGCCAAGATGTCTGTCCTTGGAACAAGTTCAAAAAGGCCACACGCGAAGCTCGCTTTTTGCCCCGTGAGAGTATAACGGACACGCTTCTGGAAACGTGGGAGGAACTGGATCTGGTGGGCTTTCGCCGACGATTCAGAAAGAGTCCTGTCAAACGGGCCCGATTTGGTGGATTCAAGCGCAACGTGCGCGCCGCTATAGCGCCTCCTCTGGACGCATAAGCGGAAAGAGAATCACATCCCGGATGCTGGACTGGCCGGTCATGAGCATGGCCAGCCGGTCGATACCAACACCCAGTCCGGCAGTAGGCGGCATGCCGTACTCGAGGGCACGCAAATAGTCCTCGTCCGTCTGCATAGCTTCGAGGTCGCCATCCGCCCTTAATTCACGCTGATTCTCAAAGCGTGCCCGCTGATCCTCTGGGTCGTTGAGCTCACTGAATGCATTGCAAACTTCTTTGCCGCCCGCAAACATTTCAAAGCGCTCCACCAGGCTTGGAACCGTGCGGTGCTTCTTGGCGAGCGGGCTGAGCTCAACGGGGTAGTCGGTAATGAAGGAGGGCTGAAGGAGGTGCGGCTCCACGGCAAGGCCGAAGATCTCGTCCAAGATCTTGCCGCTTCCCATGGCCGCGCTCACTTCCAACCCCAGCTCCCCGGCCACGGCTGCTATGGCATCGCGATCCAAACCAAACAAATCCAGCCCGGTATGTTGCTTGAGCGCATCGAAGAACGGTATCCTGGGCCAGGGCCGCACGAAGGATATGGTTGCGTCGCCCTTCGCCACACTTGGTGTGCCGTGCATTTCCAGGGCTACGTACTCGATCATTTCTTCAACCAGATCCATCATCCACACGTAGTCCTTAAAGGCCACGTAGAGCTCCAGCATGGTGAATTCGGGATTGTGGAAACGGCTGAGTCCCTCGTTCCGGAAATCCTTGGCGATTTCGTAGACGCCGTCGAAACCACCTACGATACAACGCTTCAGATAGAGTTCGTCAGCAATGCGCAAGTAGAGCGGCATATCAAGCGCGTTGTGATGCGTGACAAAGGGGCGCGCCGTTGCACCACCATAGACCGGCTGCAGGACGGGCGTTTCGACTTCTATATAGCCACGATTATCCAGAAATCGTCGCAGGGCGGTGACCATTCGGGCACGCTCCACAAATACAGTGCGCACGTCGGGGTTTACTGTCAGATCTACATAGCGCTGCCGGTATCGAAATCCCTTTTCAGTGACTTCGTCATAAATGCGGCCTTGCTGCTCTTTGACAACGGGCAACGGACGAAGCGCTTTTGAGAGCAATTCAAGATGCGTGGCGTGAAGTGTGACTTCCCCCATGCCAGTGCGAAAGGCGAAGCCGCGAAGGCCAATAATGTCGCCGATGTGGATCAGGCGTTTGAAGACCTCATTGTAGAACCCGTCGGGCAAGTCGTCACGCCGCACGTATACCTGCATACGGCCTGAGGCGTCCTGCAGATCGAAGAAGGAGGCTTTACCCATAATTCGCCTGCTCATCATCCGCCCGGCGAGCGACACAACAAATGGGGCAGCTTCGCCTTCCCCGGGTTCCGGCACTGAATCGTCAAACGATTCAAGCACATGAGCAATCTGGTGTGAGACATCCCACGCATACGGGAAGGGGTTTATCCCGCATGCTTCCAGTACTCTACGCGCCTGACGGCGCACTTCTTCCTGATCCGAAAGCTTTCGAGGGCTATTCTGCATAGTCGACAAGCGGCCGAATCTGCATGGCTACCGGCATCAGCGGCCGGTTGGCTATGGGACTGTTCGGCTGACCCAAATCTTTGGGTGTAACAACGCGTGTGATGTTGTCCAGCACGTCAAAGCCTTCCACAAGTTCACCGAAGACCGTGTACATGCCATCCAGGTTGGGCGAGCCGCCAACCGTGGTATAGACTTCGATGGCTTCCTCAGAAAATGTGAACGTAGAATCCGGAATCGTCTGGCGCAGGTGATCCTGCATTCGCAGGAGGACATCCTGCGTGTAGATTGTGCCATGGACGATATAGAACTGGCTGCCATTGGATTCGCGGTCAGGGTTGAAGTTGTCACCCATTCGCGCCGTTGCGAGTGCACCTCGCTTGTGAAAAAGGTCCGGGTGGATTTCGGCGGGAATGGTGTACCCTGGGCCGCCCTCGCCATCGTTCATGGGATCCTCGTCACGCGAGTTCGGGTCACCCCCCTGAATCATAAATCGGCTAATGATCCGATGAAACGTCATACCGTCGTAATAACCCTCCGCCACCAGTTTCCTGAAGTTGTCACGGTGGCCAGGTGTTTCATGGTAGAGGCGCACAACCATGTGCCCCATGGGGGTTACGATTTCAAAGTAGTTGGTTTCCGGCAGTCCTGTAGCTTCCCGCGGCTGGCACCCATTCGTTGTCATAAGCATTAAAGGCAACAGGGCAATCGTCACGAATAGTTGGTATTGCATCACTTCAGGTATGGCTCGAAGTAGCGAAGAATAGCCATGCGCAACAGTGTTTCCCGATCTTCCCCGTCCGGCAGACTTTTCCGCATTTCCCAGATCCAGCGACCGTCCGCTTCCATGCCAACCCGCTCGTAATAGCCCAGTGCTTCGAGTACCCAGTAAGCTCCTTTGTTCACGAGCTGTTCCTTGACGTTCTTTCCAAGATCAGGTGCATAGGTCTGCTGTGATTCCTGTATGCCAATGAGGAAGAGGATGCCTTCAATATCGTCTCCGCATCCCAGAGCATCCGCGAGCCAAGTTTTAAGCCGAGGCCAAGCTACGCGAACCTCTTCACGGTCTGCTTCAGAAAGGCCGCCTGCAAGAGCACTCACTGCAACGCGCAAAATAGTGCCGTTTGCACCGTACGGGGGGCCTCAGGTTCCAACAGATGTGCCCTAAAGGTCCGGTTTCCGTATACTATTGAGTTCAGTTTAACCCAAGCACCCCAAGTTCATGAAACGCATCGGCCTTTTGCTATTCGCATGCAGCGTCCTGTCAGCACAGGTGTACGCCCAGCGCTTTGGCGGCGCAGTTGCTGCGACGGATGATTATCTCTTTGTAAGTGAGACGGGTAATTCGAGCTTTCAGGGTGAAGTGTATGTTTACTCCAAAGCACGAGGCTGGGATAATCCGGTCAAGCTGTCGGGCGGAGAAGCCGGAGACCGCTTCGGAAGCACCTTGGCGGCACATGGAAATACGTTACTGGTTGGAAGCACAGGTGCGAATGAGAGCACCGGCGAGGTGTACGTGTACACGTACGATGGCACGTGGACCCAAGCTGGCAAGCTCGTTGCTGAAGGTGGCTCCGCCAGGGATCGGTTTGGCTCTGCCGTAGCGTTGCACGGGGATGTCGCCTTAATCGGTGCCCCGGGCCATGAAGAACGAAAAGGAGCCGTCTATGTCTTTGAGCGCAGCGAAAATGGCCAGTTTGTGCAAACACAGATGCTCATGCCGAACGGCCTGGAGGCCCGTGCCGGCTTGGGTATAACGGTGGCCGCAAGTCAGCATATGGTGGCTGCCCTGGCGGGGGGACGGTCGGATGGCGGAGTGTATGTATTTGCGAAACAGGCAGACGGATGGCACATGACCGGACGTCTGGCCCTGGACGGTTCACCGGAATCTGGTCGTCTGAGCGGTGCACTGGCCATTATCGAAGGCCGTATTTATGTTGGCGCGTCGTCTGGGCGACGCCAAGGTACCGTATTGGAGTATTCCATGGATGAAGCAAGCGGCACGATGACCGAGACCGCACGTCTTTACCCATTTGACTTGGAACCTGCCGCACAGTTTGGCTCCAGTATCGCAGCAGAAGGAAGTACCATCTGGATTGGCGCGCCCGGCGCGGATCAGGGGACCGGAGCCATCTATCGATTCACACGCGTCGGGAATGTATTCAGCGGTGTCGTAAAGCACATAACGGAGAATACAGAAGACCGCATGGGATACGGAAGCACACTGGCGCTGGTTAAGGACATCGCCGTGGTTGGTGCTACAAGGGTTGATTTTGGCGAGGGCGCGGCAGCGATCCTAGAGCGGAATGACGGTACGTGGACCCAAGCGGCCATGGTCATAAATGAGTCTCGGGGTTACGATCCCGTTACGGGTGGCGAGCTGCGCTGTAGTGAAGGCACAGCCGCTGACTGGGAGTGTTCGGAAGTTGATTTGGTTTCGTTTTTGCCAACCAGAGACATTGGCGGCCAGCGGGGAGTACGCTTGAATGATATCTGGGGCTGGACCGATCCGGAAACCGGGCGTGAATACGCGTTGGTCGGCCGGACTAACGGAACGTCGTTTGTTGACGTGACCATCGCTGAACTGCCAGTATATGTGGGCGACTTGCCCATGACGCCAGGGTCACGGGCCAATGTATGGCGCGACATCAAGGTGTATAAGGACCACGCGTATATCGTAGCCGATGGTGCGGGCGAACACGGCGTCCAAGTATTTGATTTGCGGCAGCTCAGGGAGGTGCAGGCGCCGCCCGTTACATTTGAACCTACCTCCCATTACCCCGACATTCACAGTGCACACAATATTGTAATAAACGAGGATACCGGGTTTGGTTTTGTGGTGGGCGCCAGTGGCGGGGGGGAGACGTGCGGAGGCGGCCTGCATATGATTGACCTTTCCGATCCCATGGATATGACGTTTGCCGGTTGTTTTGCCGACCCGACGACAGGCAGACGCAAGACCGGATATTCGCATGATGCCCAATGCGTCGTGTATCACGGCCCGGATGCGGCCTATCAAGGTCATGAGATTTGCTTCGGGTCAAATGAGACAGCGATCAGTATTGCTGATGTGACGGACAAGGACAATCCGGTGCCCCTGGCTATGGCTGCGTATCCCCAAGTAGCCTACACACATCAGGGATGGCTTACCGAAGATCACCGGTATTTCTACATGAACGACGAGGGAGACGAGCCGCAAGGACTTGTGGAGGGCACACGCACGCTGGTCTGGGACGTGTCGGACCTGGACGATCCGGTACTCGTCAAGGAATACATTGCTGAAACCACGACTACAGATCACAACCTGTACGTCAAAGGCAATTTGATGTACCAGTCGAATTATGGAAGCGGACTGCGGATACTGGATATTTCGAATCCGGAGGATCCGGTCGAGGTGGGCTTCTTCGACACAATCAGCGGCTCTTGGAGCAATTACCCCTACTTCAAAAGTGGCAATATTGTCGTTACCGGCGGCAACGAGGGCCTTTTTGTCGTCAAGAAGCGCGAAGTCGACACGTAGGGAAGCCAACAACAGCCTGCTTCATCACACCCGTACGCGAATTGCGGATAGATGGCCACATTACTTGGGGGCGGGAGCTGGATAAGCGTGCGGGGATAGTGGCCGCGCGCGCGCTACAGGTGATCTCCTAGCAAGCATGCGGACTCGATTTCGCGGCGAACGTTTTGGGGCGGTGGACTGGCAGAGGATCCGCCGGAGCATTCCACATTGTTGAAGACGCGGAAGCATTTGAGCGTGGATGCGCATGCGGCGATGGCGGGTGCTGGAGATGTTGCAGGCGTCGGATCTTTTGAGCGGCCAGACGCAAGGGCACTGGGGGCGAACGCGGCAATGCCCACAACTGAAGTTACCCCCTAATTTCGACTGCCTGGAGCGGTGCCCGGTTGTTCGGGGCATTTTGGGGTTGGATGGTCTGGCTTAAGGGGTAATGTTGTGCGGTCGAGCCCAGTGGGCGAGGCGGAAGCCCCCTGATTTCAGCGGCTAAGCGTAGGTCTGGAGGGACGTTTTCGAGGCGGATCCTGCTATTACCGAAGGCCGGTTCAGACCGGCCTATGTGACCTTGATGTTGAGCAGTTCGAAGGCCTTTTTCTGCGTGGGGGGTCTGCTCAGACCTCAGGGTGAACCGGTTTGATGGGCCCTGAGCGAACGTGGGCTCTATCCTGTTGCGGCACCGCCCGGACCGGTGCTCCATCAGGCTGGCCTAGCTCATCGTCTGGTCACCGTCGACGGTGCGCGGGGTACGGGCCTTCTTTTCCGCCTGAGGGGAGCGCTTCGCCGGCTCCACCGCCTTTTCACGCGGCGCCGCTTGGCCCTCCTGGTCCTCTTCGGCCAGCAGCATCGGGGCCAGCTTCTGGCACCGGTGATACGCCACCTAGTACGCCCGCGGGCCCAGAAACACCGGATCGACCATGCGACACGGCCGGCGGGGGAAATCGGGCGCACCTGCAAAGAGACCGCCTTGGAGAGCCGCTTGTAGTGTGCCCCTACTTCGGACGCCTCCGGCTTTTCTTTTAGACTCGGGCGGATCACGTAAACGCCCTCCAGCGCCTCAGCTGAGGGGATGGACGCCCCCTTGAGGGTGTAGGAGAAGGGGGCATCCGTGATTTGGAACGTGAAGGGCTTCTTCATCTTATAGCGCCCCAAGGCATGGCCCACTCGCATACTGATCGCCTCGATCCCCCGCAACGGCCGGCCCTCCCGTTCCACTGCCTGGACGATCTTCTTCAGCGCTTTCTCCGTCTTCTCCAGCCGCGCTTTACGCTGCGGACGGCTTTTCTTCGCCTGGACCGGATTTCGGCCGAGAATCCGCCGCTCATTCGGATCCCCGTCGCGGTGCCGTTCCATCAGATGGCGCTCATCAAACCAGTCGAGCGCTCGCCGTCTTTCTCTCCCACTGGGCAAATCGGGTCTCTCCGCCGGGCACTGATCCCGTCCAGCCCAAGCGGGAGCCTGTCTTCCCGGATACGCACCTGGGTCAGCCGTCCGCGGTCGCCCACCCGTACGATTGGCTTGAGTTTGAAGCTCTCCTGAAGCCGGGTCACCTGAGCGGCGACCGGGGGGGGATCCCCGGGGTGGCCCTTGAACACCTCCACGGCCGGCGGACCGCCCTCCGGGCTGGTCCGCCGGCCCAACACCATCGGTTTTCGGCCCTTCTGGCGGTCCCAATTGTAGCCGAAGGCGGCGAGTTCATTGGGCGTGCCCTCCACGTCGCGGCTGGTAACGTCGCACAAAACTAGGGAGCCCTCCTGGAGGGCCGATTGGCCTCCGTCAGCTCGTCCATCGCCTCGTAGAGATCCTCCGCCTCCACCCGTTTGAGATCCAGCTCTTCATGGAGCGGGTCGGAGACCGTGGGCGCCTTCCACGCGGAGCGGGTGGCCCGCTTACGGTCCGGCTTCAGCCCGCGTGTGGCCCATCCGAACCGGCGCGGGCGCGACTCCTTAGGGTCGATCCGTCGCGGAAAGCCGAGCGGGCGCATCCTGCCCCGCCCCGCGGCCACCGGGCCGGGGCGTTGGTGGCTGATACTCTGGAAGGCCTCGTCAAACGGGCCTGCCGCCGTGCCGCCGCGCAAGAGGACACGGAACGGCTGAATAATCTCCGGAGGCCGTTTGGAGATAGGGGCGAGGGGATCTTTTGGACCCACGCGCACGCCCTGGCGGATGAGGACGGCCGGTTGGCGGTTACGGTAGGGGTTTACGGCCACTTACATGGGAACTATTATTCAACTAAGCTCCCCATCACAATAGGCCCAATAATGTCAGAAAACCGGTCTATTTGTGGGAGAGTCTTGGATTTGTCGAACTAATCCACATGGGAATGACCATTTACATCCCAAACGAGCTGATCGGCGCCGAATTGGCCTCAAAAACGGCCCTGACAGGCCGAATCAGCAGGCTACTCCCGTGCTGTAGCGCCGATTACACCCCCAAAATGTCGCGCTCAGGCCAAACAAGGGGGTAACTTCCGCTATAACCCCGGGATGCACCCCTTCCTGTGGGCCGCCACCGCCAACTCCATCATCCAGAAAATCCAAAATCATGCTCCGCCCTCTCTGGAACACTGCACTAGCTCCACCCGTTGCTGGCGCAGGTCTTGCGATTGCCAGATTGCGCACATTGGTGGCAGTACGGTCTCCCGGCACGGACGCCTTGCAGGTTCCACTGTCAGCTTACGCGACTTTTATACCAAAAAGCCTCATTGGCGTGAACCAGTCTGTCTTTGTTCTTGCAGGTCTCGGGACCCGAGCGCGGATGCGTTATGGTCAACCGCACAACTGTAAGCAAGGGACTGCACACTCGACAATTACCGATCCGAGATGATTGCTACACGCGGTATTGTACTTTGCCGAAGATCCACGGCTACATGAAGTGTACACCGAGTCCCGGCTTGTCCAGCGTGTGCATCAGGCCGCCCTTCACGAACTTGAAGCCCCCTGCCACGACGTCACGAGACAGATCAAAGCTACCGTCGAGATCCAAGTAACGCGTAGCTTGCGAAGCATAGGCCGTATGCAAGGCGGCAGCTATGCTGATCCGGCTCTCATCCATACAACCCCACATCACGTCAATGCCTGCCAGAGCGGCGAGATCAGCAATAGCGAGACCCGAAGTGATTCCACCGCATTTCATGAGCTTTATGTTGAAGATGCCAAACGGCGGATCATGCGCAAGTGTCAGGGCATCTTTCGGCGTGTGCAGGCTTTCGTCAGCGGCCATAATCGGTCGCATCTTCCGTGGCATCGCGCGCATGGCGTCAACGGCATTGGCAGGCAGCGGCTGTTCAATGAATGCTATACCCAGTGCGCCGGCCTCACGTGCCAGACCCACGACTTCCACAGCCGAGTAACCTTGATTCGCATCCACACGAATGTGTATTCCTGGGCCAGCCAGTTTACGCAACGCGCGCAGGCGTTCCACGTCTTCGGCATAATCCAGCCCCAGCTTGACCTTCAGGCAATGGAATTGCCTCGCCAAATACTCTTTCGCCTCTCGAAGCGTCTGCTCCACCGGCATAATGCCGATGGTAATTGAGGTTGGCAGCACCTTGTGGCAGCGGCCCAGAAAATCAACCACCGAGACACCCGCAGCCCGGGCTGCCAAGTCGTACAAGGCCATGTCCAAGGCTGCACGAGCCGCCGGGCTATGCCCTGCTTCCACTTCCAACCGGCACGTAAGTGGACGCAAACAACGTGGATCCTTCCCCATTAGCAGTCCGTGTGCAGCGCTGTCCAGTACGCTGTAACAGGCTTCCGGGGATTCCTGCGTTACATCGGTGGGAGCGGCTGATCCCCAGCCAACGTGACCGCAATTTGTCTCCAGGCGCACAAAATGCAAATCGATCCGGGCTACTCGCTTGAACGCGATAGTGTATGGACGCTTGAGGGGTAAATGCTCCGTCCACGTTTCGACCTGGGTGATCTTCATGCAATGACTCGGGCATAAATTTCATCCACTACACGATCCACGCCATCCTCAAGGGTGCGCACAACGGGAACTCCACACTGCTCTTCAATCTGGCAAGCAGCGGCCACAGACTGGGTATCCGTCATGCCACGTGTAAACAGCGTAATGGCCCACACTTCCGCTCCCAGAAGGCGAATCAGCTCTATTTCTTCCTCAACGGGTGGAATTACGCAGTCAAAATCCTCAAAGCGTTCGCGCAATGGCGCATGCTGCAATATGACCCCCTTGGCCCCGCCCGAACAGATAAACTCTGACCCCGCCGGGCCGGCGGGGTTGCGAAGCGCAGACTGTCCCTCCAACAGAATCAGATCCGGGCAGGTATCCTCGTAACATGCCAGAATAGCTTTTTCTAATTCGCCGGATACAAAATCGTTTAGTGTGGCATCGAAAACGAATCCGTGCTTCAGGCCTTGCAACCATCCGGTTTGCCCGGTGTATATCATTTCTGCGCGTATGCCGCGCTTTCGGCACGTGTTTCGGATATTCACGGCCGTGGTACGCTTGCCGATCGCACAGTCCATGCCGAGAACCGCTATTCGGGGGGTCGGAATACTCAGGACCTCCCCCGTCCAGAACTGTAGCGCTGAAGCCGGCTTGGGTTTGCGAATATCGACGATGCCCCCTGTAGCCACCAGTACCAATTCCGGGTCTTCAGACAGCAGTTGGTGTAGACCATTGACCAGTGTAAGTCCGTGCTTTGCCGCCACGATCAAGTCTGAGCGCAGACTGACAGGCAGCTTGCCGCCTACTGTGGCCACGCCTACCAGACAATAGGAAGGCTTGTTGGGGAGTACATCCAGTGCACAGACAACCGACTCGAAAAAGGGGATACCGCGAGGCTGGCCATCCAAGACCACTCCCGCATCCTGACCCGTATACCGAGCATCAACAACCCCGGCGATCACATATCGGCTCGGGCCCCGCACCAAGCCGTGCGTGGTCTTTGCAAACACGCTGTCAAAATGCCCGTTTGTGAGTATAAGGGCTGATTCCTGCATTCGCAGTATCTACAGTAAGGTGCATCGGACGCGATGAACCCTGACGTTGTCCCTTTGTGTCCAAAATGGCCGCGGGTGGCGTTCAACCAAACACCAGAGCAATTTTACGCAAGATTGGATATTATGGCCGCCTTTGTTTGACAACTGACGATTATCACATTTTGACAGAATGACACCGCGCCCAGTACGCACATTTGTTGCCATTCCATCCCTTCCTCCCAAGCTCGAACGCTTGCGGGAGCTGGCCTATAACGTACGTTGGGCGTGGCATGAGGATACGTTGAACCTGTTTCGCCGCCTCGACGCCGATCTTTGGAGCAGCTCGGGACATAACCCGGTGCAACTGCTCAGTATGATCGCGCAGGAGAAATTGGCTCACGCGGCTAGAGATGAGGGCTTTCTCGCACATTTGGCGGACGTGTGCGCAGATTACGATGCCTATATGAGCCACCAGTCCACGTGGTTCAAGCGGCATCATGAGTTCGATGGCCTGCTGACGGCCTACTTCTCGGCAGAATTCGGCGTGACCGAATGCATGTCCATCTTCGCAGGGGGCCTGGGTGTGTTGGCGGGTGATCACTTGAAGAGTGCCAGTAACTTGGGCATTCCGATCGCAGGCGTTGGACTCATGTACCAGCAGGGCTACTTCCGGCAACATCTGGATGCGGCCGGGTGGCAGCGGGAAACCTATAAAGAAAACGACTGCGCAAGCCTGCCACTGGAACTCGAACGAAACGCCGAAGGGCACCCCTTAGTGGTAAGCGTGGGTTATTCCGGACACCAAGTATTTGCCCGAATATGGCGTTTGCAGGTTGGCCGTGTACCCCTTTTCCTGCTGGATACAAATTTTGCGCTGAATACTCGAGAGGAGGATCGCGATTTGACGGATTATCTGTACGGCGGTGGTAATGAACTGCGTATCCGTCAAGAAATCATGCTGGGCATTGGAGGCTATCGCGCGCTTCGTCTCTTGAATCTTCAACCTCAAGTCTACCATATCAACGAAGGGCACTCTGCTTTTCTGGCACTGGAACATATCCGACGTCACATGAAGGATCATGGTCTGACTTTCGAGGAGGCCCGGATAGCAGCTACGTCAAGTATTGTCTTCACGACGCATACGCCCGTAAAAGCGGGGCACGATCGATTTTCGCCCGAATTGATGGATCGTTACCTGATCCAGTATGCAAAGAACGAACTGGGGCTTCCCCGGCGTGATTTTCTGGCTCTGGGTCGGGAAGATGCCACTAGTCCACAAGAGTTGTTCGGTATGACCAAGCTGGCCTTGCGCATGAGCGCGGCTAATAACGGTGTGGCACGCCTGCATGGTGAGGTCAGCCGGAAAATGTGGCATCGCTTGTGGCCGATGCTGCCTGAAGACGAGGTCCCGATTGGGCATATAACGAACGGAGTCCATGTGCCTTCATGGGTTTCCTCAGACATGAAGCAACTTCTTGACCGGTATCTGGGCCCACGCTGGCGTGAGGAGTCCGGCGGAGCAGCCATCTGGCGGCGTGCAGAGGAAATACCGGACCAGGTACTCTGGCAGGTTCATGTGGGCCGCCGTGAGCGGCTAATCTCGAAAGCTCGGAATGAGCTGAGGCGCCAACTTGAACGCTCAGGTGCACCAAGGGCGGAGATTGATCGCGTGTCCGAGGTTCTGGATCCGAATGCACTGACAATCGGCTTTGCCCGTCGCTTCGCAACCTACAAACGCGCGACGCTCGTATTAAGGGATTCCGACCGACTTGCCCGGATTCTCATGGATGAGGAGCGTCCGGTACAGATTGTTTTTGCCGGCAAAGCACACCCTCGTGACCATCCCGGCAAGGAACTCATCCAGCGTATTGTCTCGCTCTCACGTACGGAGCCTTTCCGACGGAGGATCGTGTTCTTGGAGGATTACGATATGTCCATTGCCCGCTACCTGGTGCAGGGAGTTGACTTGTGGCTAAACACACCACGGCGCCCCAGAGAAGCAAGTGGCACGAGCGGCATGAAGGCCGCGGCGAACGGAGGTCTCAATCTCAGTATTCTCGATGGTTGGTGGGATGAAGGGTACGATCCCGAAGTGGGATGGGCCATCGGTAATGGCGAGACGTACAACGATCATGCGTATCAGGATGAAGTGGATGCTAACCACTTGTATGATCGGTTGGAGCTGGATGTGGTGCCGATGTTTTATGATCGTTCTCCGAAAGGGCTGCCCCTCGACTGGATCCATCGGATGAAACAGTCGATAGCAAGGTGCAATGCTGTTTTCAATTCTCACCGCATGGTGCAACAGTACACAGAGTCTGCTTATCTGCCGGCTGCTGAGCACTCTGCACGCCTGCTTTCAAATGAACTGGTGCGCACGCGTGCAGTGTCTGCGTGGCAAAAGAAGGTGGAGTCTGCCTGGCCCGGCATCCGTGTCGAGATCAGCCCGGATGCTCCTAACGGAGAATGCCATTTGGACGAACATCTGGATGTACAGGCGCGCGTGCACTTGGGAGGCTTAACCCCGGACGACGTCGAAGTCCAGCTCTACCTCGGACGTGTCACCTCAGGTGGGGCTATTGTTGAACCGCAAATCATACCGATGCACACTAACGGTTCCGCCCAAGAGGACATCTATACGTATCGAGTGGCGGAAGTCACCTGTGGCCGGAGCGGTTTCATGGGATACACTGTACGCGTGCTTCCCAACAATCCGGACTCGGTAATCCAGAGGATTGCGGCGCTGATGGTGTGGGCCGGAGAGACTCACTGATACTGTCATCCTGCGAACAGTCACTCGCTGACAAACCTTATCCAGCGGTACCGCGGTTAATTCATTAGGCCCGATATCCACTTGTACGTGGGCGGGAAAGCATGTATAACCCTACTACGGGCTCCTTGAGTTCGGAAGCGACAGGACAGACATGGCAGGAGCAACCGCGGGACTAAACGTCCTGGAGCATACATTACGCACACTGAAGGCTTGACAAGACGTCTGTTAACCGCTCCTTGCGGGGACATTGCAACGTAGTGCTGCCCTAGAGTGTCGGGCAGTCCGCAAAGGCGGTATTGGTCGCTCATGCATTGGACGACTGCTAATGCAGGGGCACTCGTACATGTATGATCAGCGCATTGCCAATGGTGACACCCGATTGGTGGAACATGAAGGCAAAAGGGTAATGCAATGGGAGGGCTATGGCGGGGTGAACGTTCCACCAGATCGTATATTGCCCCAGCTCCTCATAGGCAAGCCGAGCCCAGAGGCCCAGCCCCTTGGTTACTCCGGATCCGGTGTACGGGCACAATGACCCGTTCAACCGCCTTGGGTGCCTCCCCCTTCTCAGATGAAGCCGCAAGTAAATCCGACACGGTCCGCACTATACGGTTATGTCCTACAGCGTGGAATACCCTACCAACCCTGCGGTCATTGATTACCAAGACCGGCGCTAAGCAACCCGACAGAATAGCCCGCGACAGGCGGTTCGCATCATTGGCATACCCCAACTCGAAAGTCGGACGTATGGCCTTGCGGAAAGGAGCGTTCGCACTCTGGCAGCCTCTGCGTCAAAATCAGTCATTACAAGCATCCGCATGGGAACCTCCTCTCCAATCGCGGCATGGAGCGCCTGAATCCTCCTCCATGCGCCAACCGGCCACTGAACGCAGGTCTCCCTTGGTATCGGAGGATCAGGCCTACTCCACCCAAGTTAATGCGGCCCCCTTGACCGGTTACAACGCTATGAGCCTGAAAAGCCGGCCCGACACATCCCTCCAAGGCCTCCTTTAGCGAGGCCACAGTACTCGCATCGGCGGCTCCACGTTTCGAAGCGGCGCCGGCCGACAGTCTATCTGGACCCAATGGCCTCCCCGCCCGGGCGCA
>JAAXGT010000205.1 GCA_012271205.1 Rhodothermales bacterium
GAGGCCAAACGCCCAGCCGTTTCCCGGGACCCAGCGTCCAATGGGGGCAGCGGGGAAGCGGGTCAAGGCGAACCCGGGCAGGGCGGGGACCGATAACGAGTCGAGGGCGGACTTCGAAGCCCGGCTGGAGGACCCTCGCTACCCGCGGGGGAATCGGAGGGCGTCGGGCCGTGATCATCTGAAGCCGGTGCGCCGGGGGACTATGCCGAAGACGGGCGGAGGCGTTCGTCCACGGGGGATACCGACGGGGGCGGACCGGGTGGCGCAGACGGGAGAGGGGGTGGGAACCGGTCTGGGAGCGGATCTTTCATCCGGATTCCTACGGGTATCGACCGAACCCGTCGGCCCCGGAGGCACGGCGGGATCCGGTACGAGGGAAGGTTTTTCAGATCCGCCTGGCGACGGGTTGGGACGGGCCTGGAGGGCCACTTGATCCGGGGGGGAGGCGGAAGTGCCAACGTTTTCGCCAGCGCGGGCTTCGGGCCCGGCCCGGGCGGAGGCACCGGGCGCGTCGGCCGTCCGAGCGGTTCGTACACGGGGGTTTCTCTACGGTCCGCCTTTATCCAGACGGCGGTAGGGTAAGAGCCATAGGAGCGGAGCGGCTCACGTACGGTGCTGGGAGCGCCCGGGGGTGAGATTCCCCCGGGCGACTCGATGCCTGCTGGATGCCACTGGATCACGGCCCTGCGGAAGGCGACTCTCCGCCGGGTTATGGAGCAGCAGAATGTACCGTGGTCGTTGTTTGACGAGCCGGACTGGGCTGAAGTGGAGAGTGAGGACTTCTCCGGCGAACGTCTGACCCGGTGTCGGAATCCCCTCCAGGCGGACAAGCAGGCTCACACGCGGGAGGCGTGGCTCCAAAAGACCGAGCAGAAACGGGACCCGCTGGTCGCGGCGACGCCGCGGGCACGGCGGCCTTGGCGGGGGACGGACCGGATGGCACTGCGGGCCGGTGGCCTCCTGGCCAAGTACCAGATGACCCCGTACTTCGATGTCCCGATCACCGAGACTACGTTCACCTACCCGCGCCAGGAAGCCGTCCTCTAGGCGCAGGCCCGCCTGGACGGGCGATACGCGATTCGGACCCATGGGCCCGAATCGGAGCGGACGGCGGAAGCGGCCGTACGGAGTTACCAACAACTCTCCAAAGTGGAGTCGGCCTTCCGGCAACTCAAGACGGTTGACCGGAAGATTCGTCCGATTCACCCCTTCACCCGGCGGCGCATCGAGACCCACTTTTTCATCGGCATGCGGGCCGAATACGTCCGGGGGCCCAGGAAGGCCCGACGGGCTCCGCTGCTGTTGGCCGAGGAAGACCCCGACGGCGTCATGCGGGACCGGGTCGTCGCCCCGGCGGAGCGATCCGTGGCCACGCGCCAAAAAGTGGCCACGAAAACGACGCCGTACGGCACGCGGGCGATGAGCTTCCCGTCTCTGATGCCACACTGGTCGACTCTGACCAAAGCCCACCTCGAAGAGACGTCCGGCCGGACGCGTCAGGTTGGGCTCGGCGCCCTGACACCGACGCAAAGCAGGCCTTCAAACGGCTTGGCGTCCACTACCGATAGGCCGCCTCCGGCAGTCCAAATCAGCTTGAATTTCCGCGTGAAGTTTACCACTGATCGCCCCATGCCGACTCTCAAATACTATAAACTTGAGGTAAGACATGGTGGAGCGTCCGCCACCATAGTGAACCGGACCGGCCCTCCCCTGGCTCCAATCCGTCTGTCCTCCCCCCTAAGTGCGCCGGAGCCGCCTGTACTTCACCCGCTGGTCGAATCAAACCGGCGGCAACGACCCCAAACACACTACTTCTGGTAGCTACCGGTCAACCAACCTAAGCAACGGCCTACTTCAATCGCCCGCTACGAGGGTTGTTGTGCACCGAAAGACTCAGTATGCGGCCGTTGTCAAGTAGCATTATGTGTGGACTCGGCGGGCCTAGGACCGGTGTGTCCTTGAGGCATTATAATGCCTCAAGGACACCAAAAACAGACTGAAATTCCTAAGATATTACTCCAAATCCCTCAATCCATGGACTTCAGGCAAGTAATCTGCTCCTAAAGTATCGTTAATCAGAGGTTCCTTTAGCCTACAAAGCCCTGTTCAAAAGCCCATTCATCACTTGACCAGCATCATCTTCCGAGCTTGCAACAGTGAGCCGTCTGACTCCATGCGGTAGAAGTACACCCCACTGCTGTACGCGTCGGCATTAAAGCTTATATCATGAAATCCGGCAGGATAGGTCTTGTCTGTCAAGACAGACAGCTGGCGACCAGTGACGTCAAATAGCGTTAGTCTGATTCTCGACTCCATTGGAACGGAAAAGCCGATGGTAGTGGTCGCGTTGAAAGGATTCGGATAGTTCTGGGCCAATGTGAACTCACTTGGCAAGTCTTCGGCGATATCGTCGACGACTCCCGTGGCAATCTCTCCCCATGGCACCGTCCAGACTCCGCGACCATGCGTGGCTATTACAATCTCATCATCCCGGAGTTTAAGTCGCCAGACGGCCGTGGCCGGGAGTCCATTATCGGCATAATTCCACTCTTGGCCATAATTCGTGGTTTGGAACAGGCCCACTTCTGTGCCGACCCAGATCACATTGGGGGCGTGCGGCATGACGAGCAGGTCATGGACCGCGACGTCCGGGAAACCAGTGGTACTGCTGCCATTAATGGATTCCGAGAAGCCTGAGAGGTCACTCCAAGTCTGACCGAAGTCCTTTGTCTCGAGTATCTTGGGCCTTTGGTATCGAGAGAAAAGCGCATAGGCAGTTCCGACTTCGGTCGGATGAGTAGCAAGTCCGGATAGGGCTGTCCGGGGAGCATTCCGGATGGCCGGGAGAGCAGCCGGGCTGAAAGACTGGCCGGCGTCTGTTGAAACGTACAGTGTTTGCTCTGGTTGATCATCCAAGCCGTAGCCCGCCCAAACCACCGAATCTGTAGCAAGGGATGCGCTAACCATTCCGGCGAGGGTGGGTGTCCAGGCAGAATCGATAGGCGTCAGCTGCCAGGTTTTGTAAGCCGCAAATTCCGTCGACCGCCATACACCCAGCGTGCCGATACTATAGACCGTGTCCGGTGCATGGGGCGAAATGCTCACTGCGGTGAGCCAATTTCCCCAGTCATCCGGGGTAAATGTGTTGCCCCAGTATCCTCCCCCGTCAGTGGTTGCTGAGTAACTGTTCCAAGAGCGCGTCACCAAGAGCTTTTCCGGGTCCCTTGGATGCCAGATCGCATCAAACCCGACGCCCGAGAAAATCAAACGCCAGCTATCACGGTTGGTGGGGTTCTCCCTGGACATGTATGAGCCGTTGTTCTGTGTACCCCCGATGTATTGACTTGCACCGGGCCGCTTGTCCACACCATAAAACATAGAGGTATTAAATCCTCTACCCGCACCGTCGAATTCTGCAAATGATTGCCCCCCATCCTTGGAAAGGGCCACGCCGCCGTCATTGCTGTTTAGGAGCCAGTAGTCGCCGGTGTTGGCATCTATAGGTATGGGTACGATGCTGTGGTGTCCATAATGTGGTACAGATTCTTGGGTCTGGCCAGCGCGATTAGGCAGTTCCATTTTCCTTTCGGGAAATCCAGCCACACGCAGGTATCCAATAGTTGTAGTTTGCACAGGTGGCCTATCAGGATCCCACGCATGGTCGATCCTCATAAATGGAAGAACCATGTAGAGGAGTCCCTTCGTCACGCCAGCCACCTGCGCCACACTATCATGCGGGGCCGTCGCACTGTATGGGTACTTGTGTACGAAAAGTTGTTCATTACTCACATCCGCGCATGGTCCTTCCTGATTGAACCCTACGAGGTTGAACGTGCTATCTCTACCCTGATCTCGGAAGGAGACGGCCAGTTGTTGGTTATTGTCAATATCCCAGACCGTAAAGGGAACCTCTACGTAGTCTTGGTAATAATTATGCTCATAGGGCAGATTAAAGCAGCCCGTACCAGAATAATATGTGTCATAGGGAATAGTGAAACGGTGGGCCATCTGCGTACCTTGGCCTAGGCGTATTTCAACAGCGACAAAATCGCCCTCTTCTATGTCAGTAAAGACTGACGAGTAGCGTGGATCCAGACCACTCAGTAATGCCCAGTTAAAGTAGCCTCCTAGCCCACGGGCGTATGAAACGGACCATTCTTCCGACGAGGGCACATACATATTGAATGAGGACGGACCCGTAAATGTGCCGGTGCGTGCTCCCGAAATGCGTGCTTCCCATAAATAATGGCCTCCCAAGAAGAGCTGATTCGGACGGAATGGGTGAACTCCAATCGCATTGTTGTTCCAACCGTCCTCATACAGCCAATTCGCTGGATAGGAATGGTCCTCAAAAGTGTTCATCCATGTGGCCCCACCGTCCTCACTGTAGAGTAATTCAGAATTGTCATCAAGAGTTGTTTCCACCGCCGCATACGCAACGTTGGGATCCGACGGTGCAAACGCTAATTCGAGTCGCCGGCCCCCGCCAATGATTTCTCTTGCCGCAAGCACTTGCGTCCACGTTTCCCCTCCATCTGTAGAACGGATAATACCTACCGAATTAACACTGGCGATTAGAATATCGAAGTTGCCGGGTTGTGCTTTAAGGTCTTGCACACGTCCCGATCTATACACCTCTGTCCAGCTTACGCCACCATCGATGGTTCTATATAGGCCCTCATTAGTGGCCGCAACCACGAGGTCGGCATTGCCCGGGTCGACCACTAATCGGTTAACGAATCGAAAGCGTTCATCCGTAGAGGTAGAGGCCAAGTGCAGCCATGATTGGCCTCTATCGTACGACTTGAAAACTCCCACACCCCCTATGGCTCCGTAATTGCCAAATCCCTCGCCCGTTCCCAAGTAGAGTATGTCATGGTTGCTCTCCGCCAAGGCAATCGTTGAGACAGACAGAGTCGGCAGATGATCGGTGAGGGGTATCCAGGTGTTGCCCCCGGTCGTGGTCTGCCATAATCCGCCCCCAGCAGTTCCTGCGAACCACGAACGATTGTTCGGATCATCGGTGTCGACTACTACGGAGCGCGTTCGACCAGCAACGTTTCCGGGGCCACGCTCAATCCAGTTCAATTTGCTCCCGGCATGTTTAAGTGCGGTAATGGACTTATTGTACTCTCGCATTTGATAGCCCATTGGATATTGGATGCTGCCATCCTCTGACGCCCGGATTTCATAGTGGAAGCGGGAGAACATCTCTTGTTGTGTTGCAGCGTTGGCCAACCGTTCCGATATCTCATCGGGCCCGGTCGGCTTCACGGTCTTTCCCAGCTCAGCAGGCAGCATGAATAGGAGTAGGGCAACCGTAAGGGGAAGCGCGAGCCAATTTGCTCGAATGCCCCATGGATGTTTGCAATTGATCATCGTACCAGGAACTATTCCAAGAAATACCCCAGCCTGAACTCTGGTGTAGTGTTCCAGTTTCGGACCATGCCGTGTGCCAAGGCCTTAGTAGCCAGAATTGGGTGGCCAGAATTGGGTAGATGATCCGTCATCACGGTAGGGACCCGGGGAGGGGGCCGGGTCCCTACCGCGATTTCAGGTATGCAAAGCTAAGGATGCTCTGATTTAACAGGTGCGACAGGCAGGTGTCCAGCTGGTTCCGTGTTTTGGGCGTGTCATCCTTTTGCCTTGTTAGTCCATGCATCAAGCTCTCGTTTGAAGATTCCACATCAGATAGAAGATTGAGACTGTCTATATGCCAGCGAGGAAAAATACAGCCCATGAAGGGATCTGTGTATAAAGGACACTCAACTCAAAGTTGACCAGAAAAAGATGGTTGTGAAGTGGGCTTCGGATCGTCCCGGCGGAAAAGGCTACGATTTCTTGGTTCCGAACCACGGGGTCATTTGTTACACGCAAAGATCCAAAAGAAATGTGGGATCATAAACCGGCCCGATACGCAACATGCATTTTACTGTTGTATCTGGCAGTTGCGACGTTGGGACAGTTAGTGGGATGCAGATTTGGGATATCCCCATGATCCATCAAAATGAGGCTCTACAACACGCAGGCCACACCCCGTCAGATGGGCGGACGGGAACTTTCTCAAACTACATAATTTAAGAGTTCTATGATCGCAGACCGCACTCCGCCAGATAAAGGATTGAGCCAAGAACCTACGGCGCGGGCTGTCTATCCGGCGCGGCTGGAGATCGATTATCCGGAAGCTGGCCTGAATCGCGTCACGACGGCGTTCCGGCTCGTCTTGGCCATTCCGATTCTCCTGCTCGTCGCGCTGCTGGCCAGCAGCGCGACGGACTGGAGCTTGGAAGACGTCGATCCCGGGCTGGAATTCTGGGGCGTTCTGCTCTCGATGGGTGGGATCATTTTCCTGCCCGTGCTGCTCGTGATCCTGTTCCGGCGCAAGTACCCGCGTTGGTGGTTCGACTGGAACCTCGAGTTGACGCGCTTCGTGATGCGCGTCAACGCCTACTTGCTCCTGCTTCGTGACGAGTACCCCTCCACCGACGAACCGCAGGGCGTGCATCTGTCCCTCGACTACCCCGCTGCTGCCGCGCGCGATCTCAATCGTTGGTTGCCGCTCGTCAAGTGACTGCTGGCATTCCCGCACTATGTTGCACTGTTGCTGCTCACGCTGGTGGCCGTGGTGCTGGTCGTGGTTGCCTGGTTTGTCATCCTCTTCACAGGGCGCTACCCGCGCGAGATATTCGAGTTCGTGGTCGGTACCTGTCGCTGGTGGTTGCGCGTGCAGGCGTACGCTTTCATGCTAACGACGGATCGCTACCCACCGTTCAGCCTCGCCCGTTGACGCGCGCCGTTGGTCAAGGCGCCGGCCTAACAGCGACCGGATTGCCAGTGTCGAGATTCGGCTACCAGCCGTCCAGGGACACGTAGTCGCGCTTGTCGGCGCCGAGGTATATCTGGCAGGGACGCGCGATCTTCTGCTCCTTGTCGACGAGCATCTCCTGCCACTGTGCGATCCAACAGGATGTGCGGCCGATGGCGAACAGCATGGTGAACATTGACGGCTTGAAGCCCATCGCCTCGTAGATCGGAAGTTCAGTTCGAAAGCGCAAACCCGTCGCCCTCCACAGAAGTAGTTTTATATGCGGGCGTCTCCGGCTAATTGTGGGTATCAGACTGCTGCAGCTTAGTGCAACTCTAACGCTACTCTGTTTTGTGGTGCGCCAATATTATCGTAGCTGCCGCAGCTTCTGGATGTATTCCTGTGCACGTCCACGGTTACCCGACCTACGAAGTAATTCAATTATGTGTCGCAAAAGTTCATCTTGTTCGTCGGGATTCAGTTGATCAATAACGTTCTCGGCCCGCTGTGCAGCAGCCAGCGCGGCCGGTATATCATTCTTGAGTAGACGGGACACTTCGAAAGCGGCTTTGCCTGCTTGGCTAAATCGCGTGGCTTCGCTTTGCATGAAGTAACCTAAGGCGGCGCGCATGTTGCCCTCATCCTTCTTGGTTAGCCCAATATTGAAAGCTATTACGCCGTAGTCTTCACGCACACGTATTGCCTTTGGTGTTAGAACTCCCGCAGAATCCTGAAGCGTACTCCACAGGGCTGCAATGCGGCTAACGGCTGCCTCGACCTCCCCGATTTGATATTGGAGTAACGCTAGTTCGTGCTGGACATCAGTCTGTGCACGGCGCGATCTTACAACGTTTGCAAGCTGAATCAGATCGTCTACTGCGTTTTCAGGGCGAGTTGCTGCCACTGTCAACAGCGAATCAAATCGGATCCGCGTCTCGACATCAGCATCGTCCCAAGCAATCCATTGGCGTTCACTCTCCAAGAAGTCCTCCCCTTCGGATGTCACTGAGAAAGGAGCAGCATAGTCCAGTGCAGTCAGAGCCAGCTCTCCCTCCGAAGCAAGGATAAAGGCTCTACTGCTCCGTGCAAAGTACGTAAAAACCGTGAGCGAGTCTATCCAGACATCATCTATGCTGGCATCTGTGATGAGCTCCTGTGCAGCGCGTTCCCACAAGACCGCTGCGGCCAAGCCTCCGTCTTTGGACCGACGACGTTCGTGCATTTCCGCAAGCAGGCTAAGGTATACGTGCTGGTGGTTATGCATTGACACCAGCCGGCGAAGAACGTCAATGGCTTCTTCAATGGCTCCAGTTGATCCTAGTGCGTCTGCTTGCAGCTGGTACACGCGCGACAGCCAATAGTGGGATTCTTCATCAAAAGGATTGGCGTTCAACGCGGCCCTAAAGGCCGTCACAGCATCGGCCAAGAGCAACACCGCATTCAGACTGTCCGACGCCTCACCATATGCGTTGAGAGCAGTTACGCCATCGTTAAACGCCTCGATTGCGTTATTCCGTTGTTCAACCGAGGTGGTATCAGGACCTTCAGGCAACGCAAAAATTCCAATAGGTCCCAACAAGCTGTCTGCCAGGTAAGCCAGCGCCTTGGCTTTGCGGGCCCGCATTTGCCCCTCTGCCAGCCTCTCGGGTGGTACGAGAATACTATCTGCCAAACTATTGGCTGCCAAGGCAATACTGGAATCGACACCGGGCCAATGTGTTATTTCTTGTACTTTCGGGGCCGGTGCGGTAACCTCAATAACGGGTTTGGATGAATTGCATGCACCTGCGACAAGCATAGCAACCATAATGTAGAGAGTTGGTGCGCGCATGTCAGTGCTCTGCAGTTTTGCTTTCCAACCAAGCAAAGATCCGCTGGAAGAGAAACGACCCATCCGGACTGTCCAAGGGGCTGTCCTCCGACACAATTCCTGCGATATCGCCCCCGGAACTTAAGACCTCTCCAACCCGAAACTTGTGTCCCTCACCCTGTGCCCCACGATCTATGAAGTAGAACGACCGCCCTTCGGAAATCAGGATGACATGGAGCTCTTGCACAGCAGGGTAGGCCATGAGGTATAGCACCTGTGTACCAGCCCTCAGGTCTTCAAGTGCTAACGTATCGACCGAGGTTATCGTATCGTCGGTATGCCCCAAATGTTGCTTTATGCCGGGCGGTAATTCAGACGGATGGCGCCGCATCCACTCAATGATGAGAGAGCGGCGAATATTCTTGTCCTGAAGGGCTTCCAACAGCTCCGGGGTGTGCTCTTTACGTTCGACAAGATCACGAGACTCTGGCTTAAGCTGCGTTACAGAGGGCTGCGGGCGCTTAATACTAGACGTATCCAGTGTTGCAGGTGTGCTCAGCGAAATGCCTGTTGAAGGGAGCCGTGATACCCGGGTATGCGGAATCAAAGCACGGCGACCTGGACGACTACTTCGCACTATTGGCCTTTCACTGCTGTTGGCTGCTTCCAGGGTACTTGACCTTGTTGGTGTTCGTGTCTCCAGCCTTTCACGCGGACGATCCACAGCGGAATTCGTTGGCAGTAATGCCGGCGATATAGCAGATCTTTGGACCGCAATTGTTGTAACCGCAGGCGTTGTAACCGCAGGTTCTGGGGCTGAGGAGGTAGGGGGAACCGGGTTGAGCACTTTCTCAAAGACCAGTACAAGGTTTTCGCCGGGGGCTCTGGCGAACCGAGCCATACCGGCCACTAGGAAAAGTGAAAGTGTAATGCATACGGTTAAGGCCGTGGCGATGAGGTGCTCGCGAGATTTGTTGATCGACTTCATTACTGTATGCGAGCTACGGAACAGGAGAGTCCTTCTTGGTGGCAGACATCCAATACACTGACCAGTCGTTGTACAGTAGCATTTCCCATGGGGGTGAGCAGATACTGCTCTGGCGCCGGACTTATCCTCTGAAAACAAGCTGTAAGCTCATCCAGTGAGCTTCCCTCGCACACGACATCCCCCGTAGGTTCCAGCTGTATATACACGTGCTCTTGATCAAAGCTGATTCGCATTACGGAGACCGTCCCCGATACATCGCCTTGTCCATGCGGGAGAGCAACCTGGATTTTGGGAGATAAGTCCGCAACGGCCAAAAAGGACATCAAGAGCAATAGACCCAAGTCAATGAATCGGATGAGAAGTCCGTAAGAGGATCGCATGGCAGAACCAGGTTGTGCTATGAGGACGTGCGTTGCACCAGAAACACAGCTCGTACGCCGGCTGTCTCAAACGTCCGGTGCAATTCAAGCAGAACGCTGGCCAGCGCTTGACGGTCTGCTACCAATTCCAAATCCTGTCCGGTCTCTGAAGCATAAGCAGCCAGTGCTTCTGGAGTGATGGACGTTAGCGCTCCTGTAGCATCCAAAACCAGCAGTGATCCATCAGCGGTAACCGCGACGGACAAAGGTGAGGGCATACTGCCTTCTTCGTCTATCGACTCACTGCGTGGCAGGGTTATGCTGTATGGGTCAATGCTTGCGACTGTCATAAGGCTGAGCAGAAGCAGCATAGTTATGTCTACGAGACGTATTAGGAGCGTTTGCTTCATTGTGCACTCCCGTCTTTGCTGAGAGCCAGCAGCCGGTATCGCACTTCAGCAGACCACTCCTCGGCCGCTTCGAGATACTTGCTGGCCCAGCTGTGAACCAAGGCCTCGAGCAGTTCCAGAATAATGGATACGACGATGCCGAGTAGTGTTGATACGATAGCGAGTGCGATGCCGGCGAAAATCACCTGCGCATCCCGCGTTTGGGCGGAAAAAAGAACGTATATACCTACAAGTGTACCCAAAAGCCCGAGACCACCCGCAGTGCTTGACAAAAAACCAACCATGCGCTGGGTGCGCATGTAAGCTGCTCTGGCCCCATCAATGGTCGTGCGTGACTCGTATCCAATGGTGACTGGGTCAGATGTGCTCCACCAAACCTCAAACATCCCGCTCAACAGACTGGAATACAGTGTAGTCTTAACCGATTTCAACGCAGCTTTGAAATCTTCCACACTGGCGTATTCAACAGACATGCTGCGTAGACTTCGAGAAGCGCGCTTGTCATCAAAAAGACGGACTGCCGTCAAGGCGAGCGTCATGAGACCGATAACGAGCACCGCAAGTATGGGCCACTGGAATCCACCAGCTTGCGCGAGGAGATCGAGTATGGACCATTCTTGAATTGCTAACCCGTCATCCAACACCGGCGATGCGGAGTCTGCCGGCACGACTTGGTCAAGCGTGGTCAGCCATGCGGTGTTCGTCAGGAAAAGTGGCATGTCAATCAAGTTTTACTTCAACGTCTTGTGTTCGGCTGTCTTGTTGGACTTCAAGTGGCTCCTCAAATAGAATGCTCATGTCTACTACGTCTTCCACACGCAGCGTGTATTGCCCGGGTTGCAAGCGTAAGGCGAATCCTCCATCACGATATACCGGGCTTGTCTCCACTACTTCCTGGCCAATCATCGCCACGACCTGCAGTCTGCCGGGGGGGCGGGCTAAGGGAGCGATACGACCACGAATCAGGGGTAAACGCTGTAGGGGTATATCCAACTCCTTTACACGACCGGGTTCAGCCATGAAGCTGAACGAATATCCAGGTGCTGGGCGAAGCCAAGGGTCGCGGATAGAATGTTCAATAATCTGGACTTGGTAGGCTGTATTGGGCTGCAGGAAAGTAGCAATTAAAGTCCCATCATTCCGCCGTGACACAGGTGCGTGCCAAACTTGCACCTCCACATCAGGTAGGATTGGTTCGGCGGGATCTTTGCGCCCGTTACGATTGAGGTCTTCGAAAATACGCAGGACTGCCCCGCTTTCGTCATGAGTTGCATAGCTGAACCGAATACCCGGATTGATACCAACGGTACCGAATCCACTGTACGAATGCATACCGCCACTCGTTACACCCGATCTTATGCTGCCAATTGGGCTGCGCCATTGCAGCGTCAGTTGACCATGAATGGTGTTGCGCCCGCTGTCAAACTTGGCGTTTAAGCCGACAAAAAATGTTGAAAAGCTTACTAGGACCTCTCCCCCGAGTGCCCACGAGGCGTCTCGCGTCATGAATGCCCCCGTGTGCAATCCTGTTCCTCGAACCGATCTGACTTGGTTCCAAGTGAATCGCCAAGATGTTCGATGGATGCCGTTTACCGTATAGAGGTTGAGACGACTTCGTAGAGACATTCCATTCCGTGTATGGAAGGAAATCGCCGGCATCAGCCGCTTTTCCACCCAGCTTTCGGCATCATGCCGAGCCACAGCCGACACGTGTGCTTCCCACTGGCGGAATTGTCCCGATGCTGACATGCGCACATTCTGGCTGCCATGATCAGATGTGTACGCTGCTAGTGCCCCAAGCCTATACCGCCACATCTGAACAGTCGTATTCACGAATCGGTTTGGCCAATCAACATCAGTAGACAATATGACATTGGGTGCGGGGCTGGCGGTTACACCAGTAATGAAATCTCTCGCCGTACTCCCCCCCGTCCTCAATGTGACACGTGGGGTGAGACCGTATTGCAATTGAACCGCCGATTCACGTCCAATGACGGCATCATAGTAAACCCGCCGGTGCAGCGTCAAGGCAGGCGTAGTCAATACGTATTGCCGCCTCTCATAAGGTGCAGCTCCTCCCAGCGGCTGAACACGGACCACAGCCTCCGTTGTCCCGTAATAGGCGGGGATGCGCAGACTGTATCGTCCATCAGCATCGGCTTGAGTTCTATCAGTGATCTGCCCGCCGACAAGTACCTCGACAATTGCATGTGGTTCGACGCGACCACTGGTCGAGGTTGTTCGCTGGATGTGCGGAGTCACCAAAGGGAGATTCGACACACGCATTCCAACCATATATGTACCGTCAGACCAAGGTTGGTTTCCCAGAGCCACCCGGTTTGCAAGCCTGTTCCCAGGACGTACAAAAGTATAGTTGACATCATTCACGAAGCCGGTTGAACTGTAACTGGACTTCACGGCTGTGCCTTCGACGACCCCTCCCAATGTATTTACCGAATACCTTGCAGTCATGTCGGTGTATACCTGTCGCCCTCTATACCATTGGCTGGTGGCATGCCAAGATATTATACTGCCACCCAGCAAATGTCGTTCAAAACCAAACCGTAGTGGACCAGGGGCTTCGCCGCCCAGAAATCTGCGAGGACCCAACGCTGATGTCTGAAAATTGCTTGCTGCCGATGAAAGCCGAAGGCTAAGCCTGGCCTCGTCAAAGGTGAGATCTGCGTCAAAAACCCGTTTGATACCAGCGACAGTCATCAGATACATCCCCTCACTGTACTGGAGTTCTCCCAGCAGTGGTACCACATCCTCCTCCTCCCCCAATGTTGCTTGCTGCTGGTCGTAATCAAGTGTAATGCTGCGATTCATATCCATGGCCGACAACACGCCTTCCTTTTGATCAACTCGAAATCCGAGTAGTCGCAGCAAGTCCACCATATCGATATAAAACTCCTCGCCGTCGCTGTAAGCTTTGATAAACTTGTGAAATCCAGGAGCTTGAACTACGATAGGCACTTCGAGAAACACCACGTCCGACGAGACCGCATCTTGGGCACGACAAAGCTTCGTACATACAAACGGCAAAAGGCAAACTCCTGCAATAGCGATATTGCAAAGCCTATGCATGAGGTCAAAACTGCACTTTCGCCGGAGGCGTCGTGGACCTTGCAAAGTAGGGGCTTATGCCGGGAAAGTCAGTGTCGAACGCTACTGTAAACGGACTCTCCCCCAGAGGTGCACTCAAAGGTATTTCAATGCGCCGCCGCGAATAGACAGCGGTAAGTATGCGCCCTAGCGAACGACCATCCTTTACTGCACTCACTCCGCCTATAAACGGGTACGATGTGCTGTTGGCCAGTAACAGCGTCAACGTCGAATCCGTAATTCCCAATACACGCGTGCTAAGCACGGGCTCGATTGGACCGCTGAACAGAACCAGCGGAGCCACTAGGCTATACTCGATGCTGATGGCTGTGGCAACCGCCGGGATGGCGCTTTCGCCGACTGCTGCCCGCTCCTGCATCTTGTAGTGCATGAGGGTGATATATCCGCCGTCTGGCAATGCCGCTGCTCCTTCAATCATAAATCGCACGACTTGCTCTGTACCCGGTTCAAGAATTGCCCGCTCAGGATAAAAGATCAACCGATCAGTAAGGTCACCGACCAGTCCGGCTCTACCCGTAACAATTCTCGTGTTTTCACCAACTGAATCAGCTTCTATGACACCATATTGGGCACTCACGATCACTTCCATGCTGACGGTGCCCTCATTACGCAAACGGAAAGCTCCATATGGCTCTTGTGCCGTAATGTAGGCATAAGCCGGCGACACGCTGAGTGTGGCAAACCCAGTGTCCTGCGCTTGGCACGTACCTGATATGGCAATCACAACAAACACAGCAACCGCGCCCATGTGTAGTGTACGCCACATATGGGCACGGTGCATTGCGCAAGACATCAGATGGTCAGTGCCCGCATTGTAGAATTCTGTCATTACGGCAGCCTGGTCCGATTATCTGGCCCAATAACCTGCTGCCACTGGCTGGCCAATAAAGCGCCTTCGCTGCGGGAAAACACTGGCCAATAAGTCGGAATTAGACGAACACCCAGCGGGCTTGTCAGCCCCCGAAATCGTAGCCACATGTTGCCCCCTCCAAGAGACGCCAAATTAATGGCGTTATCCCAGTCCGGCGGATGCTGCCGCACCAGTTCGGCCAACATCTTAAGCCGGTCTCTCCATCTGCCCGCGGCGACATTCGCAGGTTCAAAATGCTGCGGAAGGGTTTCGTCGCAACATGCGTGCACGTTGTCGACATGGTCAAAACCCGGGTCCAGTACAAAGGAACTATCGTAGCGGCCCAACTTCAGCACAGCCGCCACGAGGAGGGAGAAACTAGCTGCGTTTAGAAACGCCCGAAAAAATGGGGGGGGGGGCAAAACCATCATGGCGCAAAGGCGCAAACATGACACGAATAGACTTCAATGCGCCAGCCAAAATAAGCTGTCTCCTTGGAACTGTCAATAGGTAAGAGGGAAAATTCTGATCAAGGGTACGCACCCATAGGAGATGTATGGCGCTGGAACCATGGACAGCGACCGACGACAAGCAGAATGTTCGTGCGCCAGGCTAACTGGTAGTATACAGTGCGTGGAAGTCCGTGATGTGAGCCTTCAAACAGACACATATCTCTCGAGCCGTGCGTGTTCGTGCACGAGGGCAGAGGCAAAGCGTCGGAAGAGGCACGTGTGGCCAAGGACAATGAGCGCCGTAAGATATTATAGTGTCCAAGTCACCGAGGTTCTGGAATTGACTGAAGGCAACATGATTGTCACCGCGATGGTGAGGTAGTGGGTAGGCTCGCGATGTCCAAGACCCCATGGACGCTCAATATATACCATGCCGGGACTTGGGAAGTCTCCGTAATGCCTTGGGGCATACAGGGTTGCGCCGGGCAGGAGTGAACTCCAAGGTCAACGATGCGCGGTACTGCGAAGTCAGATGGACCCATACCAGCCCGTGGAAGAAACCGGTCTTGAGCGGGTGAAGTACGTAGTATGATTTCGGGGCGTGAGAGCGGCACACAGGTGTCTGCAACGTAGTCTATCGTGCTTGGGGGCGATTTTGACCTTTGAAGGGCGATTATGCACCCTATATCGTCCCACACACGCAAAAAGGGCGTGTGAACTACGCTGCGAGGGTCCATTGGGCGGACCCCGGTAGCCCTGTAGTTCGTGGGGTGTCCCGATACCGAAACCGTGTCGCATCAGCCGCCCAAGATTAAAGGTGGCCGCCTGCAATGACCTACGTTTCCGAATCTCCATCTGACCGCGAACATGGACGCGACGCAGACCCCGGTGTCCAACAGGTGAGCGAATCTCCGTTCCACTGTTGTGCCCGTTGATGCAACAGCCGCTTGTAACGTGCCCTCTGTATTCGCCGACGGTTCGCCTACGTCGGCTGCTGGGCTGTCCTGTTTCGTGTCCAGTTCCGACCACCCCGATTCGGCTCACTCATGCCAGCGTCCGCTTGGCCAGCGTACACATCGTGGCATCGGAGTGGTAGTCCTTATCCGTCACGACGTCCTCCGGCGGCCATCTCGACGGCGCCCAGGCCTCCTCAGCCGTGTCCAAGGTGACCGGCACCGACGCCAGATCTTCCCAGCCATCGTCTGTACGGCCACCACCGCCACCGTCTCCAAGTCCACGGCCTGCTCACACTTGTGCACCAAACGTAACACAATAATCTACAGATCAGCGCGTCCAACAACTGCCTTTACACAGAGTAGCTGTTGCTCTGTGGTGATTGACGCCCCGTGCGGCTCGACGATCCAAGAAACGCGCACCCGATTTCATGAGTCCTGCCAACTCGGCTCTCTTGAGAGGCAGCAACAATGTGTATTCGCTGAATCGACTAGCCTTCGTGAATCACTGCACAAGCATACGGCAATCGCGTCGTCGTACTTGTAACGCAACAGCCGCCTTTTGTCTGGTCATAACGTCATCAATCTCACCTGTACAGCTCCTCTGTACACACCTACGTGGGCATTATCCAAGACAATCCTACCGCCAAACCGGAGACACGCCTGCCCGACCTCCCCCAGCTGACCCACATAGGAGCGCTTTGCGTTTATCATACTGTATGCTTCCCCCCCACATCCGGGACTCTGTGCCCATTGTACATCAAACGCGATGTCTGCGTGCTCTCCGTTAAGCGCTGTAGGTGCAACCACATCAATAGCAAAGTGTGTACCTGCACCTCCCGTAAGTTGTACGACCCCCAACTTGTGTTGTCCATGTAACTTGGTTGATATCTCACCTGTCGCCGGGTCCAGCAGTACAACGCCTGCTGCCGCCTGTTGCCGCGCGAAGTCTATCTGAGTAGAAGTGACCATGATCCTGATGTCCTGAGGTACCACAGTGACGGATACTTCCATGTGGTCTCCGGTCTGAGCGTGTGCATTGGCGCAAAGCAGCCCTATCCACAACATCCCCAAAATGCTCCGGCTCATTGGCATGGGCGGGTCTCAGTACGTCCGTCGATGTGATGGACCTCTGTGCAGCTCCCAGGATCATTGAATGACGTTACAATGACAGGTGTGGCGAAGCGAAACTGCTGTATGCGTATCTGTGTGTCATCGGTATTCGCAAGACATGTCTGGGACAATGGCGGCTTGTATTGTAACGCCGCCGGATCGTAATTCCACATCTCCAGTCGCAGACCAGCCATATTGCGTTGAAGGCGTATATCAAGGTCTGTACCGGAATAATAGCGCTCAATAGCGCTAATGCAAGCACCGCTGATCGCGCCACGCACATCCTGTGCAAGGTGTGCATCAGCCTCGACGAGACTGCTCTGAGCAAGAGTTATATCCAGTCTATAATCGGCTGAAAGCTCCCATGATTTCATCATATCCCGCAAAACCAGCGGGATATTGGCATCTAACGGGTAGACGGTCAGATCCGGATACACGATGATCATGTCATCTGGACCAAAACCATTTCCCGTCACATCGAGAACATTTATGTGAGTTACGCTGTCTGGGAGCGGTATGAGCAGTTCCGTAAAAATAGAGTCTATCTGAGCCGGACGTGAGATTATTGCAACCGGCCGCGTAATCTGGTCAAAACTTTGTCCCTGCCCCACTCTGTTCCATCCAAACACACACAGCACACAGAATAGGAATACCAGCGCATCCTTACCGAAATGTGATGTAGTGCAAGCCGGTACGGTGTATCCAGTCACCTTTGAATGATGGATCATACTGGTTTAACTTGATTGCAGCAACGATCTAACTCGGCAGTGCCGGCAGTATCTGCCCACTGGAAAACGGTCGGCTGCGCCCTTCTGCCAAAGCATGCCGACTGCTTCAGTGGCCTCCGTCAATGAGGCAGTCGGCACGCGGTGCGTCCCTGCACCTGCAAAGGTACGTATGACTCGAAGCCCGATTACAGCGCGGCTACCTAGCGCCGGACCATCCAAGCGTCCGAGTTGGCCCAGATTCCGATCTCCACGAGATATACTGGTATCCATCATACCCGAAGTGTTCACTTGGAGAAACAACCGTCATTAAGGAGCACAAGCCAAGTTCATCAGCTACGCCGAACACGATATGGACAGATCAATAGTTCCGTCATATGTGTCAGCTGCAATAGAATTAGTAATATCACCGACACGACCACCAAAGCGGTAATGCCGCGTTACACTACCACTAAGACTGCTCTGGGTGTCACTCGTACCGGAAATCGTTGTGTATCCGCTTGTAGAAGTACTGGAAACAGCCCACGCTCCGGTATACGTAAGATTGGTATAGCCTGGACCCGCAGTATTATCGAGGCCACTGGGGAAGGTCACTGTTACTGTGAGCGAGCTGGAATTCTCCACGTCGATTTGTATATGTCCCACCGCATGGTCTGTGGGCTCAGCGAGGTCGGCTGACGTGTCGACGGTTCCATCTACCTCGTCCACCTCTACCCATTGGGCAGTACTGGATGACGTGCGTGTAACCGTGCCCAAATACAAAGCGGTCGGCGTCCCTGCTGTACACGACGGGCCAGGCGCTTGAATTACGACAGAGGCGTCTACTGTAGCATCTGGTGGTGGGGGGGGCTGCTGTGCCAACGCCAACTGCTGCAAGAGCAGCAAAGGCACTGCAGCCAACAAAACACCCTTCAAGATCTTATACATGACTCCCGTACTCCTGTAGATTTAGTATGACCTGCACAAGGACCGTGGGATTAACTCGGCCCAACAATCGTAAGGTGCAAAAAAAGTTGTTAAAAGTCAACCACAATTACACCTCAACTTCCCCCAGTATAACACCTGCCCTAACAAAAAGCTGCCAGATGACGATGTTTTCTTTGCGGCACGACAGCAAATACATGCTCCATGCCACTTGATTCGATTCTTCCGCTACAATCCACGACTTGAAGCGGCGATTTCGCCACTCGTATTGGGCGTAGCAGCTATCATAGCATGGTATTCCGGGGCTGGGGGTACGTACCTGGACTCGGACCCGCATTCGCCCAAGCTGAATGGTCCTGCAACCGGATTCTTCTTTCTGTTACTTCGTGGGACTCAGGGTGCCTCGTGACATCATTGTGGCCTGCGTCTACGACGCCCACCGGCGTTCGCCGTGTGATCGCGCGATGTTTTCCGCCCACGATGCCAAAGCGCTGCGCGGATTCAATGGCCCCTGTACGGCCCCATTTGGTGAGCCCTGCTGCGGCTATGAGGTGTCATCCGGCGGCTATGTTCTGGTCGCGGCCGGAACGGGGCGGGCCCTGCGAGGTCTTCGCGCCCGGCGCACGGGAGACCGGATCCAGACCGACCCGCGGGATGCAACACGGTTGGCTGAATAGTAGGCGGCCGGGCTTCTGATGGCGGACCGTGTGCCGGATCAGCCGGGGGAGTCGCCCCGCACTCTGGTCCGTAGTCGGGCAAGCCGGGTGGCGGCATGGTCTCGCCCCCAAGTACGTGTACTCAACTGGCTCCGGTCGCGGGGGCCTGTATACAACCACGGCAGGCCCTGGGTGCGGACGTTCATGACTGTGCTGAACGGTGGGACGCTGGCGCCGGACAAGGCGGGGCCCGTGCGGCGGGGCCAATTGGTGCGCATTGATTTCTGGCTGGCTCCGATTCGGGACGTTACGTCGCCGAGTGCAAAAACGGCTGCGTGGCCCCGCTTCGAGGCGGTGAGCCGGATAGGGTCAGGCTTTCGGGGTATGGGACTGTTTACGGCCCTGCCGCTGTGGGGCGAATTGGGCGACTTCCGTCGCTTCTCCCGTCCGACGGCCCGGAGGGCGTATCTGGGCTGGGGCCCGCCCAACGATCGTCGGCCCTCTCCCTGCGATACGGTTCCATCGCCCAGACCAGCCACGGGTCCGCCCGCCAAGTGCTGGTCCGTGCGGCCTGGACATACACCCGTTATCCCAGAGTCAGCGTAGCGCTACAACAGCCTTGTTCGGCCCGGGCCATCGCCATCCGTCAGCGGGCACAAAAACGGGGGCCCGCGCAACCTGACGTTGAAACGACGCCAGGCTCCAAAGATCGCGGTCATGGCCATCACCTATGAACGGGCGGGCTTTCTGTGGGAGGCGAGGCCACCGGACGTCGCCACGTAGCCCCAGAGACCGGATCATGGAGAAGGGGGCCCTGAACACGGATGGAGCGCCCAGGCCACGGGCCTTCGGTAGCCCTGCGGGTGAGCCCGGGTTAGCAGATCATGGCCGCTCCGACGAATTCGATAACAAGCCTTACGGCCATGGGTCCCGCCTGCGTACACCCGATAGATCCACCGTCGCCCAGGCCCGGGTTCCCTCCTCCATGATCCGGCTCGCAAGATAATGTAACGCCAGACAACCTATCACCCCCGCCCCGGAACATGGCCATGCTACACCAGCCCGTGGATGAAGTCGCTTTCTGCAAGATCCTTTGCAGATGTGTTGAATTTACAGGCGAACATACACCTCATCGAGGGAGGACAGCAATAGCATTAGGCCGGCGATACAAAGGACGGAAGCAGGCGTTGTTTTTAGTGACCAGCGCAAGATTCACACATCAGGCAATCCGTTGTATCAGGCCCTGAACAGGCTGCTGGAGATGCACGGGTTTGACGATTTTGCAGAGGAGATGCGCCGTGCATTCTATGCTATGCGGGGACCCGGGAACGTTCAGGGATTCCGCCGGGAGTGTATTCCCGAGTGATGATTATAGCGGGAGACCTAAGAGGGGCGGTTCGAAGCGTGAGATAGCGTGGCGGTGTGCGGACTCGTTATCGCTGCGTGCGTGTCCGGGTTCGGGTTGTCGGAAAATCCGCCCGAACCCTCGCATCTGAGCGTGGAGGCACACGCGGCGCTGCGCACGATTGTGCGTCGTGTTGCCGGGACGGGTTACGCGGCGTGGTGGAGACGTCTGATCTCGAGACGCTGACACGGCAGGACTTAATGAAGCTGGACGGTACACGTCCGAAGCAGGGATCGAACAAGGCGTGGATACATCCGCACGATCCGGAGGCCGGATCACGAAGAGGAAGAACGGCAGGACTCACTTGGCGCACAAGTTTGAGCTAGCGGTTGACTTGGAGGTTAGGGCCGTGGTGACGGTGCAGACGATGGAGGATGGGGATACGATCTCATTGCCAGTGACGCTGGACGAGGTGGCGCAGCCGCTGGCGGCGGTTGGGGCGAGACGCAAGTGGTGGTAGCCGGCAAGGTTCGGACCAGACTATCATATTGGGTGTGCGGGCGCGCGGACTTCGGATACGTGAGCCCCTCCGAGGTCGGCGGAGATGGACGCCTGTCCGTGACGCGCAGCAGCCAACCTGGGCCAACCGGCGACGGATCCGGGATACGCAAGGGGCACAGTTGCTGCGGCAGCGTGGCGAGACGGTAGAGCGAGACTTCACACACCTGCCCGTGCCGGCGGGCGGCACAGGGTCCACGTTCGCGGCTAGGCTGAGATTCGGACGCGGATGCTTGTTCAGGCGGCCGCCCTCAACCTTGGTCTTCTGATGCGCACGCGGTACGGGATCGACACGCCGCGGGGCCTGCAGGATCTCGCGGCGGTGTGGTGCGGGGTACTCGTCCGCACCACCACCGAAAACTCCACGCCTCAAGCTCCTCGGGATTGGTGTGCCGCACCGCCGTCGTGATGCCGCCACAGCCCATCCGCCGGGACCGCTGCACCCCAGCGCCCGGGAAGCCCGCCAAGTGGCATCTCATCCGCTCCACCGCCCGTGTCCTCCGCCATCGATGTAACTCGCCGCCCTAATGCTGCCTACGTAACTCCCATATACCCTTGATTACGCTCTGGCTATTCCAGCCGACGATCTTTGCAGCGGCGGTGACAACTACAGACGACCGACGTTGTTGTCCCCATGGATCAACACCCAGTATCGGCCTATTTTTTGCTGTCGCTCCCTTGATTTCCTTACTGATCCACTTGCTGTAACTGGAATATATCCCGGTCGGTACAACCACTACGTCGCTGACGTCAATTCGGTGCAGAATCGCGTCTTCCAGTGCACGCGTCGTTTGTGCATGGTGGATTGGGTCATCCTTTGGGACAGATTGGTCGTTGAATCCCAGTGGCATACCGTTCACTTGCCACAGCTTATCAAAGATCCATTCGCAGAGCTTCTCGTAGTGCTCCGAATAAGTCCACGAATGGCTAATGAAGACATCTATGTGATACACGCTCCACCCTCCTGCCTGCTGGTCATCCAAACAGCATCCAGAGACCGACACCAAGTAGCAAAACTTGGACTAAGCCGAACACTTTCGGTGTCGCGGCCTCGACTGTGGTGAATGGCCTGTACTTCTTCGGGTCTTCTCCGCAACCGAGAGCAACCCACTCCGCAGCGAACATCCGTGCCGGCAGCTTATGTTCGAGCTTCTGTATGACGTCGAATTTCCCACGACTCAATTGCTGAAATGAGGTTATCAAGCGACGCCAAACGAAGCATAGGCTCGCGCCTCCGAGTGCCAGTACGATCAGCAAAACGGCTTCAACATTACTGGATTCGCCATCTCGCAAGAGGAGACCTGTGCCAGCCAGCACCAACGAGTTCACTGAGAGAAAAAATTTGTTTACTCCCTGTCGGCGAAGCACAAGCGCTTCGGAGGTTTCGACAAACAGTCGATATTGGGCCAACAAGGCTTTCCCAGCAGGTTCCGCTTCCCCGCACCCGCCAAAGAGGATGGCATCAACAGTGTCGGTGTCATCGGTCATTTGAGTTCCTCCATGACGGCTTCAACATTCAACGGCAACGGAGAAACCCCCATCTCCAAGAGTGCATCCGGAAGTAGGGTAGTCGGTTCCAAATAGACTGCGAGCACAGGTTTGCCAAGGTCAACGCTCTTGCGGATCTCCCAATCGACGGGCTCACTGTGATAGGTAGAATGTCCGACCAAGCATAGCGTGGCGCTACACGACCGGATCAGGCTTTCAGCATAGCGTTTCCACTCGTGGCCTCTAATGTCCGGCATGGGGTAGTCGTCGAATGCCAAGAGAGACAGACGATCCTTAGCATAGCCACGGAAAAGGTCAACAAGCGCCTTATGTTTGCTGGCGAAGCTAAGAAATAGGTCGTGGGTCAAGATGGAGGGATCGACGGAGGCGTCCAGTGGGATATTGGGGCTTGCCGTGTTGTTGCGGGTCTGCATCACGGTTGTCCCAGATCGATCTGAAGTTCGAACGCGTTGAGGATGAGTCTAGGAAACTCAGATTTAATGCATTCGACAGGCCGGTGTCCACCTGGTTCCGTATTTTGGACCCATCACCATTTGGCCTTGTTCGTCCAGGCATCCGCTCTCGTTTGAAGACGCCACATGGTGCACGCGCAAGAAGGAAACACGTAAGCAACGGCTGTTGTCCGCGATGGATCGCGTCCTCCCGTGGAAGGACCGGATCGCTCCGGTGGAACCGCACGATCCGAAGGGAGCGTGGGGGCGTCCCCCCATTCCTTTGGAAACGATGCTACGCCTTTACTTCATGCCGCCGTGGTTGGGATACTCTGATCCCGCCAGGGAGGAGGCCCGGTAGGATGGGATGCCGGTCCGGGTCTTTGCCCGTGTGGATACTAGCCGGGTGCCGGATGAGTCCACGATCTGCCAGTTTTGCCATTGGCTGGAGCGGTATGAGCTAACGCCGACATTTTTGGTCCGGGTTCGGGATCCTCTCAAGGCGCATGGCCTGATCGTCCAGACGGGCCTGATAGTGGACGCCCCGATTATTTCGGCGCCGCGATCAACGAAAAACAAGGCGGGCGAGCGGGATCCGGAGATGAAATCCACGAAAAAGGGCCACCCGTGGCCCTTTGGCCAAAAGGCCCAGGTGGGCACGGAGGGGAACGACCTTGTGCACCCGGCGGTGGGGACCCCGGCGAAGGTCCATGATTCGACGGTTAGGGAGGAATGTTTGCCCGGAGAGGAGGAGGAGATTTACGGGGATCGGGCGTAGGTCCGTGAGGAACGCCAAGCCCAAGCGGAGGCGGAAGGGAAGAGAGGCCCAGTACCTCACCAGCGGACACCCAGCCGCCCGTTGAGTCGGGAGGGCCGGGCGTTCAATCGGGAATGCAATCGTACCCGGGCCAAAGTGGAACCGGTGTTCGGGGTAGTCCAGCATCT
>JAAXGT010000178.1 GCA_012271205.1 Rhodothermales bacterium
GTCACCCAAGAGTATGCTATTGCCGCGACTGGGGGTCTCATTCCCGATCACGGAGCGAGGCATAATCCATTTTTCATATGGGCACTTCGCTCAAATGCCCTCGCTGCGCAACCTGTATGTGAACCCGGAATTTGAGTTTCCGAAGGGAAATGCCCCCACATTTGGCAACACCAATCTGCGTCCGGAGCGTACCGTCCAGTACGAAATCGGTGTACAGCAGCAGATTGGACGCCTTCTGGCGGTGCATTTGACCGGTTACTTCAAGGATATCCGTGATTATATGGCGCTTCAACTCGTGCGCTACTCCACGATTGCAGGTGAAGACCTTTACAATATCTATCTCAACAAGGCCTATGCAAATGTCACAGGCATAACCGTGTCGTTCACGAAGCGACGTGCATCGCAGGGCTTTCTCGCGGCTACAGTGGACTACACGTTCCAGATCGCTGAAGGCAGCGATGATGATGCGAACCGGTTCTTTTTCAATCGCCTCTCCGGCCGTGAAAACGAACTGGAGGTTGTTCCGCTCACTTTCGACCAGAGGCATGTGCTTTCGTCTACGGTGACGATATCGCGATCGCGCAGCTGGGGGCTCTCTTTCAATGGCCAGTTTTCGACAGGCTACCCGTATTCGCCTCTCATTCTGGATCAAAATGTGGATTTGCCGACACGCAGCGGCCGTAAGCCGTCAAAACTGAAACTGGATGTGCACCTCTACAAGGAGTTTGTGCTGGGAACCATGCGACTGCGCACCTTCACCAAGGTCTTCAACCTGTTGGACCGTTTGAACGAAAATTTTGTATTCGACGACACCGGGCGGGCTACCTACTCCCTTTCAGAGCAGCGCAACCTGCACGCTACGTGGAAGCCAATGTATGGTTTTCCCGGGATTCACTCATTGGGGGAATACGACCGGCGCCCCCACTGGTACAGTAGCCCGCGCCAAGTACGTGTCGGCGTTACGCTCTCTTTTTGATTATGCTGAAACGTCTGCTTTTTTTGATTGGCCTCCTTTCTGCTACGGGTGCATCTGCGCAGGAATCCGTGATGCGCTCGCGCAGCTGGAGTGGACAGGACTTGCAAGAGTGGCTGGAGCGGCTTGCTAAAATGCCCTTGGTGAGGGGGGCCAATCAGGGTTGTGAGGCGGAACTGACCAGCAGGCGCGACGCCATATTGAACGGCAATCGTATCACTACGCAGATCTTCAACTTCGGATCGATTTCAGCCCCGGGCAATACCATTACGGACATCGTGTGGAATGGGCTGGGTTATGGCTACGAGTTTGGCCCGTTTGTGGCGGCGGAGATCGTGGATACATATCGGGAAGACGGGCGTGCACGGGATCCGCAGAGTGTACCGCTACTTGATGACAATGGGCAGCCAGTGTTGGATGCCAACAGCAACCCGGTTTACGTCATGCACATTGTGTCCGATGGTCTGGTTTCTAACGGCGGCGAGATATCCCCCGACGGATCGTTTTACTGGGGCTGGCAGCCTGTACCATGTGCGGACCCGGTAGGCAGCTTTCAGGGGCTGCAGGTCGTTAATCCGAATTCGAACAAAATTCCGACCAATGACGATTCGGACGAGGATCTGGATGGGAAGCCAGATTCCTGGCCCGACGATTGGTACAATGAAACCTTGCAGCAATATCTCTGGCCGGGTGCGCTGCAGCAGGGCGCTTCAAATGCGGACAAGGAGACGCTCTATTTTATGAATGACTACAACAACAGCGAATTCAGTTATTGGCCCTTCCCTTCGGACAGCACCAAACGTGGCTTGGGTTTGGAGGTGGAAGTTCGACTCTATCAGTGGGCCAACCCGTTGGCGGAGGACGTCATTTTTCTGATCTACAAGATCACGAACAAGAGCGAGAAGGATCTTGAAAAGGTCATCTTTGGAATGTGGGGGGATCCGCATGTGGGCGGTCCACGTGATTGGCCTGATGACTGGGCGTTCTATGACCGGGATCTGAACATGGTGTTTGCCTGGGACGATGACGGCCGTAGCGACGTTGCAGGCCGCGTGCCGGGTTACTTTGGCTACAAGTTTTTGGAAAGTCCGGGCGTTGATGATGATGGAATCGACAATGACGGAGACGGCTATGTTGATGAATCTTGGACAGACGGCATAGACAATGACGGTGACTGGGATCCGGAACAAGACGATGTAGGATTGGACGGATTGCCTGGCACGGGAGATCAGGGCGAAGGAGATGGTTTGCCGACGACTGGTGATCAGTTTGACATTACGAAGCCGGGCGAACCCAATTTTGAATTTACCGACATAGACGAAAGTGATCAGTTTGGGCTGACGTCATTTTCGTCTCCGCCTTTCGCGGGTAACCGGGTATCCAATGATGAACGGTTGTGGAGTCTCGTGGAGCCTGGCCGGTTTGACGTTGTGCCCAGCACCCCCGGAGATTACGTGTTTCTGTATGGGTCGGGCTCCTTTCGGTTGCGTGCGGGAGACACGAAGCGATTTTCGATTGCACTCATAGTCGGTGAGAATCGCCAGGATTTACGCCTGAATGCCCTTATAGCCCAGCAGATTTATGACGTGGGATACGTGTTTGCCAAGCCGCCGCAAAAGCCCACGCTGCACGTTGCTCCCGGCAATGAGCGTGTCACGTTGTATTGGGATGACGTTGCCGAAAGTACGGTGGATCCATTAACGCGGGAAAAGGATTTTGAAGGGTATGTCATTTACCGGTCCACTGATCACGAGTTTTCGGATCAACAGACCATTACGGACATCAATGGCAGCAAGTTTTTGTTCACCCCTTTGAAAACGCTCCGCGGCGTGGATGCCCGCTTTGATCTCAAGAACGGTATTATGGGTCCCAGCAGCATCCCCTTTCCAGGACGCGGCGTAGCCTATGATCTGGGTGACGACACGGGGCTTTTCCACACGTTCGTTGATTCCAATAACGTGGTCAACGGCCAAACTTACTACTACGCGATTGCGGCGTATGATCGCGGTTTTGCCGGTGATGCGGGAGAGGCGTTCGCGAATGGGATACCGCCCAGTGAGACCAGCAAGACGATCACCTTCGATCCGACTACCGACGCCTACATTTTTGACGTCAATACGGTAGCTACGGTGCCGGGGCCAAGAGTCGCAGGCTATGTGCCGCCTTCAGCACTGGATATTTCAGGGCTGGTGCACGAAACGGGACATGCCACGGGCGATATCCGAATTCACATTGTGGATGAACTTTCCATCCGCGATAATCAGCTATACCGCATCGAATTCGAGGATCTGGAGGAAAGCATTGCCTATACGGTCATAAACGAAGGACCGATAACCATCACGGTTCGGGCCGCGCCGGGCAAGAGCCAAGGCATAAGGTATCGCAACATAGTTGAGAGCTCTATGGAGGTGCGGACGGCAGATGGACGCCTGCTGCAACGGGGAACGGACTACGAGGTTAACGGCCCATCAGGAAACATTCACGTGTTACCGTCTTCAGGGATAGCGGCCGGTGTGGAGCTCACGGCTAGTTTCGCCTATGCTCCGGTATTCCAGAGCCAATTTTTGAGCGGAGAAGAGGCCAATTTGGTCTTCGATGGCCTGCATCTTTCTGTCTATAACGATGAACTGGCGGTAGACACGATGACCTCGGGATGGGCGGGAGGCGGACAAGACATTCCGTTTTTGGTTCGCGTAGCCAGTACTGGACCTGGCCGAGTACCGCAGCCGTCCGACTACGAAATCCGCTTCTTTGACAGTCCAGTTGGGATCAGCTATAGCAATAACCTGCCAATTCCCTTTGAGGTGATAAACCTTACGCAGGCCAATCAGCCTGTGCAGGCATTTGCGCCGGACCTCACGCGCAACGGCGCTTGGGATCCCATAGAGCAGATCATATTTCTGGAGCAGATCGATGGCCAGCTCACAGCCACTTGGGAAGTGCGCATGGAGGATGTGGGGCTCGTGCCTGGAGAGGGCGAGGTGTTACTCATTTACACGCGCAAGCCATTTACGAAAGACGATCTGTACCGGTTCAGGACCGTAGGGCCTACGACCGACGCCACACTGGCCGCCCAAGAGCTCGGAGACATTTATGTGGTGCCCAATCCATACGTCGCAGCATCGGTGTTTGAGCCACGCAATCCGATAGCTCGAACCGAACGTGGCGAACGCCGGCTGTACTTTGCAAATGTGCCCAGGCAGTGTACGATTCGCATATACACCTTGGCCGGTGAGCTCGTCGAGACCCTACACCATGACAGTACACTGGACAATGGCAAGATTTTCTGGGACATGCGCACTAAGGATAACATGAATCTAGCCTATGGATTGTACATCTTCCATGTAGACAGTCCGGAAGGTACGTTCATTGGCAAGTTTGCAGTCATTAAGTAGTGCCCATGCTCCGGGAAACCACATATCTGTTCTGCATCGGCCTTGCGGGACTTGTTGTCGCGCCCGCCCTTGCCCAAGAGGATCCGGCTACACCCGAAGGGTCTACAATCACCAGGGTGGGTACGACGGCCGCGCAGTTCCTGAAACTTGGCGTGGGGGCACGGGCCATAGCGATGGGAGGCGCGTTCGTTGCAGAGAGCAGCGATTTGAGTGCCCTTTACTGGAATCCGGCGGGCCTTGCCCGTCAGCCCGGAAGCCATGTGCAGCTCAATAAGACGGAGTATCTGGCGGAGGTGAATTACAATATGGCTGCCTTTGGCACGGGTTTGGGGGCTGCTGGTTCCATGGGGCTTTCGATACTTCTACTCGATAGCGGAAATATGCCGGTGCGTACGGAAATGGAGCCAGAAGGCACGGGGGAGCAGTTCAAAGTGCAAGACTTTGCGTTACAGGTCACGTATGCGCGCAATCTGACGGGCCTGTTTTCGATAGGGGGGTCCGTCAAATTCATTCAGGAGCGCATCTGGCATAGCACGGCCTCGTCGGTGGCATTTGATATTGGCACGCTCTTTACAACACCATTCCGAAGTCTGCGGCTGGGGGCGAGCATGTCCAATCTGGGTCCCAAATTACGTATGGATGGTCGGGACATTCTCTTTAGCGAGGATCCCAGTCCAAATACGGACGGAACCGCTGAGATCGTAAATGCCCAATACCGTATGGACGCCTTTGCGCTCCCACTGATCTTTCGGGTCGGTTTGGCCTGGTATGCATTGGACACAGGATCACATCGGGTGCTCGCAGTTTCTGATGCGGCCCACCCGAACGACAATGCCGAATACATAAACGCAGGGCTGGAGTACACTTTTCGTGATTTGATCTCTTTTCGTGCGGGGTACCGCAACCTCTTTGAACCGGATTCTGAGCAGGGGCTTACGGCGGGCGCCAGCCTCAATCTGAGAATTAATCGCGCGCTGCGTACACGGTTTGACTACGCCTATGCCGACTTTGGGCGCCTAACACAGACGCACTGGTTCACGTTCAATCTGTCCTTCTAGCTTCGGAATGCTACGGCTGCTTGCGCCGTTGTGCGTATTTTCATTATTGGTTCCTGCCACGCATGGCCAGCTAGTCGATGATTTGATTCACGCTCCGGTGGCCATCGAAGCTGCTCGTGTGCAGACGGTAGGAAAGACGACGCTGCACACTTTTGCCAGCAGCCAGGCAATAGATTTGCCCTTTACGGGAATAGCACTCCAAGGGTTTGCAGCGGGAGACAGTTTGCGGGGCCAGGTGCGGTTCGGGGAACAGGAGGCTTGGGGCCCGTGGCATGAACTTTATATCGTGCGGAGTGCTACGGATGAGGCCTTTCTGGCTTCATATAGGGGTGAAGCCGTGCGGGTGACCACACACATTGAGCTGCGCATTATTGTGGAGGCGGGTCACACAGTTGAAATATTGCATGCAGGCACTTTTGACCGTCGGCGTGACGTGCAGTTGCCCGAGGATGTCCATGACGGGCCAGGGATGGGACAGGACTTTACCATTATCGCTCCCAAGATCTACCGGCGGAGCGACTGGAATGCGCAGCCATTTAGGGGGACGCCCATTGCCCTAAATCGACCCAGTTACAATTATATGACGCTTCACCATACGGCAGGCTTTGGCGCTACCACGCTGCGGGAGGGGCTGGAGCAGGTCCGGCGCATCCAGGATTTTCACCAGAATGGGCGTGGGTGGAACGATATCGGCTACCAGTTTCTGATGGACCAGGAGGGGCGGCTTTACCAAGGGCGCCCTTTTATTAATGAGAGCGCTCCTTGGGATCAGGGCCCCCCCTTGGCTCATGGAGCGCATGTCGGAGGGGCCAACACCGGCAATATTGGCGTGTCGTTAATGGGGTGCTATCATCCACCTGAGGGGGGTAATTGCCGTGACGAAATGACCCGGCCCGCCATTGATTCGCTGGTTACCACGTTTGCATTCCTGTCTGAACGGTACGGCGTATCACCTGAACAAATGCGAGGCCACCGGGACTTTAGTCAAACGGCGTGTCCGGGAGAGAATAACTACGTGCAATTGCCGAGCTTCCGCATGCAGGTATCCGACCTGCTGGTTGCTGGCAATGCCCCTCTGGGCACAGCTGCAATGTATGTGCGCGTGGACAGCATTGGTGTAGTGGTCGTACGCTGGGCCTTCCAGGACGACTTGGGTATTGATGAGTATGATATCCAGCGCAAGGTCGGCGAAACCGTTACGACACTATTAACTCGCACTGCCGTCGAAGATGGCCAAATTGTGGACGGTGGCACGGCAGGCCAATATGAATACCAGCTCGTGGCTCGGGGAAGCCGAAACCGAGAGCAGGTTCTAGCCTCGGCCACTATTGAGATCCATAATCCTGGGCGCTACATACTGGCACAGAACTACCCCAATCCTGTGAAAGATCATACGATCGTGCGCTACTTTCTTCGCCAGCCTGGAATCGTGAGACTGAACATGTTCGATGTGGCAGGCCGCCAAGTCACAAAAGTGGAGGAAAGCTACAAGGATGAAGACGTTTGGCACTCGATTTCATTGGACACAAGCGGCTTTCCCAGTGGTGTTTACTACTACCAGATACAGCTGGAGGGATTCTCGAGTACCGTGTACGAAGCTGTAAACCCGCTCATTATCCTCCGGTAGGCGCGCCGTAAGTCTTCCGTACCCGCTCCCGATAGTCGTCAAAGCAGTCATCAAACCGGGCTTGAGCGGCTTCACTTCCGATATGGTAGCTGCTGGTCAGCACAATGGGGGGCATAGCACGTCGGGTTAGGGCGTCTGCAACCAAACACTTCAGACTGTTAACGAGCAAGGCGGCGCCGATTGTGGAGCCCGGACCGATCAGGTCAGGATGGCCCTCCACTCGAACCATGGCATCTCCGGCGGGCACGCAGTTGTCGAGTACCACGTCGGCTAGGTCTACCAGCCGCTTGCCACTGCTGTGACGCGCTGGAGAGGCTTCGCAGTGGGCCTGAGACACCAGTGCAATAACCGGCAGTCCACGTTCTTTTGCTTCGAGAGCCACTTCGACGACGACTTCGTTTACGCCGCTGTTGGAAAAGATCATAAAGCTGTCCGGCACCTCGAGAACGAAGTTGCGCAAGATTGTCCGGCCCAAGCCCTCAACGCGTTCGATAAAGATCGCCTGACGCTGCCCATTGGCTCCTACGACCTGATTGTGATACGTAAGGGAAAGCTCCACAATCGGATGCCAGCCCGGAAAGCTGCCGTAGCGCGGAAACATCTCTTCTACCGCCATGCGGGAGTGTCCTGAGCCAAACAGATGCACTAAGCCCCCCTGCGCGATACTGTCTGTGCAGATTTGGGCGGCCTGTTGCAGCGCATCCATTTGCGTGGAACGAATGCGTTCAAGTACAGCTTTAGCAGCGTTCAGGTAAGAAAGGGCAACGCTCATGAGAAGTTTGGGCTTCGTAGATTTGGCCCCGAAGCTAAGGTGGCCGCCACTGTGAATCAATCAAAGGGGGAGTCTTCACGATAATGCAACACGGACACAACGTTACGATGCTGGGTACCGGTCTTATTGGCCTGTTCTACACGATGACATTGCATGGACAGCGCGGACGTGACCGTGTCCACTGCGTGTATTCGCGGAATGCGCAAAGGGCGCAGGCCTTTGCCATGAAGTGGGATGTCCCGCATGCCACGACCGATATGGCGGCGGCCATCCGTCACGATGAAGTAGATACTGTAGTCATCGGGTTGCCGAATCACCTGCATGAAGAAGCGGTTCGGCTGTGTGCGGAGGCGGGGAAGGCCGTGCTTTGCACCAAACCGCTCGCCCGCACCGGAGAGGAGGCTAAACGTATTCTCGATATCGTGGAGACCTCGGGCATCTTTGCAGGGTATCTGGAAGACTTGGTCTATACACCCAAAACACTCAAGGCACTGGAATCCGTTCGCCGCGGGGCTTTGGGAGACATTTTGTGGACACGTTCCAGAGAGACCCATGGTGGCCCGCACAGTGACTGGTTCTGGGATGTGGAGCGTGCTGGAGGCGGAGCGATCGTGGATCTCGGCTGCCACTGCATCGAAATCATCCGCAACTTTATCGGCAAGGATATTCGCCCTGTCCAAGTGACTTGCTGGGCGGATACGCTGGTTCATCCCATTAATGCTGAAGACAACGCCATAGCACTCATTCGATTTGACAATGGCGCCGTGGGGCAGTTCGAGGTGAGCTGGTCGTTCCGTGGTGGCATGGACCTGCGAGACGAAATTGTGGGCACTGAAGGCACTATCTGGCTAAATCACTTTCTAAGAACCGGCTTTGAAATGTTTACAAGCGGGGCCGGTGGCTATGTTGCGGAAAAAGCCGAGCAGGAATCAGGATGGCTGTTTCCTGTAGGCGATGAAGTAAATGAATTGGGCTACACGGATATGTTCACGGACATGTTCAATGCAATGGACGAAGGGCGTCTCCCAATGGAGACCTTTTATGACGGGTATGTAGTCAATGCCGTGATTGATGCCTGTTACAAGTCAGCCCAATCACTACGTTGGGAGCCGGTCGAACTGGACGACTGGCGGGGCCGCGAAGATGTCGTGCCCATTCAGGGGCTTAACGAAGAGATAGAAGGATTACAGTTGGTGAAGCGCGAACGGCTGCCGGACGGCAAAATCAAGCTCATTCTGAAAAACATAGAGACTGGCGAAGTTACGCAGCGCTTTGTGGACGAGAAGGGGGTATAGGGATGAGATTGAAGAAGCCGCTGCAGAAGGGGGCGGAGTTTATTGCAGATGTTCAGTGCGAACCCCGCGAGGATGGCACGTTCAGACTGTGGTGGCTGGGGCAGAGTGGATTCCTGGTACAATGGAACAGGCGGCATCTGCTGTTGGACCCCTACCTGTCGGACTCGCTGACACGCAAGTATGCGGCTACCGGCAAGCCACACGTGCGCATGACGGAGCTTGTCATTGCTGCGGACGCGTTGGACTTTGTTGATCTGGTTACCTCCAGTCACAACCACACTGACCATCTGGACGGAGACACGTTGAGGCCTCTCATGCGTGTTAATCCGAATCTCAAAATGGTGATTCCGGAGGCCAATCGTGCGTTTGTGGCAGATCGGCTGGGGTGCGATACGGATTGGCCCATCGGGCTGACAGACGGGCAGTCGGTAACAGTAGCGGACTTTACGATTGTGGGTATTCCGGCCTCACATGAGACCCTCGAAACCGACGATGAGGGGCGCCACCGGTTTATGGGGTATGTGGTACGATTTGGTCAGTGGTCCATTTATCACAGTGGCGATACAATGTTGTACAAGGGCATGGTAGAACGACTGCGCCCGTGGCAGGTGGACGTGGCGCTTCTGCCGATTAATGGGTGCGATCCTGTGCGTCGAGTGGCGGGTAACCTGAGTGGCCAGCAGGCGGCTCAACTGGCTTATGATATCGGTGCGCGCTTGGTAATCCCGTGTCACTATGACATGTTTACCTTCAATACCGCACCGCCAGGATCGTTTGTGAGCGCATGTGGTGCGCTCGGACAGTCATGTCAGGTACTGGAAAACGGTGAGGGCTGGAACAGTGCGTTGCTTGCGGCTTGCAGGAGTGTGATATCGCGCCAGTAAGGGCCATTCGCACATCAGGTTGCTATTCTTCCCGGATGGCATGTCTCCAGTAAGTGGTTCGTTAACCCATCTTTAACCTGAACTTCCAGCCTGTCTGACCGGTATTTTCGCTTCAAATCATTGATTTGAAAAGGCTTGTCTCGAGATTCGTCCCGTAGAGTGTACCCATGTATGGACTGGACTGTTTTATCATTATTTGTTCTTATGACTACTGTTATTGAAAATCTTGAGCAGCCCTGTACATCGACACCGTCCCCAACCGTAACTCGCCCCCCGCCCTCCTCCTGCGCGAGTCCTACCGCCCGGACGGCCAGGTCAAGAAACGCCCCCTCGCCCACCTCTCCAAGTGGTCGCCCGAACTGGTCGAGGGGTTCCGCATCCTGCTCAAGAAGGGCCCCGCCGTCCCCGACTTCCAGTCTTCCTTCGACATCGTTCGCTCCCCGCCCCACGGCCACATCGCCGCCCTCCTCGGCTCCCTGCGCCAGATCGGCTTGGATCGCGTTTGGGACCGCCCGGCCCCCAACGCGATCTCGTCGTGGCTTTGATCGTCGCCCGTCTCGCTCATCCCCGCTCCAAGCTCGCCCCCGCCCGCCGCCTCCAAGCCGCTACCTGAACCGATTCCCTCGCCCCGGTCCGCCTCCCCGACCTCGACGAAAACCGCCTCTACGGCGCTCTGGACGGGCTGCTCCAACGCCACGACGCCATCGAGAAGCGCCGGGCCCGGCGCCACCTGCAAGAAGGTTCCCTGGTCCTTTATGACCGGACCTTCGTTTACCTTGAGGGTCGCCGCGGCCAGTGGGCCCAGCTCGGGTACGCCCGCGACGGCCAGCGGGGGAAACTCCCGATCGAGTCCGGCCTGATCGGCAACCGGGAGGGTGGTCCGGTGGCCGTCCAGGTCTTCAGGGGCCACACGTCGGACCCCGCCACTGTGGGATCGGTGATCGAGAAGCGGCGCCATCGCTTCGGGCTCTCCCGGGTGGTCCTGGTGGGGGACCGGGGGAGGCTCACTCCGGTGCGCATCCGCGAGGAGGTCCAGCCGACTGGAATGGATCACGGCTCTGAGGG
>JAAXGT010000160.1 GCA_012271205.1 Rhodothermales bacterium
GCATTGCCTACAACCGCAATTACCTCTTTTTTGCTTTTCGCTTTCTGGATCGGGATCCGCACTTGATTCGTGCGAAGAATCTTGAACGAGGCGGGCGAAATGATCGCGATGATCACGCTTACATCGGTCTCGATACCTACTACGACAAGCGGAATGCCTACCTGTTCGAAATGAATGCGCTAGGGACGCAAGATGATGCCACTATAACGGATGAAAGTATGACGCTGGACAGCTTTTCGTGGGACGCGGTGTTTAGAAGTGAAACCGTGATCGACGAAAAAGGCTGGACTATGGAAGTATCTATTCCGTTCCGGCAACTGCGTTTTCCCAAGGGCGATGAGATCGAGTTTGGTCTCATGCTCTCCCGTATGATCAACCGCAAGAATGAGCGCGTGATTTGGCCGCCCATAGGATTAGAATTCGGAGGGCCTTTTGGCGTAATCAGTGCGGTGTCCCAGTATGGCAAGCTTACGGGACTAAAGGACATCCACCGGGGAAAGAACATCGAAATCAAGCCTTATGTCATTACCGGGTTGCAGGAGTTCCGTGAAACGTTACAGCATGAGGTTACCGAACAGAGTTTCGAGCGCGACCTAGGGGTAGACTTCAAGTACGGCATCACTAGTAACCTGACGCTGGACTTGACACTGAATACGGATTTTGCCCAAGTAGAAGCAGATAATGTGCGACTGAATTTGACGCGATTCAGCCTGTTTTTTCCTGAAAAGCGCGAATTTTTTCTGGAGAGAAGTGGCTTGTTTGAGCATGGGAATCCGCGTTCCACGCAAACGTTTTTCTCCCGACGCATTGGACTTACGGAGCAGATTCTGGCTGGTGGACGCATGACGGGCCAAATCGGACGATTTTCAGTAGGCCTGCTCAATATTGAAACCGGCCCCAAATTCAAAGATGTGCTGGGCGAGAAGTCCACCAATAATACAGTGGCACGCGTGCGCACGACGCTTTTTCCGAGGGCTACGGCTGGTGTGATTCTAACGCAGTACGCCGCTCCCGATCGGACCAATCGGGCGGTGGGTGTGGACGCACAGTACCGGTTCTGGAGTGCGAGTGAATTGAGTGCGTGGTATACGCGAGTGGATGAGGAAGGCCCCGATCTGGGCGATGTTGCCGGCCACGCGCGCTTACAGCTGGAAAATGATCTCTACGGTGCAAGCCTCAGCTACACGTCGGTGGGGGCACATTACAATCCAGCATTGGGCTTCGTACGCCGTCGGGATATGCGTTCCTACATGGGGAGTGCCCAGTTTACACCCATCGTGGAATTCAAACAGGTACGCAGACTACTGTTTGAAGGCGAGTACAATTATATCGAAAGTCAGAAAGGAGACAAGCAGTCAGAGTTACTGGAACTGTCGGCGGGAGTCGCATTCAACCGACGCGACAACTTGGCTTTCACCTACAACCGTGAGTTTGAGCGGCTGGAGTCCTCGTTTTTCATTCGTCCGGAAGCAGAGATTCCAAGTGGGGATTATCGGTACGGTCAGGTAGGTATGCAGGGACAGACGGATTCCAGCCGGCGATTGTTTGGAGAACTCGCGCTGGGAGCGGGAGGGTTCTTTCATGGCAAGCGCTTTGATGTGATGGCCAGTGCAGGATTCAGGCAGTCCCGTTTCTTGCAGTTGGAGGGAGGGGTAAACTATTCACGCATAGACCTGCCTGTAAACAACGGGCGGTTCGATGCAACCACGTTGTCGCTTTCCCTTCTGGCGGCGGCTAACCGAAATCTGTTTGCTACAGCACTGGTGCAATACGACAATTTTACACGTAACATGCAGGCCAACATCCGCATCGACTGGATTCACACGCCGGGTAGCGATCTGTTTTTCGTATTTAATACAGCCTACCATTTTGCAGCGGACCATGAACTTTTATTCGATCCCCGGCGCGACGTGATTTTGAACAACCGGGTGGCAGTCGCGAAACTGACGTACCTCATTCTACTTTAGACATTTTTACAGCTGATGGAGCATTCCATTCCGGATTCTGAACGCCGAGGATTAGTCGATCGGTGTCTGGGCGGCATCGAGGTAGTGGGCAACAAGCTCCCGGATCCGTCGATGCTGTTCTTGTTGTCGCTGGTCATCGTTTGGGTTCTGTCAGCCCTTTTGTCCAACTTTACGTTCAGCAGTGTAGTAGATCCGCGCACGGATGCACCGCTCATTATTAACAACTTGCTCACGGGTGCGGCACTGACCGACTTCTTGTCGCGGATGGTCGGGATATTCACTGGTTTTGCCCCATTGGGTGTGGTGCTGGTGGCCATGCTTGGTGTGGGAGTTGCAGATGAGGCGGGTTACTTTAACACGGGCATCAAATTGCTGCTGGCCAAGACTTCGGTCAGATTTTTAACCCCGGTGGTCGTACTGGTCGGTTTATTAAGTCACAGCGCGGTCGATGCCGGGTACGTATTGGTGATTCCTCTGGGCGGCGTGATCTTTTATGCAGCCGGACGACATCCACTGGCTGGCATTGCGGCGGCATTTGCGGGAGTTTCGGGTGGATTCAGCGCCAATCCGTTGCCATCTGCTCTGGATCCGCTATTGCAGGGATTCACACAACCCGCTGCCCAGATCCTGGATTCGGAAGTGTTGGTCAACCCGCTTTGCAATTACTTTTTCACGAGCGTGTCCAGTGTGCTCATCATTGCGCTCGGCTGGTTTATCACTGATCGTGTCGTCGAGCCGCGTTTGAATCGCAACACGGCAGTGGATGAGGAGGCGGAGCAAGCCCCGGAAATGCAGACCATTGGTGTGCGTGAACGCCGAGGTTTTTGGTGGGCAACTGCGGTAATGGGATTAGGTCTCGTTGTATTGGTCCTGACGCTGATTCCGGCAGGGTCACCGTTCAGGGATGCGAGCGGATCGCTGAACTCGTTTCAGGCGCCGATCATGCAGTCCATTGTGCCGCTGATTTTTCTGTTGTTTCTGGTGCCGGGTGTTGTGTATGGCTTTGTGGCCGGAGCATTTCGCAACTCCAAGGATATGGTCGACGCAATGACGAAGGCCATGCACGGCATGTCGTATTACATTGTGATGGCATTTTTCTGTGCACTGTTTGTGCATGCGTTTGGCGACTCCAATATAGGTGCATTATTGGCGCTCAAGGGCGCGGCGCTACTCCAGGCCTTGGCACTGCCCGGCCCGGTCACCATACTGGGCATAATCTTTTTGACGGCGTTCGTAAACCTATTTGTCGGTTCCGCGTCTGCCAAATGGGCCCTGTTAGCCCCCATCTTCGTACCCATGCTTATGCAAGTGGGGATTTCGCCTGAGCTGACACAGGCGGCGTACCGGATTGGGGATTCCTCGTCAAATATCATCACGCCGCTGATGCCGTACTTTCCATTGGTCGTCGTTTACTGCCAGCGGTATGTCAAGAAGACAGGAATCGGGACGCTGACTTCATTTATGCTGCCATACTCCATCACGTTCATAGTTATTTGGACAGCTTTCCTGATCATCTATTGGCTTTTGGGCGTGCCGCTGGGATTGGGTGCGGCGTACACTTATCCTCCCATGTAGCAGTATGTCAGTTGGGAGCTCCATAGGGCGCATCATTCAAAGTCTTCTGCGCGGCTTCACCCGTGCGCTCTTTCGCTCCATTTTCCGTCGCTGACGGGCTTTGCAGACGGCACAATCAGGCGGACTCGCACTTTATGTGTGTTCACGTGATGAGGATAAGGAGGGAAGGCAGGCCGGAATGACTTCGTTACACTTCGGGTGATCAAGGCCTTTGAGGGGTTCATTCCCGATTGCGAAGCGGTCTCGCAAGGCATGTGGTCGAGCTATACCGGGATTAGTATACACTGAGGTGGGCCTGCTTTTTGACGACGGCAAACTTCAGTGCAGTTTCGCCGACTCCGGGTACTTCGACGTGAATCAGGTACAGGCCGCTTGCAATGGGCAGGTTGTGATCGGTGGTCAGATTCCAGGAAAGTGTGCCCATGCCCTTCGACTGCTTTCGGATCGTCTTGATGAGTGTACCATTGAGCGTAAACACGCGAATGATTGCCACGTCCGGCAGGTTTGTAAAGCGGACCTCGGCAGCGAACTTGTTGACTTCATAACTGGATGCGCCGACGTACGGGTTCGGCACGATACCGATGTCTTCCAGCCGCCTTCGGGCGGTCGTCGGATCCGGTGCATGGACTCCGTATCCAACCATAGACGCCGTGTGCACGTCGCCCGGCTGGTTTGGCTTATTCGTCTCAATCCGGAGAATCGTGCCTGCTTCGGGCAAGTTTTGTGGATATGGTGGCATGGTGCCGCCATTGTGCAGGATGAGCACAATGCGGGCCATGATTTCTTCCAGGCTGCCGCCGTTGATCCAGTAGGCGTTATAGCCATGTTCACCCGGCGTCAAGTCTTCCGGGCGGTAGAAGTACACCCAGTCCGAGACCGGATCATCAGCTCCGCTGGAAGCTGGATGGTCTCCGCCGATATCGAACACGCCATCGAGGTGTCCTCCGCCGCAGTGTGCTGTGTCACAAATAGCTGGTACCAGCCGCACGTCATCGCTCGGATCATTGGGTGTCTCGATACCCGTGTCCCAAAGCTCGAAGGGGACTTCCATAACCAGCGGTTCGACCTGTCCAAACGGACGGAAGCCGAGACAATCGTCGGGTTCATCGATGCCGTTTATTCTGTCACGGCACCGCTGTGTAAAGCGCATTTCGTAGTCTCGGGGGCCCAAGGCATCGAGATTGTCCCCGCCACGCAGCACGCGGCCCGTGAAGCTGGTTCCGAGCAGGATCGGACCATAAGTGCCGGATGTCGCCCCGCCGGCATTGATGCCCCACCGCGTGTTGGCTGTGTGTTGCTGACGCCCAATGGTGCCGGATCCCAGTTCCTGTGGATCGGGAAAGCCCAGCCCGTCGAACTTGGCGGATTCGGGTGGATCAAGCGGTCCGGTTGCATTCGCCGTAATCAGAAAGTCACTGAACCCGTTTATCGGACTGACTATGGAGAACTGCAACCCGTCCAAAAGCATGACATTGGGTCGCTGCGGCGCCGGCCAGCCAGCCGCCGCACCGTCAAAGATGACCGTGCCGTCACGCTTAATGTCGTACGTAATCGATCTGTCGCGCTTCGAACGGGGCGGCGCTACCCTTGGGTCAATAACACGGCCCTCCTCTACCACACGCGTGCGTTCAGCGTCTTCCAGGACATAGAACTCCACTGAATAGGTTGCGTCCTGGAGTACACCCGGGTTCACGACGTTGGCCCAGACCCTACCATCCCCGATACCGGCGTTGTTAAATTCAAAGTCGGGGGTGGCATGGCTCTTAAACGCGGCCAGCGCTGCCTCCGAGAGCACACTGGTTGATCGGGCCGGTATGACTTCGATGCGTCGAGCCGGGCCGCGCAACACTTTCGGCACGGAGGCGTCGTTGAAGGCATAGGCCTGCACGCCAAAGTGATATGTCCGGTAATTGGTCAGCCCTGGAATCACATGATATGTCTGCACGCCGCGATCCGTCCCCGTAGCCGTCACGCGTCGCAACCCGCTTGGAGGAGCGTCAATAACCCGCTGCACTCCGTTCGGGACATCGTAGACCATGATCGTTTGTCCGATCTGGTCAAGCGCATTTTCGTACTGGATGACCTCGTATCCTTCAAACAGATACTCGTTATGGTTCGGTGGCACCAAGGGATTTTCCATCCTGTAACTTTCCAGGAAGTTGTTGGACATCACGCCATTGGACCATTCCAGGATCACCTGCCCATCCATTGGAGTCGCCGTCACATGAGGGGCATCGGGCGGTGAGGGCAGCAGAAAGCTCGTATTGTACCAGGCCTGCGTCAATTTGCCGGCCTCTTTCACTTTCTGTGCGGAATCATAGTTGTCCGTTCCACGTGCCCATACGATCCCGAATATGATTTGTTGGGAGTCCCCGGGCTCCATCGTGAAGGGGCCGGTGCCCATCACGATGCGACGGTCGGCGGGTGCAATGTCCATTCCTAGGCCGTCAGAGTTGCATTCGGACCAGTACTGGCACATGTCGTCATTGTAGCCCATGTCTCCCGCAAACATGTATCTCGTGCATGTTTCGGAAAATATCCGCCCATATCCTCCTTCAGTGACACACCGGCCGTCTTTCCATCGGCCCCGCATATAGTTATAATGGTGTAGTGCTGTAGTTGGATCTCCCGAGTTCCCTCCACCTCCATAAAAGGCCGTGAAGCTGGTCATTTCGAGGTTGCGGAAATCCGGCACACTGCTGCCGCCCACATTAGCTATGTCACCGGGCGAGGGCACAATAGGCCCTTGAAAAAGGTCGTAGCCCACGGCAGGTGCAGGGGAGCCATAACCATCATCGCCCTCGTCATTATTATCCGCGTTCCAGACCATGCCCATGTTCAGTGTGGTATCAGATGCTGTCCAGTCATCCTGAAAGTTGCCCAGATCCACGTCGGAAAAGATGGCCAAGTGCACGTCAGTAAAGGATTCCTGACCCTTGTAGAAGAAGTCGTACACGTAGAAAGTAGCATTGTCGATATCCCCGCCTGTATTAAATGCAAATGCGAGTACGTGCACTTCCAGCCCGATGGGTAGCGAGGCGGCGCCAAGGTGCTCATTCCCGCGATCATTCATGATCCACCAGATGGACTGCTGCCCCAGTATTGCCGGGCGTTCGCCTCGCCTCAGGTCAATGACGCGATCTGCCCGTTCCGCCAACGGCAGGTCAAGTAGCAATACTTGCTCGCCGTCCTCGTCAATCTCGCCATCTTTGTCATCGTCCGCGCCATTGTCAGGCGGCGCATACGTCGGGGCACCGAGGCCGGTCGGCCAGTCGCGCAGGTCCTTTGTCGTCACGCCCGAGGCTTCATATTCTTGGATATCTGCCAAACTAATCTTGTAGAGCCGGTCGAATTTGGAGCAATCTGGAGGCGGGTGGCCCATTTCGTCCAATGGACCCGCCCAGAAATGATAGCTGTGGTACCGGGCCGCTGCCACACGGAGTTCACCACCAGTATAGCCGCCGATCCAGATTCCGGATGTAAAGATGGCTTGAGTGCCCCCGTCCTTGGGCACCTCGTACACATGCGGACTGCCGCGCCAGAAAAGGTTGCCGTTATTAAAAATGCGGGCCCGGACGTTGTTAACGTCGAGATAGGCTTCCCCGAGTGTCGGTGTACAGGCGCCAACCTGTGCGCCGGCATATTTGATTAGGCATGCCGCGTGCAGCGTCACAACGATAAGAGATATGTACCAGGGAAATCGAGGCAGCTGGATACTGTGGCTTCTATGTAATTTCGGATATCAAGGTGGCAGCTTCCGGGAGGGAAGTGTACTAATTCCACGGATCGGCTGCGCCAATGAAGGTGTGGCAGACTCGGTTAGCAGAACAATACGTGCCCAAGCTAAAGCAGGATCGGAGAGGGGGCCATTGGATTGTCTCGCAAATGCCCAAGGATTCCCTAATGTCCTGTCCAGTACGCCAATCAGCATGCTGCCTTATCCTTACAAAGTACACCGCTGGCTTTGGGTGGAACCCAATTCCGCTTTGCGGTCCACTGCTTCGAACGCCCCACGGCACGGATGGCTTATCGGGGACTGGTGCCCTCCCCGCGGTCATCGGGAGCCTCGCTCCGTTACGGCTCCATCACCCAGACCGGCCACGTGCCGGCGCGCCAAGCCCGGGTCCGCGCGGCCGGGAAGTATACTCGTTATCCCCGATGCCACGCCTCGACGTCTTCCGGCTTGGTACCCACGATTCGCTTATGAACCACTGTCCGTCGGAAGCAGGCGTAAATGCTTCGTTGGAGGCCCATTCTGTTGCGCCATATTCGCGCCCCATGCCCATCTCGAGGGAGAGGTCAACACGTGATGATGCAATCCTCTCAACCTTTGGACCCTTTTCCGGCGATAGGCCACCATTCCCATAGAAGCCTGCCTCAGCGCGTAGCTGAAGCTGCCAGATGCGCTGCGTATCGCTGGTCACCTCGATATCGAAGTTGGCTTCTCGGGGGCGTGCACGTGGTCCTAGGCCACTCGTCCCGGTGACGTCGTATCCACCTAGGAGGTAGTCGATGCGGATGCCAAGCTCGATCTCCTGAAAGCCCCGTTTGGTCCAGTCGGAGCTAAAGTAAAAGCCGATACCGTTTGAGAGGAGATCTCTGTAGGAGAACCCACTGTCTCCAAACAGGCGGAGGTCGCCCCGCTGGAAGGGACCCACCGGGCGGCCATCGTTGATCTGGTGGAAGAAGCCACCGAAGAGGTTGATATAATTGTTTTGGTGCAGTCGTCCCACATCGTTGGGATTGAACTCGTCGCTAATCACTGTGAGTCCCGAAGAGAGGTTCCAGATAGATCGTTGCCGGTCAAATCCTGCCGTGAAGGCAAAGCCGGAATCCATGTTGCCGTCCTCTAGTCGATGGGTAAGCTGGACTGGCCATCAAAACGATACTTGTTACTGTTGAAGCGAAGGTCCCAATTGAGGCGGCGCTGATCCGCCGCGTTGTTAAAGTAGGTCACCATGCCCCGACGTTCGATAAGCTGCCGATCTGTTGCTGCGCGCGACCAACACCATAATAATTGGTAGGATTGAACTTTTACTGGTAGTAGCACCAGAGAAGCCAAAAGAAAGGGGTGAAAGGGCTGCATTCGATCCAAGTAACACTGATACTCCGTGAGCACCACCAAACGGGTTATCCATGGCTCGAAAGCGACGTCCCCTAGACGCGGGCGAACGCCCCAGTTCTACGCACTACTAAAGCAAAAGTATTTCCTACGGAAGATTGTCGCGTATTGGGGGCGATCGCCGTCAACGATCAAGCAAGAGCTGGACCGCCACCGACGGCTGTGCGGCGATTATGATCCCGAAGATGCGGGGGCTGCTATGCGCAACCGGCGCGCATGGTCTCCAGCCCGTAGCACTCCATGACGTCAGTTCTGTGGGAGACGGAGAGCTGGCCGTTGTTGCGTCGGGGCTAGAGTCCGGAACAGATTGCAGGCCGGCACTGGGCGTGGGAGACAGGCCTTAGCAGATTCGCTGGTTGGATTCATTCAGGTTCACGATTTCACCGGGGCTGGGCACTGAGATTTGTACAGATTGTGCAATTACTCAGGCAGGTTGTGCCCAAATGATGTTACAACAACACGAGCTATGGCTGACTGACACCTGTGGAATCGGCGACGTTGATCAACTGAAAGCGGACAGGCAAACGCATTCGCACGCGAACCAACCGCCCGTCTTGTTGTCCGGGAATGAAGGCCGTCCGGCGTAAAGCACGTACGGCAGCCGAGTCACAAAGTGGGTGTAAAGGCTGCGTGACCCGAACATCACTGGTAGAACCGTCTGTATTGACAGTAAAGGTGAGAACCAAAAGGCCCTCGATACCCTGCATGATGGCCTCCTCCGGGTAATCAATCTGAATATAGTATGCTCCGATCCCGCCGGAAATGGCGGGCATGTGCTCCACAAAATTCAGTACCGGCAGTTTCCCTAACTCAAATCGCTGGTCCTGCGACTCCGCCAGTGTGTCCTCCACTTCCTGAATTAACACTTCCTCTCCAGCGCCTGGGATAGCCCTCGGAGACTCGCCAACGCGCGCATTATGGGCGGAGAGCACCGTGGCAACTCCTGCGTTGGGTTGCCATACATTGCTCAGGCTAAAGGTTTCGAGGGATGGGCGATAGAAGTGTCGCCATCCTACAGGTTGCAGCCTTTCATGAATCGGCAGCTTGAAGCACAACGTGACGAGCAGTAGGCTAGAGGCGAGCGCTATCATGAGGCGAAAAGGGTAGGCCCGGCGATGCTCGTTCCGGGAACGCATGGCGGTTCTAAGCGCTTTATCCTTAATGTATACCCCCTAATGTGGTCTAATAAGTTACATCGTTTTCTGAATGTCAAGAATATTCAAGGCTCTGGTACTGGAAGAAAAGGGAGTATGTGCGATGCGGCAGCTGACTTTGGCCAATTTGCCATCGGGCGAAGTAACGGTCGACATCGCATATTCAAGTATCAACTACAAGGATGCTCTGGCAGTCACCGGGACGGGTAAAATCATTCGGGGCAAGTATCCAATTGTGCCCGGAATTGACCTCGCAGGTCGAGTCCGGACATCGAGCAGTGCGGGATTCGAGCCTGGTGATAATGTAATTCTGACAGGGAGCGGTCTTGGTGAATTGAGGTGGGGTGGGTATAGCCAAGTGCAGGCTGTGCCCGCGGAGTTCATGGTACCGCTTCCTAGGGGTATGACTCTCCGCACGAGTATGATTCTAGGAACGGCCGGTCTCACAGCGATGCTGTCTATTCTCGCACTGCAGCGGCACGGAATTACTAGCGGAACCGTTGTGGTTACTGGCGCTTCTGGCGGTGTCGGTATGACAGCTGTGTTCCTTCTTAGCCAGCTGGGCTACCGAGTGATCGCTTCCTGTGGAAGCCGCCACTTGTGGCATAAGCTCCAGACGTTGGGTGCCGATCACACCGAGGAGCGCCTGTACGCGGAGAAGCCGCTGGAGCGGAGCTCCTGGGATGGAGGTATTGATGCTGCAGGCGGTGCGCAATTGGCCGCTGTGCTGGCCGGAGTGCGCCGGAATGGGTGTGTGGCGGCCAGTGGCAATGCCGGAGGGGCTGAATTACGGACGACGGTTTACCCGTTCATCCTGCGCGGGGTAACGCTCGCCGGTATAGATTCGAATACGGCAATGGTGGCAAATCGAAAACTGGCGTGGACGCGGCTTCAGGAGCTGGTTTCAGAAGTGGATGCGAATCGATTGCTCATGTCAACGGTCAGTCTGCCCGAAATTCCTTCCGTATGTAAGGCCAAAATGGCAGGAAGAGCACCCGGGCGATTTATCGTGGATTTGGGCCGCAGCGACAGCTAACTCAAGACGCCATCTTTAGCTTGCATCCGTCTGCATGTGAGACTGTATGTAAGCAGGATACGGCTTGGAGACCAACCTCTTGGGGCATTGAACGTGCTCAGGCTGCTTTCACTGTGCAGGTCTGTATATACCTGTCTGAACTTCCATGGCTGCAAGGTCAGAATAGTTCACGATAATAATCGACTCTTGCAATCATGGAAGTTCAGACTAAGGAGCATCTAAGCCAGCATCGGTCCAATAAGCGACTGGTACGTCAATGGGTCTTAGCCCATCTATGAGTTGGCCGGGTTCGCTGTGAAAATCAAACTCGCGGAGACGTTCGGCCAGCTGGGATGTACACCGATTTTGTCCGAGGCGTGATCACCGAATTCGCCAACTGGACCAATGGCCGGGCTTTAACCGTCTTCTGGTAGCAGCGTGACTTGCACGTACCGATCTGCCAGCCAGGTCCGTGCTGCGCTGCGGACGTCTGCTGCGCTCACACTTTGGATCAGTTCGTCATACCGCAGGATATCCATGATATCCTCAGTGCTATTCTCAAAGTAGAACCGGAGTGTGTTCAGCCAAAAGCTGTTCTGTTCGAGATTCATTTCGCGGGTACGGCGTTGCTGCTCTCGAATCTTGTCCAAATACGGGTCCAGGTCCAGATCGGTCTTTATACTTGCAATCTCGTCAAACACAGCCTGCGTGAGCTCAGCGCTGCGTTCGGGTGCGCAGCCGAAGAAAACACTCATCGTGTAGGTGCCGCGCGGCAAACGTGTAGTGCTCGACTGGACTGACGCGCTGTATATGCTGCTGCGTGCCTCCCGCAGTTCTTCCCGCAGGCGCATATCGAGCACAGATTGTAATACACGGAGCACGTGACGATTTTCACCGGTGTAGTCCAGCGGGCCATGGAAAATGAGTGCCACCTGAGCCTTGGGGTCTTTTCCCTTTAGCGCCAGCTTTTCCACAGCCCCATGAGGCAATTCCGGTTCTACATCGCGCCACGTTTCTTCGCGGTCTGTTGCGGGTAATGCACCCAGATACTGTGCCGCAAGCCTCCGCATGCTGGCCATCTCAAAATTCCCCACGAAGATGAATGTGAAGTCATCCATGTCGGCAAAACGCTCGCGGTAGAAAGCCAATGCTTCATCCGCACGGAGCGCATCGATCTTCTCCACGGTCATGAGTTGGCGCCTTGGGTCATTAGGATAGAAGGCCTTGAACAACGTGTCCTGAAACGCACTGCCGGGAGTCACTTCGCGGTTTGCCAGTTGGGCCCGCTGCTGATTTTGGAAGGAACGCAATGAGGATTCATCCAACCTCGGTTGCGTGGCATACAGGAAAATGAGCTGAAAGAGCGTCTCCAGATCTTCAGGAGAAGCGCGCCCGCTGAAGCCTTCGCTGAGTTCGCCAATAACGGGCGATACGCTGGCTATGCGCCCGGTCAGCTTTTTGACCAATGACGACTGGTCAAACGCACCCACACCGCTACGCCGTACCAGCAGGTCGGCCATAGAAGCAGCGAAGTAGGCGGAATCACTAACGAGGGACGTGCCCCCTAGACTGAAAGCTGTAAAAAGGATCTCATCCCTTTTAAAGGTAGTGGGCTTGAGCACTACACGAGGACCGTTTCCCAGCTTTAGAATGGTCACACCAAACGTGTCTATGGTGGCTTCGTCCACAATTTGGCTGCCCGTCGACAATTCGTCCAATAGTGGCTGCTCCAAAGGTTCGTCAGTGTAGGCAAGTGTTTGCAGCACCTCCGTCTTGGTCAGCAGCCGCGCTAAGTCTGCTTCAGTTGGAGGCCTTAAATCATCGCGTTCCGGTAATGTGACCAGCATTACGCGGGAACTATCCGAAAGCTGTGCACGCAATGCCGCATGAATGTCTGCAGCCGTGATCTTTGGCAAAAGCTCTTGTGCATACTGGTACTCGAGTGCCGCTCCCATAATAGGGCCTTGGGTAAGGAAATGACGAACATAGCGAGTAGCATGGGAAGCACTGGGAGTCGTTTCGAGTTCGTTGGCGGCCCGCTCAAGGAATCGCAGAACTTGTTGCTTTTGGCGTTCGATTTCGCCGACTGTAAACCCGTGCTGCATGGCACGCCTCTGTTCTTGTAGTAGCGCTGCCAAGCCGCTGTGTATACTATCTTCATCGACTTGGGCGGCCAGGGTATAACTCCGTACAGGACGTACGAACGTGCTGCCGGTCAGCCGCGCCCACAAAAATGGCGAGCGGGCACCATCGCGGGCAATTTCCGCCAGGCGCCGATTCAGCATACTGCTGGCCAACTGGTTGGCCAGCAGTGACTTGAACTCAGTGTGCAAGGATACGGGGTTGGCTGGATGCAAGTGCATTACCTCCAATAGGACACTTGGATATTCAGGGTCCGTAATGACTCGAACCCGCGTGCCCGGCACTAGCGGTACATCATACTTCGGACGGTTATGGGGTCCTTCGGATTTGGGTAGGTCGCCGAAGTGCCTCTTAATCAATACGGCTGCGGAATCTGCGGGCAAGTCACCGACGACTACGACCGCCATGAGGTCTGGACGATACCACCTGTGATAATAGCGGCGCAGCACGTCGGGCGTCCCCTGTTGGATGGCGAGTGTGTCTCCAATAGGCAACCGGGTCGCATAGCGCGATCCGGTCAGCAAGAATGGTAATACCTGCGCTCGAATGCGCCCCCCGGCCCCGAGTCCGCCTCGCCATTCTTCGAGAATCACTCCGCGCTCCGCTTCAATTTCGATACTGTCCAGCAGGGCATGCGCAGCCCAGTCGCGCAGTACGCTAAATCCCTTATAGAGCACGTCAATGCTGTCCGTCGGGACTTCCAGCATGTACACAGTCTCGTCAAAGGAAGTGTAAGCATTTACATCAGGCCCAAAGCGCATGCCGGCACGTTCAAAAAAGTCGACCAATGTCTGCTTTGGGAAGCGCTCCGTACCATTGAAGAGCATGTGCTCGACAAAATGTGCAAGTCCGCGCTGATCGTCGTCTTCCACCACACTGCCGGCATTGAGGACAAGGCGTAATTCGGTGCGGCCGGCTGGCACCGTATTTTCGCGAACGTAATACGTAAGGCCGTTTTCGAGCGTGCCGACGCGGACATTGGGATCCACGGGAAGCGGCTGCGCTGGTGTCTGACCGGCCATCCATAGACCAAGAAAGGCTATGCAGCTGGCTCGAATCATAATCACGTTCTTGTTATTGAAATGCCTTCAAGGCCAGCGCAATCGGGCTGTTCCGGATGATTCGGCCGTACGCATTTCTGCTGTGTTATCTGCCGGGATTTAACTCGGTTATAATTGAAGTCGCGGGGCTGCGGCCTATCTGCGCTGGCACTTGTTTTCTTGAGTTCGACCAACCGGCCGGCACGCGGACGGATACAAATGAAGAAGGCATGATAGTTCCAGCTCAGGTTGCAGGCACCGGAACCGCTACGCTTCCACTGTGCGAAATACAGAGAGCGAAGTGCGTGTACTACGCCTGTGGCTCGCTCTTGGAAGTGCACGGATGGTCCGGCGCGAGGCCCCGCTCGTAACATTTTCGAGCCACGGGCACGATGTAACGACGTATCATGTTGGCAAGTCGCTGCTGCGGTCTATGGGCATTGATCCAATATAGATATTATGTGTAACGGCTATATCAATTTGGATAGGAACACCGGAAGGGGGGCCGTTATGGCCTTGGATGCAGCGAGGAGCGGTCCGGTATATGGTGTACTCGTGTCATGGCACGGATACGTCGATTTGCGGAATCAGAGTGTAGCCTTGGACAAGTCGTGGCCGTTGCAGATCTTTGTTGGATTGCGATCACAGAATTTATTCGAATTCCGGTTCGTACCGTGCACGGTGACGGATTGTGCATTGCCACAACACCGGTATGGCAGTGCAGGCTTCCGTGGCCATCGTGGCTGGAGTCGTGAATCGATTGGAATTTTATGACTTCCGTAGGGCGGACGGGATATGCATCCGAGGCGCGAAGGTGTCACATTGGCGGTTGGAGACAGTTTGGATATAGTTATTGTGAGTCATTCGGACGTTTTTGAGGCTCCACAGCCAATGTGTATTCATTCTGAGGAACGGCTCTTCAAACCTGCGCCTTCGCAGGCAGGTGATTCTGCCATCGTGCCCGGAGTAGGTATGGATGGGAAATACGGCTTGTTTCTTATGACCGCCGGGCCGGTCCGGCCTTTTGGGATGCGCTCCGGGAAAATTGTGCCTGGTCGGTTAACGGAGAGTAATTCGCTATAGCAGTCATGCATTACCAAAATCGCCAAGAATTTGACGCCATCGTTGTTGGCTCAGGCATGTCTGGGGGCTGGGCCATGAAGGAACTGTGCGAAAAGGGCTTGCGCACGCTGGTTCTCGAACGCGGTCGCATGGTACGCCATGGTATTGATTATATCACTGAGCACAAACCGGCGTGGGAGCTTGCCAACCGGGGGCGCGTCTCGCCACAGATCGCCCGCACTGATTACTCCATTCAGCGGAAGACATACGCATTTTCGGAAGCTACGCGGCATTTTTTCATGCGCGATTCAGAGCATCCCTACGTGCAAGAGGAGCCGTATACATGGATTCAGGCCAATGTCGTTGGGGGCCGCTCGCTTCTGTGGGCACGCCAGAGCTACCGCTGGAGCCCGATGGATTTTGAGGCCAACCTGCGTGATGGACACGGCGTGGATTGGCCGTTGCGCTATGCCGATTTGGCGCCTTGGTACGATTACGTTGAGTCAACTATCGGTGTGAGTGGTCAGTCCGAAGGATTGCCACACCTCCCAGATGGCATATTTCAGCCGCCGATGGAGATGAATGCCGTGGAGAAGGTTGCCAAGGTGCGAATTGAAGCCCGGTTTCCGGAGCGTACCGTGACTATTGGCCGCACAGCTACGCTGACGCGGTCGCTGAACGGGCGAGCAGCCTGTCATTATTGCGGCCCGTGCGAGCGTGGGTGTTCTACGGGATCATACTATAGTACGCTAAGTGTGGCGCTGCCGGCAGCACAGGCCACTGGCAACCTGACGCTGCGTCCACACAGCCTGGTATACAATGTTCTGTACGACGACACAATGAATCGGGCTACAGGGGTTGAAATCATCGATATGGAAACCGGCGAGCGCCGGTCGTTTTATGCCCGCATCATTTTTCTGTGTGCCTCATCGATGAACACGGCCCGCATTATGCTGCTCTCCCACAGCACGAGTTTTCCCACGGGAATTGCGAACTCGAGCGGCGTGCTTGGGCATTATCTGATGGATCACCACTACCATGCGGGGGCCAACGCCACGTTTGAGGGGTTTGCAGATCGCTATTATCAGGGCAACCGACCAAACGGAATCTACATCCCCCGCTTCCGCAACATCAGTCCGGAGACAAAACACGCCGACTTTGTGCGCGGGTATGGATTCCAAGGCGCCGCCAGTCGTCAAGGCTGGGGGCGAGGTAACCGGTTACGTGGTTTCGGTGCAGAATTGAAGCATGAGTTGCGTACCCCAGGACGATGGACCATGGGGCTGGGCGCCTTCGGGGAAACACTTCCGCACTATGATAACTATTGCGAACTGGATCCAGGGGTCAAGGACGGATGGGGGCTGCCCGTTCTGCGGTTTCATGTAACACGCGACGACAACGATCGCGCAATGCGCAAGGACATGATGGCCACAGCCGCGGAAATGCTCGAGGCGGCAGGCGCCAGTGAGATTAGTACATATGATATCTCGCAGGATGCGCCGGGGTTGGGCAACCACGAAATGGGGGCGGCGCGCATGGGCCGTGATCCGGCTACCAGCATTCTTAATGGTTGGAATCAGTGTCACGACGTACCCAATCTCTTTGTTACTGACGGGGCTTGCATGACCTCGTCAGCCTGCCAGAATCCCTCGCTCACCTACATGGCCCTGACGGCGCGAGCCTGTGACTATGCAGTACGACAACTGGCAAACGGTGATCTGTGACAACCACTTAGCCAACCGAATGCCCTGACAGCACCTTTATGGATCTTCCCCACGTTGTTGTTTGCATGCTTGCCGCGGATTCGCTTGTTCCGCTGCGCGAGGTATGTACGTTGTCTGAGCGGGCGTTGGACGAACAACTTGTACCAGAAGTCATTGCATCTGCCGCAGCCATCGTGACTACGCCATATGATTCTATTGATGATGAGTTATTGGTGCGCGCGCCGAGGCTGCGCCTTTTGGCGCAATTTGGTGTAGGTACGGACAACATTGATCTCGTTGCGGCCAGGTCACGTGGTGTGGCAGTCACACACACGCCTGGCGCAGTCACGGAGTCAACGGCCGACTTTGCCATGGCCCTTCTCCTTGCGGTAGCCCGGCGCCTTCCGGAAGCACAGCTGTCGTTAGATGCCGGGCCGCAAGCGCAGCCTTTGGGTATGGAATTGGCTTGGAAAACCATAGGTATCGTGGGTATGGGGCGCATTGGCAAGGCCGTGGCTCGCCGTGCGAAGGGCTTCGGCATGCGTGTAGTTTACTGCAATCGGCGACCGGCCAATCCGACGGTCGAGCGTGAGACCGCGGCAGTAAGACTCACACTCATCGAACTGCTGACTTGTAGTGATGTAGTGTCACTACACTGTGACCTGAATGCTGACAGTTACCATTTAATAAATGCTGACGCATTACGGCGTATGAAGCCCACGGCCATACTCATCAACACCGCACGCGCGCAAGTTGTCGATGAAGCCGCATTGGCCTATGCTGTTGCGCGTGGCGAAATCTCAGGTGCCGGGCTCGACGTCTTCTCTCGACCTGTGCGTTCGTCCTTGCGCGAGTCTCTGCGTATAGTGTTGGCTCCGCATGCCGGAACGGCGACCGTAGGGGCGCGCAGGGAAATGAGCCGCATGGTTGTGGAGTCCATTCAGGCTTGTATCACGAATCCCGCTCGAATCCCGCATCGACTGGTGTAAATGAGAGCGCTTGTATCTCGTTACTTCCTCTGTGCTGCGTTTCTCATAACGAGCTTTCTCACGTCAGCTTGGAATGCACATGCCCAGGACACATTGGATGTAGCCCGAGTCATAGAAATTCTCGCAGCCGGCGAAGCAACGGAGCTGATGGCATGGGCCGGGGATCGTGTGGAACTGGCACTACTGGGGCAGACTCGGCGCTATAGCCGAGAACAGGCCTATTACGTACTTAAAGCATTCTTCCACCAGTATCCACCTGAAGGTTTCACCCTTGGCCACAGCCTCACACAAGGGAACGAGTGGTGGCTCACCGGGCTGTACCAGGTTCGCTACGATGCGGCGCGAATGCGTGTATACCTGAGGCTGGGTGGGAAGTATCCTACGTATACGCTGCTGGCGATTCAAATTATTCGCATGTAATGTCTTGGCGCAGGCATAGCTTCATACTGGTAATTAGTGTACTAACCGCTGCGGTGCTGCTTACGTGGGCGGCCCGCAGCTGGCAGCTTGCCAAAGTAAGTCGTAGCGCCGCCACACATAACGCCTCGATGGTCGCAGCCGCAGAGGAATACGTTTATGAGGCGTTTGCCCAACTGCAACAGGCCATGCTGCGGGTGGCCCGTGAGGTAGCTACGGACTCCGAGGTGATCCGAGCGCTGGCAGTTTCCAGTGGTGGCCCTGACCCGGCTCTGATTCGGTATATAGCTGGGACGGAGCTTCCCCAGCGCTGGTCGCTTGCATGTTACGACACCCTGTTGCGGCTTGTGGCCTGGCAAGGCGCAAGCCTGCCTCTAGTGGCGGGCATGGGGGCCGATGCAGGTCATGTGCAATGGGCTATTGCGCACGATTCAGACTGGCGGAAGGCACTCGTAGTATGGCATCCTGTACTCAGCGAGGGCCAGGTCTTGGGCGCTATCCGCCTTACTCAACTCGTAGCGGCGCGAACCCCTGTACGCAATGAAACGCTCCAAGATTATGCCATTAGTGATGCCTGGTCACGCAATACCCGGCTAGGAATTCAGGCTTACTTCGGCACCCTTCATAAAGGCGAACGCGTACTGACTTCCTTGACTGGTGATTCACTGGGCACTTTCACGGTTGTGCCGCCCACGATGGCCGGGCTGGTGGACGCTACGGCCAGACAATATGATAATGTACTGGCTTTCTGGGCTACACTGCTCATTGGGTGGTTCCTGTGGGGGCTGTGGCAATGGCATCGTCGTGCGTTGTCGATATCGCGGCTCTTGACGTTGTGTGCTGCTGTGATCTTCGCTCGCTACGGACTCCTTTGGATGGACGTCCCCGCCCGATTCCAGACGGGCAAGGCACCACTGAGTCCACTGTTTGATCCGACACACCTTGCTTCAACACTTGGAATGGGGCTGATGAAGTCGGCCGGTGAAATGCTGCTAACGGTTTTGTGTACCGTCCTGATAGCGGCAGCTGTTATGGAGTACGCCGTCCGTTCAAGTCGGGATAAATCACGGCCGCCGGTTAATCGCGCTCGATGGAATCTGCACATTTCACTGGCGGTGCTGATCCAAGTGACACTGATTTGCTGCCTTGGTTTGGTCATACGTAAGAGTGTACAGGACAGCACGCTCAACTACATAGCCAGAAGCATGCTAGTCCCGTCGTCTCTGGAACTAGTGGTTTTCAGCGCGTTGGTCTTGGCTGTGTTTGCTTTGCTGTTGGCCTCCAGTGGCCTGCTGCGCATAGCACTGGCCGACAGTGAGTCCCGCCCACGATTATCGAAGGCGTGGCCGGCTCTTGTGCTGGCTCTTGCGGCCGTTATCTCAGTGGATCTAATAGGATGGTGTCCGTGGCCGATAAGCGTGCTCTACCTGTCGGTATGTTTTGTTCTTGCGGCACGCAAATTGCGACGCAACCGGCTTTCGTGGCTGAGCGTGCGCACCGTGTTGCCGGTGACCCTGGGAATTTCCTTGCTGGTATACCCGCTATTCTTCCGCAGCCTCGCCGAGCGTCAGCGGGAGCGTGTAGAATATGCCGCGGCCTCATTTGATGCTGGATATGACCCCGGGGTGTCGTTTGCCGTCCGTGAGGTTATTGAGGAAGCCCTGCGTCTGGACTGGATGGGTGGCCGGTTGGAAGACATCGCCGCATTGGATTCAATAGCAACCAGCCTGCTAAATGGCTCACTCTTGTCCTCGTTCGGGTCCTATGACGCCAGCATTGCATTTTTGAATCCGCAGGGAGAGGTGATCTATAACTCCGGGACATCAGCTGGAGCCATTACCCCCGATATCGTTCGGCAGCGCTTTGCGCAACTGCGTAGCAGTAGCGATCTAAGCCAGAGCACGTATGCATACGTGGAGCCGTACACGTCTGATGCCGACCGCTACCTGTATGCAGGCCTTAGCGTGCTTGGTGCGCCGCTCGGTGTTGCAGGGGCTCAACCGCGTGGCTGGATTCTGGTACAGGCTCAACCCCATATCGTGCTGGAAGAAGCCAATACGCCACTCTTACGCATACTGCTTTCTTACGGTTATCGGGATTTATACGCCAAATTATCGCTTGCTTCTTATCGTGACGGCCTACTGGTGCGCAGCGTAGGCCGAGGCTTTAATCGTTACCGGCTTGATCCGGTTGCAGATGCCCGGCTTACCGAAACGCCATCGGTATGGTTGCGGGAAGACATAAGGGGCAGGATCTACCGGACATATTACTGGCGTCAGGCTGAACAAGTCGTTGCAGTGCGAACCGCCACAGTCGGAGCCTTCGATCACTTGTATTACCTTCTGCGGATTATTGCGGGTGGATTGATTGTGGGGTTGTTCGTCTGTCTCGTGGGCCTGACCTTGCGCTGGCGGACCGGGCAGATTCCGGCGAAGAGCGTTCAATTCCGGGACAAGGCGCTTAATGCGTTTTTTCTTCTTGGAATTGTCGCCGTTATCCCGGTTGGCATAGCCGGCGTGCAGGTGGTGACGGAGGAAAATGAAAAGGCCGTACAAAGCTGGCTCCGACAGCACTTGCAAAGGGTCGAGGAAACACTGGCTACGGAAGCCAGGTCCGGGGAGCACAGCGCCAGTGTACTGGAGCGAGTGAGCATTGACTCACTCGCGGCGCGCGTAGGCTTGGACTTAAACCTCTACCATGGCACAGAATTGATTGCAGCGAGCCGGGCCCAGCTCATTACAGATCGAATTATTGATGTACGGCTGCCTGCAAAGGCCTACGAGGCCATTGGGCTTGACAAGGAGCGATTCACATTTGTGGAGCACCAGCTGGGCGATTTTACGTACACTGCCGGATATCGGGCTATTCTGGATGATGTCGGGCATCCAAAATACGTACTTTCAGTCCCCACACTGCCAGAAGCGGAGCGCATAGAGGAAGAGCGGGCGCGGACATTGGCCTACCTGTTCGGTGCCCTGCTGGCCTTAGGCGTCTTGGTACTGTTCACGGCATCACTCTTGGCCAATGCGCTCGCGCGGCCGATTGCCCAGTTGCAACGAGGGCTCCAAGCTGTTGCGGAAGGCCGTTTTGAACAAATGCCATCGGTACAGACGCGGGATGAGATCGGCGAACTCGTGCAAACCTTTAACGAAATGCAAGGGCAACTCGTCGAGAGCCGGCAGCAGTTGGCGCAGCAGCAACGTCAGCTTGCTTGGCGGGAAATGGCCCAACAGGTGGCTCACGAGATCAAGAACCCCCTCACGCCCATGAAGCTGTCACTGCAGCATCTGCGGCGCGCGTTTGCCGGGTCAGGAAACCAGAACGCACAATTCAGACAACTGTTTGAGCGTATCACCACTACATTGGTGGACCAGATTGATTCGCTGGCCCATATCTCAAATGAATTCGCCTCTTTTGCCCGCCTGCCGGCGCGTCAAATAACCCGACTGGATCTTGCACCCGTTATCAGGGAAACCCAAGCGCTTTTGCAGGAAGAAGCACCAGACCATGTCAAATTCATACTGGATCTGGTAGAGGATGAGCTGTTTGTCAATGCTGATCGCAAAGAACTGCGCCGTATATACATCAACTTGATCAAAAATGCGATTGAAGCACTCAGGGACGAAGTGCAGGGGACGATTACAATTACTGCCAAGCAGATGGAGGGCATGATCACAAGTATCGTTTCGGACACCGGATGTGGAATCCCGGAGGATCTCCACGATCATATCTTTGAACCCAGTTTTTCGACCAAGACCAGCGGGGCAGGTTTGGGGTTGGCCATTGCCAGGCAGAGCATTGAAGCCATGGGAGGTACTATCGATTTTCAAACCAGCTCCCAGACCGGAACGGCGATGAGAGTCCACCTGCCCATCGCTCCATGATAACAGGTTTGAATTATTTCAATCCAGGGCTTGAAGCTGAATTAAATTTGATCTAAATTAGGTATCTTGATGTGCGGTATCTCCACTCACACAAACCGGTTTGATTCATGAAAAGGTTGAATGTGCTTGTCATATTGGCCCTGCTGGTAGGCGTTTTTGCCGGCTGCGCCAACAACGCGGATGAAGGAGAGGAAGCGACGGACACAGAAGAGATGATGGAGGAGGGAGCCATGATGGAGGATGAAGGAGCGGCAGAGGACGCCACGATGGATGAAGAGGCGGCAGAGGACACCACGATGGAGGCTGGTGAAGAGGCCTCTGAAGATGGTGATGGTGGCGAGGAAGAGGCGTCCGAAGGGGGAGAGGAGGCCGAAGATGATGACGGCGACGGGTCGCATTCTGACGGGTGATATTGCTCCGACTTAAAGGACAACGATGCCAAGGCCGAATTTGACGCTTGGCAAGTGAGGGCCGGCAAACGCCGGCCACGTGTTCATTGTTGTGGTTTTGTATAGCGAGGCACGCCGCGCTTCAGGTGGCTGTGCCTTTCTTGTATGAAGCTGACGCGTTTAAGGCCCTTCCTAGCGGCTGCTGTGGAGTATGATTATTTTCCACATGGCCTAGAGCCAATGATGTAGCTCCAATGGTACAACGGTGCCTGTTAATCCTGATTGCAATTACGTGGGCCGCCTGCCGAGCTTCGGAGCCTGCTGAGGAGCTGGATATAGCTCCTGATGCTGTTACGCATACCGTCTGGACAGACCGCACAGAGATATTCTACGAACGCCCCCCCATGATCGCGGGCGGAGATTCAACGGTGTGGGTTGTACATGTAACCCGACTTGCCGGCTACAGGCCGGAATCGGAGTATTCGGTACGAGTGGAGTTGACTGGCCCGGCTTTCTTTGCTTCTGATGCGGTACATACAGCCAGTCCCGGAATTTACCATCCAAAGGTATACGTCGAGTCGCCTGGCGAATATGATGCCGTACTCGTTATTGGGGACGTGGAGCGCGTCGACCTGGGTGTTCTGCATGTGTATGAATCCACCGAAGCGTTACCTGAGCATGTAGTAGACTCTGGTGGTAGCATTCACATGAGCAAGGAGGAGCAGTGGACGATCGATTTCGCGGTCGTCCAGGCCACCGAGCGGTCGGTACAGAGCAGCCTTGAGGTAAGTGGAATTTTGGAGCCGGCTACGACCCACATGGCCGAGATCGTCGCACCAGTAAGTGGCGTATTGCGCGTAGAAGACAATTCCGATATGCCATCAGCGCGAAGTATGGTAGATGTGCAGGAAATCTTGGCCACAATCACACCCCTTGCACAGGAGACTTCATATGCAGCCGCTAAATCGACCGAAGAGCGTAACGCTCGAACTGTGGCGCGCCTCCGTGAGCTATATGAAGTTCAGGCCATTCCTGAATGGCGACTGATAGAAGCCGAGCGTGCTCTCGACGTAGCCCGCTCCGTACTCCGGGCCATGGATACGACCGGCGGACAGAGCAGCAGCCAATATACCATTAGCCTGTTTGCTCCAATTGGAGGTTACGTTACAGAGCGGGCAATAAACGCCGGCGATGTAGTTGATGTGGGGCAATTACTCTTCCGCATTACAGATCCCTCTGAGCTCTGGCTGCGGCTTTATCTCCACATGCATGATGTTGAGCACGCAGGCGAAATCTCGTACGTGGCCTTTACCGTCGAGGGGGCTGACAAACTGTATCATACACGCTCGCTGTTGCACGTGGGAAGTGCCATTAGCACGGCCACGCGAACGCTTCCAGTAACACTGTCGGTTGACAATCCCCACGGCATGCTCAAGGTGGGCATGTTTGCTGATGGCCGAGCATTTATTCATGGCGAAACATCGGGTGTTACAGTGCCCGTGGATGCGATTCAGATTGAGGACGGCCAATCCATGATTTATACACAAACCGGCGGCGAATCCTTTGTACGGCGCCAAGTCGTGCTCGGGCCAACGGACGGGGCCTATGTTATTGTGGAGCAGGGGGTAAGCACTGGAGAATTCCTTGTAACGGACGGGGCCTATCACGTTTACCTAGCATCGCTCAGCCTAGAGGGTACGGGTGATCACACGCACTGAATTCCGCGGAGTGAATGCTTGACAGAGCCATTCGATGGTCCCTGCACAATCGTGCTATTACGTTGTGTGCGGCGGCTTTCGTAATGGGTCTGGGAATATATGCCGCCCTTACGTTGCCGGTGGACGTATTTCCCGATTTGACGGCTCCCTCGGTAACAGTGCTCGCAGAGGCGCACGGCATGGCGGCGGAAGAAGTTGAGCGACTGGTCACACTTCCGATTGAAACAGCTGTCAACGGGGCCACGGGCGTCCGTCGTGTACGCAGCAGCAGCGCGTACGGCATCAGCATTGTCTGGGTTGATTTTGACTGGGAGACCGATGTGTATAAGGCCCGTCAGGTCGTAACTGAGCGTCTGCAGCTGTTGGGGGCCGGCTGGCCGGCCGGCGTGTCTACACCGGTGATGGCGCCGATGGCATCCATTATGGGTGAAATCATGCTGATCGGGCTTCGGAGCGATTTGCATGATGACATGGAAGTTCGTACTGCAGCGGATTACCAGTTGCGCCGTCGCCTGCTGTCCGTTCCCGGCGTAGCCCAGGTCATCCCGATTGGTGGGGCTGTACGGCAATTCCAGGTTCATGTGAATCCGGATGAGCTAAAGCATTATAGCATAGCGCTTTCAGAGGTGCTTGAAGCCGTGTCTGAATCTAATCACAACGCATCGGGTGGAATCATTCGTGCCAGCGGCCGCGAAATACTCGTGCGTGGTCTTGGGCGTGTTCGCACGCCTGAAGAAATCGAGCATACGGTGATCACGGTCCGTGACCATGTTCCGGTTCTGGTGCGCGACGTGGCCCATGTCACAATGGGCCCCCGAACGCGCTTGGGTACAGGCTCCGTTAATGGTGAGCCAGCGGTCATACTCTCTATTCAGAAGCAGCCCACGGCAAATACGCTCCTTTTGACTGAACTGATTGATGCAGAATTGGAGAGCGTACAAAAGTCACTGCCGGAGGGGATGGTTATCGTCCGTGATATTTTTCGGCAGGCGGATTTTATATCTCTTGCGGTCAATAATGTCGTAAGTGCGCTGCGGGAAGGAGCGATTCTCGTGATCCTGATCGTCTTCCTGTTTCTCTGGAGCCCGCGCGCAACCACTATCTCCGTGCTGGCCATTCCCTTGGCCTTGTGCACGGCATTGATTGCTATGATGCTTACAGGCACCACGGTCAATACCATGACGTTGGGTGGAATGGCCATAGCCATTGGCGCGCTGGTGGATGATGCCATTATAGATGTGGAAAACGTACACCGGCGTATGCGCGAACGACCGGGCGAGCCTCCGATGGAGGTTGTGTACGACGCCTCCAGAGAGATCAGAGGCCCCATCATGAACGCCACAGTGATAATCTGCGTGGTGTTTCTGCCTTTTTTCTTTCTTGGAGGGGTTGAGGGTCGACTGTTGCAGCCGCTGGGGTTTGCGTACGTGATCAGTGTCGCAGCCTCACTGATTGTGGCCGTTACTGTTACGCCTGCTTTATGCTCGCTCCTTCTGCCGCGCGTTCACCTGCGTGAAAGCTGGCTTTCGAATCGCCTGTTGCAGTACTACCAACCAGTATTGTCGTGGTCCATGAAGCACCGGAATGCGACGCTGATTGCAGCGGGTGTACTCTTGGCTGGTACGGTGGCGCTAGTGCCGTTTCTCGGGCGGGGATTCCTGCCGCCGTTTCAGGAGGGGTCGCTGGTGGCCAATGCTGTAACTGTGCCGGGCACTTCTCTGATCGAAAGTGACCACGTGGGCCAGTTACTTGAGCGTATCATTTTGGAGCATCCGGCCGTTACGGGCTCATCCAGGCGGACGGGCCGCGCTGAGCTGGACGAGCATGCCCAAGGCTCCAATGCATCAGAGATTGATATTCAGTTGGATTTGTCGCAGCATGAACTCTCTGAAGTGCTGGCGGACTTGCGTGAGCGGGTATCGCATATGCCAGGACTCACCATCAGCTTTGGTCAGCCCATGGGGCATCGCATTGACCATATGCTGTCGGGTTCACGATCCAACCTGGCTATTAAACTGTTTGGGCCGGAATTGCGCACACTGCGACAAGTAGCCGAATTCATTCGACAGGAAATCGAAGGGATCCCGGGGGTGGTGGATCTAGCTGTCGAGCAGCAAGCTGACGTGCCCCAGTTGCGCCTGTATTTGGATCGCATGACCATGGCTCGCTACGGTGTGACTTCCGAGCACATATCTGATTTCGTTGAGGCGGCCTTTGCGGGCACCGTTGTCTCCACCATATTGGAAGGAGATGCACTCTATGACCTGACGGTGCGTTACGAGGAAGATCGGCGGGATGCAGCCGAAGACATTGAACGGGCCTTACTGCCAACGGGAGGCGGCTCCGTGATTGAGCTGGGCGAAATCGCCCACGTGCAGTGGGAGCGAGGTGTTAATACGATCAGCCGCGAAAATGTACAGCGACTGATTGTCATCGGAGCAAGTGTTTCGGGGCGGGATGCAGGTAGGACTATGGACGAGGTGCGAAGCCGTCTCGAAGATTTCCCACTCCCCGAAGGATACTATATCCGGTACGGGGGACAGATCGAGACGGCCAGTCGCGCGGCCCGCACCTTGCTTTTGTTGTCCATCGCGTCGTTGATCATCATCTATCTGGTACTCTACAAGGCGTTTGCACGGGCAAGCGCAGCACTGCTGGTATTGGTCAATCTGCCGCTGGCACTGACAGGCGGCCTCATTTCCCTGTTAATCTTTGGCGGGCAGCTGAATATCGCGGCCATGGTGGGTTTTATAACGTTGTTTGGTATCGCGGTACGCAACGGGCTTTTACTGGTGTCCCATTACCAAGCACTTGAGGCGGAAGGCAAGTCATTACAGGAGGCCGTAATTCAGGGATCGATGGAGCGCCTCAATCCCATTCTAATGACGGCACTCACAGCGGCACTGGCGCTGTTGCCATTAGCCCTTGGTGGGGGAGAGCCAGGCAGAGAAATTCAGTCGCCGATGGCGATTGTGATTCTGGGCGGATTGATTACAAGTACGTTTCTCAACATGGTAATCGTGCCCATTTTGTATGCGCGCTACATGCGGCCTTCACCGGCAAAATCCCGGTAGCCCAGAAAGTGCAGCACGTACTTAATCTTGGCCGACTTGCCGGGGCCGAATCCGGGCAGTCTCTGCAGCCGCTTTTGGATGGTCTCTATTGACGCCCCGTCGGCCCAGAGCCGGGACGCATCGCCCTCATATTCGTCCACGATGATTTGGGCGACCTGCCGTGTGTAGCCGGCCATCTTGTTAGCAAAGCGATGCACGGCCACCGGCTGGGCGAATAGTTCACGAAGCGAGCCTTCATCCATGTCCGCGATACGCGCGAGGTCAAGATGTCCCAGGCGATCATACAGCCGCTTGGCCCCCATGAATGCGTATTCGGCACGAACACGCTGGTCGTAGAGCAGTCCCAACAAGGCTGCAGCGGCATGTGCTCTAAGGAAGGCGTCCTCATCCATATCGCCGGTAAGCGTACCTTCCGTGACGAAGCGGTCCATCATGCGGCGCAGCCCACCGCCGGCTTCACTGAAATCCAATGTGGAAATGGGCATGGTTTATCAGATTTGACTCTTCCGTTGCCAAGTCGTGCCTTCCGGCGTATCCCGGATTTCAACATTCAGGGCCAGTAGTTCATCTCGGAGTTGGTCTGCTCGCTCAAAGTTGCGTGCCTGCCGTGCAGCGTTTCGCGCTGCAATCAAGGCTTCAACTTTTTTTGCAAAAGGGTTGCCAACCATAAGGTCGCCATTGTCTGTTGGAGGGGCGCCTGACGTAGTATCTATGGGATCCAGCGTATTCGTACCGACCACCGGGCCAAAAGAAACTATACCCAATAGATCATTGATCCGATCCAGGAACTGAAGAGCGCTGTCGGCGGACGCACGACTCATACTGTTAAGACGCGATCGGATGAGCTTGGCGCCATCAAGTGCGTAGGCTATGGCCAGTGGGGTATTGAGATCGTCCAGCATGGCGGCCAACATGTGTCCATAAATCTCTTCCAGAGAAGTTCCCAAATTGTCTTTACCCGCGACGTTGGCTTTGGCGGTCCGTTCAACTTCACTGGCTGTATTGCGCCAACGCTCCAGATGGCGCTCGCTATCTCTAAGAGTTGCAAATGTAAAGTTGAAAGGCTTGCGGTACTGACCGCTGATGAGGGCCAATCGCAACGCCAAGGGATTCACACGGCGTCCGGCAACGAGATCACGCACCGTGTGAAAGTTGCCGTGTCGTTTGGACATCTTTTGGCCTTCGACCTGCAAGAATCGCGTGTGCACCCAGTGGTTCGCAAAGGGTCTGCCGGACAGGCTTTCGGCCTGTGCGATTTCGCATTCGTGATGGGGGAAGATCAGGTCTTCGCCTCCGGTGTGCAGGTCAATGGTCTCGCCGAGGTAGGCCTGTGCCATGACCGAGCATTCTATATGCCATCCTGGGAACCCCCACCCCCAGGGGCTGTGCCACTGCATGAGGTGTTCGGAGTCCTTCTTCCAGAGTGCAAAATCCCGCGGGTCACGCTTTTCTTCATCCAACACTACATTGCGCACGGCTTGTTCGAGGGCTTCCGCGGCCAAATTGCCGGAAAGTTTTCCGTAACCTGCATATTGGGCTACAGAAAAATATACCCCCTGTGGTGTCTCGTAGGCGGCGCCCTGAGAGAGTAACGCTTCGATGGTCCGTATTTGTTCACGTACGTGCTCGGTGGCCCTTGGACGCACGTCCGGCTCGATCAAATTGAGCGTTTGCCAGTCCTCAAGCAATGCCCCAGTATAGTGGCGTGCCAAATCCCATACGTTCGCGAAGCGCTGGCCTTCCTTGGACCGGAGTGCTCGGGTCATACGATCCTCTCCGGAAGGATCTACAGTGTCGTCGTCTGTAAGGTGTCCAACATCGGTAATGTTCGTAACGTAGGTCGTTTTCCAGCCGATAGCACGGGCGGTACGCAGTATTAAATCCGCCGTAAGAAAGGAGCGGAAATTCCCGATGTGCGCATAGGAATACACGGTCGGTCCACAAGCATAGAATCGCAAATGTCGCTCCTGTACGGGTACCAAGGGCTCCACTTGTCGGGTCAGGGTATTGTACAGCCGGAATTGGTCAGACATACGGCATTACAGACAGGGCCCGTCAAACGAAGGCTCTTACGCTATGTGCCCAAAAGCGCGGCTTCGGGTCCTTCTTCCAGTAATGTTGTCAAGCTGGCGCCTACAGCACCGGCAAAGCCAGGCAGCTCGGTCAGATCTGCATTCCAGAGGTCGTAGCTGGAGAGCACCTCATGCACAAATCGATCCACTTCAACGGCATCCCGGGGCCACCAGTCCAGAAAGCGTGCTGCTTGCACATCGCAAATGGCATAGGATCTTTGGTGCATCGATCCATACACCACATCATCCTCTTTCTTTATTCCGCGCATGAAGCGCAGCCACGCTGCGAAGCCCAGTGCAATGCGTCGGGGAGCTTGTTGCCGGCCACGTTGGCCGTAGTAGTCCTGCAGTGTAGGCACGACGCGATGGCGCATTTTTGAAGTTGAATGCAAGGTAATGTCCAAAAGTCGGTGGTACATGAAAGGATTGCGCCAGCGCTCCAGAACTTCATCGATATACGGTCCAACGGTCGCGGGATCAACATCGAGCACGGGGCCGATTTCTTCACGTAGCAGGTGCTCAATAAATGAACTCACAAGCGGGTGACGCATGTTGTCCAGCACGGTCACGCAACCGGTCAAAAGACCAACCGGGACGGTCAGTGTGTGTCCGCCGTTCAGGAGCCGGATCTTGCGCATGCGATACGGTGCAATGTCGCGTGTCACAATTACACCCGGGTCACCAGCAAAGCCGAGTCGCTCGGCCAGGGACTCGTCGCCTTCGATTGCCCACAGGCGGTAGGGTTCCGCGACGGTAATCAGCGGATCACGCAGTCCCAGTTTCGCATACGCCAATTCCAGTTCGGAGTCGCCAGGTAGCCCCGGTACAATCCGATCAACGAGCGTATTGCAGAATGTGTTGGCCTCCTGTAACCACGTCATAAACTGGTCTCCAAGAGACCACAAGCGCGCCTGTATGAATACGAGTTCACGCAGACAGTCTCCATTGTTATGGACCAGTTCGCAGGGCAGGATAACGAGCCCTGCATCAGAACTGTAGTCAAAATGAATGGCTCGCGCATGCAGCAGTGCGGTCAGCCGGGCCGGAAATGAAACGGGCTTCTCCAACCTGTCGTCCTCCTGCAAGGTCAGGCCGATCTCTGTTGTATTGGAAATAACCACCTCCAGATCGGGACTGCGTGCCAGTTCGAGCACGTGGGGCCACTGTGAATTCGCGGCCAGGACCCGGCTTACGGCCCGCACAGTGTCCAGTTGGTCTATGGTTTGTCCACCTGAATGCCCACGTGTCCATAGAGCGTAGCACCCCTTCTGCGCATTGAGTAGTTCTGCGCGGCCGCTGTTGGTGGAGGCCACCATGACAATCTGGCCATTAAACTCTTCCTTTTGGTTGGCTGTATCGATAAAGAAGTCAGCGAAGGCACGCAAGAATCGCCCGGTGCCAAACTGAAGGACTTTCTCAGGAAGCGGGTTATTCATGGTTGTTACTGCAGGAAGAAGTCCGGCAGCCAAAGGCTCAGGCCTGGTACATAAGTGACCACTAGGAGCGATAAAATCATTGCGATAAAGAGTGGCAACAGTGGCCTGGTCACGCTGGCGATGGAGGTCTTGGCAACGCCCACGCCTACAAACAGAATGCTGCCCACAGGGGGAGTGCAGAGCCCGATGCAAAGATTGAGCACCATGATGATGCCGAAGTGAATCGGGTCCAGCCCCATGGCTGTGGCGATCGGCAAAAAGATCGGCGTGAAGATTAAAACAGCTGGTGTGATATCCATAAAAGTCCCCACGCAGAGCAGGATTACATTAATGAGCAGCAGTACGAGTATGTGGCTGTCCGTAAGTGATACTAGTGCTTCCGTCAAAGACTGCGGGATATTTACGTAAGCCATAATCCATGACATGCCGACGGATGTGCCAATAAGCAGCAGTACAACAGCGGTCGTTGTGCTGGATTCAACGAGAATTCCGGGCAAATCGCGCGGCGAAATCTCACGATAAATGAACGCGAGCACGAGGGCGTAGAGCACAGCTATTGCTGCAGCTTCGGTAGCCGTAAAGACCCCCGCCACTATACCGCCCATGACCACAATAAGCAGAGAAAGGCTGGGAAGGGCGTCCAGGAAGCGCCATAGAATTTGAGGTATACCTGCGCCCTTTGACGTCGGAGTATATCCCCGCCGCAATGCGATGACACCGGCTACCACCATCAAGGAGAGCCCTACTAAAATGCCGGGCAGATATCCGGCTAAAAACAGGGCTGCGATGGAGACCCCGCCGCTGGCTAGCGAGTACACGATTAAGATGTTGCTGGGAGGGATTATGAGCCCGGTTGTGGCGGCGGTAATGTTGACGGCAGCGGCAAAGTCCCGGTTATAGCCATCCTTCTCCATTTGTGGAGACATGATCCCTCCGACCGCTGAGGCCGCCGCGACGGCTGATCCGGAAATCGCCCCGAAAAGCATGGAGGCCAGAATGTTGATGTGCGCAAGTCCCCCTGGCAACAGTCCTAGAAGTGATCGCGCGAAGTCAATCAGACGCCGCGCCATGCCCCCCCGATTCATAATCTGGCCGGCCAGAATAAAAAAGGGAATGGCGAGCAGGGCAAAACTGTCGAGTCCGGTCGCAATGCGTTGAGCTTGGGTAGTAACGGCAGGCAGAGCCCCCATGCTGACCAACATCGTGGCTAATGTAGCCAAGCCGATGCTGTAAGCGATTGGCACGCCGAGGATCAATAGAAACGCAAATGTGCAAACCAAAACAAGGACATCCACCACTTCCATTACTTGCGCAATTCCGTTTTCAGGTCCATTACCGCATAGAAGGCGATAAGAACCCCGCTAATGGGTACCGCCAGATACACGTATCCCAAGGGCAGTTGCAGACTGGCAGAGGTTTGTCCCAGCTTGAGCATGACCCAAACAAGCCGGGTGCCCCCTCCGAACAGAGCCACCAGTGCGAACAGCAGTGTGCAAATACCAATTGCCAGGCGAAGTGTGCGAGCCCGCATCCCAGTCAGCTTATTGGGCAGTAGGTCAACGGCCAGATGCAAGCCACGCCCAGCTGCGTAGGCTGCTCCAATGAGCCCAACCCAAATCATGAGGTAGCGGGCGAGCTCCTCCGTCCACGAACTTGGGTCAGCCAAGATGAAACGGGTGAACACCTGCCAGAGGACATCGACCACGAGCGTGGCCATAAGTATGGCCACAAAGGTGGCAAGTGCCTTATCCACGATCTCACGCGTGCGATGCATTATTACTCGCCGAGGGCCTGAATACGCTGTATAAGCCCGTAGATTTCCGGCTCATCCCGGTAGCTTTCGTATATGTCGGCAACCCGCTCGGCGAAGGGTAATTTATCAGGATAGATTACTTCGACCCCGGCTTCGCGCACGTTGTTAAGTGCTTCTTGTGTGGCTTTTCGCCAAAGCCCTTTCTGGTATTCGGCTGACTCCAGTGCTGCTTCTTGGATCCAGACTCGCTGTTGCTCGGACAGGCGCTTCCAAATGATGGTGCTGATCAGGAGCACGTCGGGTATGCCCGTGTGTTCATCCAGCGCATAATATTTGCAGACTTCGTAATGACGTGAGGTGAAGAAGGATGGCGGGTTGTTTTCAGCCCCGTCGACGACCCCCTGTTGCAGGGCTGTATACAACTCTCCCCAAGAAATGGGTGTGGCTGAACCACCCAAGCTGTTGACCATCTGCACTTGTGTGGTGCTCTCAAGGGTTCGGATCTTGAGACCATTCAAATCTTCCGGCGAGCGAATCGGGCGATCCTTCGTATAGAAACTGCGGCTGCCGGCATCATAGTAGGTAAGGCCCCGCAAGTAGTAGGGTTGGCTTGACAGGAGGATTTCGCGGCCGATTGCGCCGTCCAGCACCTCAAAGCGGTGAGCTTCATCCCTAAACAAGTACGGCAGACTGAGGACCTTGTAATGAGGGGCAAAGCCTTCCAGCACGGCGGAGGCGACCTTGGTCATGCCCAGGCTGCCGAGTTGCAACAGTTCAAGCAGTTGCCGCTCGGTGCCGAGCTGCTGGCTGGGATAAATCTGCACCTGAAGGGTCCCACCGGATTTGTCGTGGACACGCTCCTGCAGGTACACCATGGCTTGGTGTACGGGATGATTGGTGTCCAGTCCGTGTCCCAGTTTGATGGTCTGGACGGTGCCGTCCCGTGAGCAGCCTGCCAAAAGCAGTATGGCCAAGAGCCACCAGCGCACCCTTACCATTCGTTCTCGTAGCCAGGTCGAGTGACTATCTGCGCCCAGTCCCGCACGTTTTCTGTGTAGGCGCCAAGGCACCACACGAACATGAAATCCACGGCCGGGGGCGCAATCGTGTCGTGATAATTCGGGGTCACGTTAATAGCTTGCTCGTCGAAAACATGCACGTACGTGTTTACAGGTTCAGGGGGACGGGAACAGTTTTGAAGCACGTAGGGCGTGTCGCCGGGAATGTCGGAGGCGCAGCGAAAGTGGTAGATCTCTTCCTTAGCATTGGGCCCTAGGCCGCTGGGTCCGTCTGGTCCGTGGAAGTGTGGGGGATAGCTGCCCACGCCGCCTGTCTGCTGCATGTACGTATCGCCAAAGAGTAGCCGGCAAGCGTCAATGTTCTGGTCCACGAGTTTGTACACGGTGCGTCGCGACATGGGTCGCTTGGTACCGACATCAGCTGCCAGTTTGGTGCCTTCGATATCTGCATGGCGCACCATGACTGTAGGGTAGCGGGTGTGACACTCTGTAGCGCGGTATTCACTCACATCACACAGGGTGTCTACGCAGCTGAGGGTCACGCGCTCACCAAGCCCGGCATAGACCAGATCTCCCATGCCGAGAACGAAGTCGCCTCCGGAAGTTTCGACGTGAATCTGGCCCCGGTTCACGTAAAAGATGGCCTCTTCAGTTTGCGGAAGTGTCACCGTGACGGGCCTGTATGATGGCTTCTCCGGGTTCAGAGCAATGCGCGCCATGCGCAAGTACCGGAAGGTGGAATTATCCGCTGTGATTATCTCCGCCCGCGCATTCAGGACGGGGCGCGCGTTGAATAGCTCCACTGTGCGCAGCGTAGCGGACCCAGGCACGACAGCCTGGCCGTCAATACGGCGATCCGCAGGTGCGACCGGACTGGTCGACACGAAGGGACAAATGATACGAGAGGAAATCATGTGTTCGTGGTCCGGAGATTCTGGTAAATGCTTTAAGGTGCTACAAGATCGAATACCAAGGCAACTGATATTCCAGTCCATAGGATTTTGCACAAAAAATTTCCCCCATGACTGTAGCCCTACTGTGCTGTAAAAACGAAAACAGCTGAATCGATGACCAAAGAAAGGCCACTGCCTATGGTCAGGTTGCGAGGCAACCCATTCCACCAACCCCAGACGATGACCGGATGGAGAAGATAAAGCTTGACCCTAAAACTTGGAAGCAGCTTTTGACGCACGTATGGAATGCGGGATGGGACGCCGAGATGACCGGGCATACTGGTGCCGCACGCGACTAGGTTCCGAACAGTCTGCTCCCACCGTTCTGTGTAGTGCCATAAGGACCCAAAATGGTCCTATGTACGCTAGAATCAGCAATGGTTGTTAAGCCTCAGTCAGCAGGATCTCGGGAGGATTCTTCGCGCTTCGCTCCCGATCCTTGTTCGATTCCTGCCCGGTATGGGGTGAAAGACACAGGCTCCTTGTCCTCGCCTCAGTCGAGCCCCAAGAATCTGTGCAATTTCTCGAGTTGACTGTTACACAGTGCGTTCATCGGATAGACGACAATAGCGGTGATGCTTCTATGTGCATCAACAGTCTTTTTCTGGTGCAACACGTAACTTTGACCACGCCATGCGACTCTCGATGACGTCGGCCTGTTGTTTGCACAGTCGCAGGCGCTTGCCAAGGGTTTCGTTTATCTGTTTGACCTGAAAACCCTCGTACATTCCTCGTTGAGCATGCCTCCGACACAAGATCATCGATGTGTCCACCCGGTGCGTAGTTGGGGTGCAACTGGACGAGCGGTATAGGGCAAAAGCGGTTCCTGTGTAAACTTCATTAACGGCCTGGCGAATGTCTTCCGCCCGGATGGGCGTGAAGCTTTGGAAGAAACGTTCGTAGTCGGAAACAAGCTCCTCGCGGAACGCGAAGTCGTCCATCAGACTCTCTCCGAAACATCGGCAGCTGGAGAATTTCGGCGAGTGCAGCAAGCGGAATCACTTCGCCACTTCGTCGGGACTGCCGCTCTGGACCGCCATAGACAACAGCCCGGAGCCCGACTCGTGGCAACAAGATCGTGACCCGGTCGAGGGCATCGAACCAGTCAGACGCGACCATTGCACCTGACTTGATCTCGATGGCGCCCATGTCGTTGCCGTTATCGCAGAGGAGATCGCACTCTGGGCTACGGATGTCCCGGAAGAAGGAAGGGCTGGAGCGGCGACCTCGGTTGAAACGGTGCTTGAGCTCCTCGGCGACGACTGCGTTTTCGAACAATGCGTCGCGAAGTGGATGGGTCGCCACTTGTCCGGCATGCTCGATGCCGATGAGATGGCTCGCGAGCCCCGCGTCGTAAAAGTAGAGCTTTGGCGACTTGACCAGGCGCTTGCGAATGTTGGCGAAGAATGGTGGAGCTGGAACACGATGTGGCTTACTTCCAAGATCATCAGCCAGTACCGTGCTGGGGTGTGGGAGACCCCGGCATCCGCGCCGAGTGAGGTAAGATTTGCCAGCTGTCCCACCCGCCGGCGCACAGGCGGACAAAGCACCGAAAGCTGAAGATGTTGCGGATCTTTCCGATTTGGTGGACGTCGCGCTCGACATAGGTCCCGAAATAGTCGTCAAGAGCTGGGCAGGGTTCCAGCCTCTGGTCATAAATGCGGGGGTAGAACCCCGAATAGAGCATGTTGCCAATATCGCTGCTCGTACTCGTTTGCTGCAGTTCAGCCATTGAGAACGGCAGCAGGCGGAGTAGTGCAGTGCGCCCAGCGAGCGACTGACTGATGGCATCGGAAAGCCGGAACTGCTCGCTGCCGGCCAGTGCGAAAAGGCTGTTCTGCTGCGCCTCGTCGGCAAAAACTTGGAGATAGGACAGGAGATCGGGGACACGCTGAATCTCGTCGAGGGTAGCGC
>JAAXGT010000193.1 GCA_012271205.1 Rhodothermales bacterium
GCGTAGCCGCGCATTATCACTGATGGCAAACACTACTTGTGCTACCCAGGCAATGCGCCGCTCTACGTTGCCCGTAATTTCCAGGGCTGCTTTTCGAAAGCCGCGCAGCAAGGGTTCATTCGCATTGAGCATAAACAGGAAAGCGATCAGCAACATGGCCGCCAGGACCACGAAGTCTCGGATGCGACCCACCAGGTATGGCATCGGATTCTAATAGAGCACGTTGCTGTACGCGCTGACGTCCTCCAGCACTTTCCCGGTTCCCCGTACGACCGCTGTGAGCGGGCCATCTGCCACATACACCGGGATTTCCACCCGGCTTCGGATTACCTCGTCTATTCCTTTGAGCAGCGCGCCGCCGCCGGTGAGCATGATTCCCCTCTCCAGGATGTCTGCACCGAGTTCCGGGGGGGTACGTTCCAGACAGCGAATGACTGCGGACGTAATCCGGTCGACGACCTCGCCCAGTGCATTGCGGACTTGATCTGACGTAATGGTATTTATCTTGGGAATACCGCTGACCAGATCGCGCCCCCTGATCGAGATTTCCATTTCCGGATCAAGCACCACGGCACTCCCTATTTCTCGCTTGATTCGCTCGGCGGTGCGGTGTCCGATATGCAGGTTATGGTACTTCTTGAAGTATTCCAGAATAACACTGTCTATTTCATCCCCTCCATCACGGATGGATTCATCAATGACGATGCCGCTGAGTGCAATGACGGCAATCTCGGTGGTGCCGCCGCCGATGTCGACGATCATGTTGCCAACCGGTTCATCGACATCCAGTCCAATGCCGATGGCGGCCGCCATCGGCTCCGCAATCAAATGCACCTTCTTGGCTCCTGCGTGTTCGGCACTGTCGCGGACCGCACGTTTTTCTACGGCCGTAATGCCACTGGGAATGCACACAACCATTTGTCGAATAGAGGAGAACCATCCGTGCTGGATCCGCTTGATAAGCCCCCGAATGAGTTGCTCCGCCACTTCAAAGTCCGCGATGACGCCGGCCCGCAGGGGGCGAATCGTTTCGATGTCCCTGTGTGTGCGCTCGTGCATCAGCAGCGCCTCATGTCCAATCGCGATGGGCTTGCGTGTGTTTCGGTTGATCGCGACAATGCTGGGCTGGTTCAATACTATGCCTCGGCCGCGGACGTAGATCAGCGTATTCGCGGTGCCAAGATCAATCGCGACGTCAGTAGTAAAGTTGTAGAATCCCATTCGAACCCAAGCCAATAAAAGAGAACTGCTTTCAGCTTCTGTGCACCAGACGCGTGTTGAACCCTTCACCCCACACGTAAACAACAAGATACTATGGCTAGTGTCTAAAATGTCGCTTTCCGGTAAAGACCATGGCCATATTCCGTGCGTTGGCCGCTCGTATCACTTCATTATCCCGCACGGATCCGCCCGGCTGCACAGCGGCGCATGCGCCGCTGTCGGCGGCCGCAACAAGACCATCTGCAAACGGAAAAAACGCGTCTGAAGCCACCACGCAACCGTTGAAATCCCGTCCTGATTTTTGTCCTTTGGACACGGCGATTTCCGAGGCATCAATCCGGCTCATCTGTCCCGCACCGATACCGAGAGTCCGCCGGTCTTTGGCAAACACAATTGCATTACTCTTGACGTGTTTCGCCACGCGCCACGCAAATGTCAGATCTTGAAGCTCATCATCCGACGGTGCACGATCCGTGACCGGATGGAATGTATCCGATACCGCGGGCGGGTCGCTTTCCTGGCAGAGCAATCCGCCCAGCACACTGCGCATTTGCAGTCTTGGTTCACCAAGCGGTTTGCGCCTTACCAGCCGGCGGTTTTTCTTGCGCATAAGCCAGTCCAGAACGCCGGCTTCGAAGGCCGGGGCGATAATGAGCTCCGTGAAGATGGGGTCTATGGCTCTGGCGGCCGCCATCGTACAGGGCCGGTTCATGATTACGATGCCACCGAAAGGGGATTGCTGATCGGTGGCCAAGGCTCCGTCCCACGCTTCCTCCAGCGTAGTGGCTGTGGCCACGCCGCACGGGTTTGTATGCTTTAAAATGGCCACCGTGGGATCGTCCTCCTCGAATTCGTCAATCAGCGAGAGCGCCGCATCCAAATCGATCAGATTGTTGTACGAGAGGGCCTTGCCGTGAAGCTTTTCGATCCGGGCTTCGAGGTGGCCATAGAAGGCGGCCTGCTGGTGCGGGTTTTCACCGTAGCGAAGCGTTTCACTCAAGGCGGCTTGGACATTTAGCACGGTGGGCAGCGATTCATGATTGCCCTGCAAGTACGAGGCAATAGCTTGGTCATAGGTCGCTGTACGCATGAACGCCGCGTGGGCCAGGGTGCGCCGCGTTGCTAGAGAGAGCGTACCGCCAGAGACGTCCAACTCTTCAATCAACGGTCCGTAATCGTCAGGCGAGGTCACCACGGCGACGTAAGCGAAATTCTTTGCCGCGGCACGCACCATTGCTGGCCCCCCAATGTCAATGTTTTCAGCCGCAACTGCGTCAGTCACACCGGGCCGGGCAACCGCCTCTTCAAAGGGATATAAATTGACCACAACAAGGTCTATCGGTGTGATACTGTGGGTTTCAAGGTCCTCCTCATCACCTTCGGTGCCCCGACGCGCCAAAATGGCGCCGTGCACACTTGGATGCAGCGTCTTTACACGGCCGCCCAATATCTCTGGAAAGCCGGTCAGCTCCGCCACATCGATTACCTGAAGTCCCTGAGCACGAAGGTATCGGGCCGTTCCACCCGATGAGACCAGCTTCACGCCGCGAATCGCTAGCGCCGCCGCAAACGGCGCAAGGCCCTGTTTGTCAAATGTGGAAAGCAGGGCGCGTCGCGGACGCATCCGGTCAGGGGGAGGGGAAATCACCAGTGGATCGATAATCATGCGGCGAGCTCAAGTGGCTGGATGGATAGTAACTTTTCGGCCGGAGACGGTAACGCGGCCACTGGCAACAAGTGACAGGGCCTTGGGGTAGAGCACATGTTCTTCCCGCAACACCCGGGTTGCCAGCTGCTGGGCCGTGTCACCGGGCATTACAGGTACCCGCGCCTGCACGAGAATGGGGCCCGTATCGTATTCCTCATCAACAAAGTGCACTGTGGCACCAGTCATGGGAACACCTGCACGTAATACGGCCTCATGTACGCGCATGCCGTAAAATCCCTTACCCCCGAAATCTGGCAGAAGCGCGGGATGAATATTAAGAATACGGTTTGAATACTCGGACACAACCGCGCCGGGAATTTTGCACAGATAGCCTGCCAGGGCGATAAAGTTCACCCCGTGCTGACGAAGCACCCCCAGGAGCTCCTGCACATAGTCTGCTTTATTTGCGAATTCTTTCGGATTAACAACACAGGCCGGTGTGTCGTGCTCTTTCGCAATGGTCAGCGCACCGGCACTGGCCCGATTGCTTACGCACAAGACGACTTCGTACGATCGGGAGTTTTCCAGAATTGCCCGGAAATTCGAACCGCCGCCCGAGGCGAATACAGCCAGTCGAAGCTGCATGAACAAGTGTGCGTGAAAACACCAATCTTATCGAGTAAGCCTCAAATATCCCAACATTTTCCCTAGAAATTACAGCGAACTGCCGGCTCCAAGACGCTCAGGCATGCTCCGGCGGGATTAACCTCCAGTCGAGCTTGTACGCCAATCGGAATCACTTGCCGTGGATGGAAGTGACCGTAATTCAGCCCTGTGGCGACGGGCCACGAATACGGAGCAATGTAGTCAGCAATAATCTCCAGCGGGTCCAGTTCAAGTTCATCGCCCTCGGGCGATGAACGGGTAAAGTGGCCGACGATGAGTCCTCCGATGCGCGCAAGCAAGCCGGACAGGTGCAATTGCGCAAAAAGCGCATCAATCCGGTAAAGGGGTTCGTGCACGTCTTCGACAAACAGCAGGGTGCCATCCAGATCAGGCAGGTAGGGGGTGCCAACTAGCCGCACTATCGTTGCCAAATTGCCGCCGAGCAGCGTGCCAGTATGCGTTCCGGGGCGCATCGGTTGTAGCTGGTCCAGCGGGGCGGGCAATTCGCCACGGGACAGCGCGAGGCATTCCGCCTTCATACCCTCCGGTATTTCCCCCCACTCGACCACTAGCGGGCCGGACAGTGAACACCAATTTGCTTTGCTATATAGCGCCAACTGAAGTGCGGTGATGTCGCTGAAGCCAATCAGCAAGCCGGGACGGGCCTGGGCTGCTTCGTAGTCAATCCGGTCCAGTAAACGCAGGCTCCCGTATCCGCCTCGCGTGCACATGAAGTGACGATGCTTGGCCACGGCGCGGTTAAAGGCTCCGGCCCGCACCTCATCTGAGCCTGCCAAATAGCCGCGTTGTGAATAATGCGCTGGTGTCCAATCGATCACGAAGCCGTCGGATCGGAGTGCAGCCAGGCCCAGCTCCAGCCGCTCGGGCTTAGATGGCGGACTGGATGGTGCAATAATGGCCAGTGTCTGGCCAGGCAATAGTGGGGGAGCGGACGGCAAAGGAACTAGAGAGATGTGTCAGGTCGATCGTTGCTTGCAAGAACGAGCAAGTGCCCTTGGCTGTTGCAGTGGCATGCAGAAATGGCATTTCACAGGGAAACATCCCATCATTGTGGTCCGTCCCCCGGAATATTTTCCAAACCTGACGTATGTCTCACTGATGCAGGCCGCCGACATTTTTGTGCTGGCAGATACGTTCCAGTACAGCCGGCAGTCATTTCAGAACCGCACGCGCCTTCGAAATTCCCAGTCATGGCAGTGGGTTTCTGTGCCGCTCAAGGGCGGTCAACACGGTTTGCCCATCCTCGTTACGCGCATTCGACAGGTGCGGGCGTGGAAGAAGCGGCATTGGAAGGCCATGGTGTTCAACTACAGTCAGACGCCGTTTTTCACATACTATGCCGAGCCACTTCGAGCGCTTCTGGAACGCGACTGGAAAAGGCTCGGCGACCTGACCTGTGAGAGCGTGCAGTGCACGCATACATGGTTTGGCTTTAGCGGTGATCTGGTACGTGCGTCCGAATTGCCCGGCCAGCCGAAGACCGTGGATGAGGTGCGGGCGTGCCTGCCTGACGGGCGACTGCTGGTACCGCAGGGTGTGCCCGAGTTGCGGGCTGACTTAAGGATGCGCTACGATTGCCCGACTTACCGGCAGGCGTTTGAAGGCTTTGTGTCCGACATGATGGCGCTGGACCTGCTCTTCAACTATGGTCCTGAAAGTGGCGGACTCTTGCGTTCAGGGGTGCGTTATCAGTAGTGCTTCTGCCGTGGCAAGGCTCCCGGTCGCTCAAGAGCGTGCAGTCAAATGCTTCGCAGCCAAGCATGGCCAAGTGCAGCTGCGTGTAAAACAATACGGGGCCCTCGTGCTATAACGGGCGTGACAAGGTATTACGGTAACCCGCATGCTCGAAGGAACAATTCTGGACACGCAAATTCTCTGGGGCATTTCGCTTGCGCGCCTTCTATTGGGCATAGTCCTGCTCTCGCTGGGGTTGCTCAGTCGCAAGTTTGTCCGGTGGGTCGTTCGCTTGGCACTTGGACGCGAGCGACTGGCCGGTGGCGCAGTTTGGGTTCGTGACCTGTTGGAGCTGTTGCCCCGGCCGTTGAGCTGGCTTACCCTTATCCTGTTGTTCTACGCCGTGGGCCAGGTGCTATTGCTCCCGCAGGAGCCGGTTAATGTGCGCGCGGGGGCGATGCTTTTGCTCACTGTTGCCGTGGCTTTGGCGGTAACGTATGTGTTGCTTCGCCTGCTGGACGTACTCTCCCGTTTGGCGTTGCGCAAAGCCGAAACCACCAATACGCGCTTGGATGATCAACTGGTGCCACTCGCACGCAAGACCCTCAAGATTATCATTGGCATCGTAGTCGGTGTTGGCATTGTAGACAAACTTGGATACCCAGCCAACAGCTTGATAGCGAGTTTGAGTATCGGTGGCTTGGCACTGGCGTTGGCAGCGAAGGATACTATCGCCAATATCTTCGGGTCGGTAATTGTATTTACGGATCAGCCCTTTCAGGTCGGAGACGTGGTCAGCATAAGTGGCACAGAGGGGGTCGTCGAAGAAGTGGGTATTCGGACCACGCGTATCCGGGCTCTTGACAAGTCGATTTCGACTGTGCCGAATCAGACCTTTACCAGTACGACTGTTACAAACTTCACGACCCGGCCATCCCGCCGCATCCGGTTTGAGGTGGGGCTGACATACGCCACGACGCCGGATCAGATGGAAATCTTTCTGGATGCGGTGCGGCAGTGGTTGAAAGCGCATGACGGAGTGGATCCGGACAGTGTAATCGTGCACTTCACCCTTTTTGCAGACAGCAGTCTTACAGTGCTCATGCAGGCGTTTACAAGGGTGCCGGATTTTGCTACCTACATGGTGGTGCAGGAAGAAGTGCTGCTCGGCATCATGCGACTGGTGGAGACCCACGGGCTCGAGATAGCCTTTCCTACACGCACTCTCCACCTGGAAGGCGAAAGCGCGGAGGTCGAAGTGCCCAAACCGGCAATGTAGCGCCACGCTGCTGCATATAACCGTCTGTTATGCAGGGCGGCCCTATGGACCGTCCGAAAATCCGGCGTACGTGTTCGTTTTTGTCCTTATTGCATGGACCATAGCTCCCTTGGAAGCACACAGACATGCGTGCCTGCAAGGTGGTCCCGCTCCCGGGTATCCCAAAGAGCGAACTGCCCGTGGACTGCTGTAGGCATGACCTGCCCGTGCTGATCGATGAGCTGGCAAAAATCTTCGTTGGAATGCCAGTATTTCGGATGCCGAACAAGACCTGCAAGGGGGTGCCGGAACCAGGCACATCCCCGCTTCTGCGCCAGCCTGCCCGGCTGGTCTACGTCGAGGCCACTACGCTCGAGGAGCTCAAAAACACATTGACGATGCCCGATAACAAAAGCCCGGACGCGTAGAGCAGTCCATGCAGTAACCGCTTGGCGTAGTGATAGACCCCGACGATTCGAAAGAGCGTGCGCTGAACACGTGTGGTTACCAGAATAACGCCCCCCCCTCGGGCACTCGGTATATGGTCCAACTACACTCCAGAGCGATGGCGAGAGAAGCGCGCCAAGTTCATTCCTGATTCGCCGTACAGGTCCTCTCCCGTCACAAGACCACCTCCAGTAACACAATAACACGCAGCCTGGCGTTGATTGCTTGCCGTCTTCGCTAGGAAATTGCCATATCAAAGTGCACGAACCTATCTTGAGCTCCGGTTCGGGCAGCAAAGGCAATGGAAGACCGTTATTGGAAAAAGAACATCAAGTATCTCGGGGTGCTGCTAAGCATCTGGTTTATAGTCTCGTTCGGGTGCAGTGTCCTTTTTGCTGACGCACTGGACAACATCCGGATCGGCGGTTTCAAGCTGGGGTTTTGGTTCGCGCAGCAGGGTGCAATTTATGTTTTCGTTGTACTCATCTTCGTCTACGTATTCCTCATGAACCGGCTGGATCGAGTGGGAGAAGATACATCCAGCGAGGACTTGCCATGACGGTACAAGCTTGGACATTTCTTCTCGTCGGCCTCTCTTTTGCGCTGTACATAGGGATCGCCATCTGGTCCCGTGCAGCATCTACAGGCGAATTCTACATAGCAGGCGGGCGTGTCCCGCCAGTACTCAATGGCATGGCCACGGCAGCCGACTGGATGAGCGCCGCGTCCTTTATATCCATGGCGGGTCTCATCTCCTTTATGGGACGTGATGGGAGCGTGTACCTGTTGGGGTGGACGGGGGGCTACGTGCTCTTGGCCCTGCTTCTGGCCCCCTACCTGCGGAAGTTCGGCAAGTTTACTGTCCCTGACTTTGTGGGCGACCGCTATTATTCCCAGACCGCTCGCTTCGTGGCCGTATTGTGCGCCATATTTGTGTCTTTTACTTATGTGGCTGGCCAAATGCGCGGCGTGGGCATTGTCTTCTCGCGCTTTCTGGAAATTGATATCGTGTTCGGTGTCCTCATCGGCATGGGCATCGTATTCTCTTATGCGGTACTCGGCGGTATGCGCGGCATAACCTATACGCAGGTGGCCCAATATTGCGTCCTCATCTTTGCCTACCTCGTGCCGGCCATTTTCATATCGCTGCTTATGACCGGCAACGTCATTCCTCAGATCGGTTTTGGTAGCACACTGGCCGACGGGTCGGGCACCTTCCTGCTTGACAAACTGGACGGGATCAGCCAGGAATTGGGATTCCACACGTACACACAGGGTCAAAAGGGACTGCTGGATGTATTCGCCATTACGGCAGCTCTAATGGTTGGCACTGCAGGACTGCCGCATGTCATTGTTCGCTTCTATACGGTTCCGCACGTCAGGGATGCGCGCAGCAGCGCAGGGTGGGCCTTGGTCTTTATTGCCATTCTGTACACCAGTGCCCCCGCTGTGGCTGCGTTTGCACGCACAAACCTCTTGGGCACCGTTGCAGACCGGCCCTATGCCGAAGTGCCTCAGTGGTTCAAGAACTGGGAGAACACCGGACTCATCACTTTCGAAGACAAAAATGGCGACGGGCTCATTCAGTTTGTTGGCTCGGGCGCAGCCCAAGCCAATGAGCTTATCATTGATCCGGATATCGTGGTACTCGCCAATCCAGAAATTGCCCAATTGCCAGGCTGGGTGATTGGACTGGTAGCCGCGGGAGGCCTGGCTGCTGCACTGTCCACCGCGGCAGGGTTGCTTCTTGTCATTTCGACAGCCGTGGCGCGTGACCTGCTAAAGAAGGGTTTTATGCCCGATATTTCGGAGCGCCGTGAATTGCTTACAGCACGCATCACCGCTGGCGTAGCCGTTTGTATTGCCGGCTACTTCGGTATTGATCCGCCCGGGTTTGTGGCGCAGGTGGTGGCGTTTGCCTTCGGCTTGGCAGCTGCTTCATTCTTTCCAGCCATTATTCTGGGCATCTTTACGCGGCCGATGAATAAGTATGGTGCGGTGAGTGGCATGATTGTGGGCATCGCCTTTACGGCTGCGTACATAATCTTTTTCGAGTTCGTGCGACCCGAATTGAACTCGGCCGAGAACTGGCTGTGGGGAATTTCACCCGAAGGCATCGGGACAATTGGCATGATGCTCAATTTTGCCGTTGCGCTCGTCGTGTCTCGATTGACGCCTGCGCCGCCGGCGTCAATTGGTGAACTCATTGATCGACTTCGCACTCCTGGAGATTGAGCAGGGCCTGGGCGGCCGTATGGGATTTAATTGCCTTGTTTTTCAGGAAGAATTTGTTATCCTAGTGTAAAAGCGACCAAATATCATGAAAGGTTCACAATGTGGTTGGATGATCCTCGTGCTTTTGTTTGCGGCTTGCGCCGAGTCGCCGGACGCCACCGGTCCTGAAGAAGACGTGGCCGGTGCGGCTGCTGGGGACGGCGGGTTTTGCACCAGCCTTGTGGGCTCTTGGGAATTGGTCACGATTCGTGAATCAGCCAGTGCGCTCAGCGGAGAGTTTGAGAGTGATCCGGATTACAGGGAGGCGCCCACACTGAAGATTCTCAACGAAACCCACTGGATGTTCATCAGGCAGACTGCGGACGTGTTCGTTCATGCCCAAGGAGGCCGATATTCGCTGGAGGCCGGCGGATTTTACACGGAGCATGTCGAGTACAGCGCCATACCGCAGAATGTCGGGCAGTCCTTTAGTTTTGAATGTACGCTTGAGGGGGATTCACTGTGGCATCATGTTGGCGGCCAGGGGGACACCCGCTATGACGAAATCTGGCGGCGCGTGCGGTAGGAAAAATGCAGGACGGGCTTGTCCTGTATTTGGTCCGCCACGTGTTACTGTGCGATGCACTTTGCCACTGTTGATTACATTGTCTTTGGGGCCTATTGCCTGCTGATAATCTGTCTGGGCCTCTGGGTGTCGCGCGAGAAGAAAGGGCACACCAAGAACGCCGAGGATTATTTTCTGGCAGGCAAGTCCTTGCCGTGGTGGGCCATCGGGGCCTCGCTCATTGCTTCCAACATCTCGGCCGAGCAGTTCATCGGGATGTCTGGCTCCGGCTTTCGGCTGGGTTTAGCCATTGCCACGTATGAATGGATGGCAGCGATCACACTGCTTTTGGTCGCATGGCTGTTCATTCCGGTCTACCTTAAAAAGGGCATCTTTACGATGCCTCAGTTTCTGGAATTGCGCTACGATGCACGTGTGCGCACACTCCTAGCCGTCTTCTGGCTGCTTGTATACGTCTTTGTCAATTTGACTTCCGTTGTGTACCTGGGTGCGCTGGCACTGAAGGGCATCATGGGGATTTCGCTTTGGCAAGGGGTTATGGCCCTCGCACTTTTTGCAACCATCTACAGCGTGTACGGGGGACTCAAGGCGGTTGCCTGGACAGATGTGGTACAGGTTGCGTTTTTGGTGGGTGGTGGCCTGCTTACAACCTGGCTTGCGCTGGATGCATTCAGCGGCGGGCAGGGGGCGGCCGCCGGCATGGCCAAACTCTTGGCGGAGGTGCCGGACCGCTTTAATATGATTCTGCAGCAGGGCGAGCTCCTGTATGTGGACGATGACGGCCTCACCCAGGACGCATGGGAGTTGTTGCCGGGCATCAGCGTACTGGTTGGGGGTATGTGGATTGCCAACCTGTTTTACTGGGGCTGCAACCAGTACATCATCCAACGCACGCTGGCAGCGCCCAGCCTGAAGGAGGCACAGCGTGGTGTGGCTTTTGCCGGATACCTCAAACTACTGCTGCCGCTGATTGTGGTAGTGCCCGGCATTGTCGCGTATGCGCTCAAAGCTCCGATCGGGACCGCCGACGAAGCGTATCCCTGGTTGCTCAACGCCTATGTGGGGCCAGGGCTGAAGGGGCTGGCCTTTGCGGCATTGATAGCGGCTATCGTGTCGTCGCTTGCGTCCATGATGAACAGTACCAGCACCATATTTACGATGGATATCTATCGTAACTATATCCGCAGGGGCGCAACGGAGCAGGAACTGGTTCGGACCGGGCGTATCGTCGCACTCGTCTGCATGGCCGTTGCAGTGGTACTGGCACCGCAACTGGCCGCGCTGGATCAGGTTTTCCAGTACATTCAGGAGTACACCGGATTCATTAGTCCGGGTGTACTGGCCATTTTTGTGATGGGCCTCTTCTGGAAGAAAGGAACGCCCAATGCGGCACTCGTGTCCGCGCTTCTGAGCATCCCGTTATCTGTGATCATGAAGGTGGCCATACCTGGAATGCCGTTCATTGACCGTATGGGTATGGTGTTTGTGATTTCCGTGGTTGTGATCGTTTTGATTTCTTTGATCGAAGGACGCGGCAAGGACAGTCCGGGAGCCATCACACTCAGCCGAAGCATCATCCAGACCGATCCCGTATTCGCGGCGCTGGCCTTTGGGATCATGGCGATTACCACCGCGCTGTATGTCGTGTTTTGGTAGCGCTGCCAGACACCGGAGCATACGATCGATATGGCCGGGTCCCGGCGTCGTACCTGAATGGGTCCATTGCGATAGCAAGCGGCTCCACGGTCGGGAAGTTTTTGCGATCGGTTCCAAAATCATGCATGCTCGTCGTATAGTATATTTTTAATGTTGAATTAACGTTGAAAGCGCTCCCAGTTAGAAACTTGGCAATTGGGGACTTGCCGCAGGGACTTGAATGTGTTTATATTCCGCCGGTTGCGAGTGCAGGCGCTTGGCCTTAACTTCTACGACTTAGCTCTTTGAACCAAAGTTTTTCAGGAAATCGGGAACGAAACATGAAGCCAGTCAGACTGATCAGTGTATTTGCCATGGTTGTCCTCATGGTGCCCTCAGCCTTTGCGCAGCAGGGAAAGATCTCCGGGATAATCACGGATGCTGCCACCGGTGAAACCGTGCCGGGAGCAACCGTTGTCATCGAGGGTACGCTCCAGGGCGCGGCCAGTGATGAGGACGGATTTTACTTCATCAACAATGTACGACCGGGTACCTACACGCTGCTTGTGTCCTTTGTCGGCTATGTTACCGAGCGCATCGAGGGTGTACGTGTTTCCACGGGCCTGACCACACCAGCTGATGCGGCACTTCGCGAGGAGGCTGTGGGCCTCGAGGAAATTGTCGTCACCAGTGAGCGACCCATTGTGCAGCTTGACGTGTCGGCCAATGTGGCCAGCCTCAATCCGGAAGCCTTTGAAGATTTGCCGGTAGCCGGGGTCGATGAAGTGCTCGATCTGCAGGCTGGCATTGAGCCGGGCTTGCGCATTCGTGGCGGGGGGCTGGACGAGGTGGCTTTCGTTCTTGACGGCATGAACCTGCGCACAGGTCGCCACCATCAGCCGTTGACCAACATCAGCTATACGTCGCTGGAGGAGGTGCAGGTGCAGACGGGTGGCTTCAATGCGGAATACGGCAATGTGCGCAGCGGTATTGTGAATGTTACCACTAAGGAGCCGTCACGTACACGCTACACAGTGGACGCCCTGTACCGGTTTACGCCCGCACAGCCCAAGACCCTTGAAGGACTTGGCGGCACAAATCTTAATGATTGCAATTATTCGGGCAAGGTCACGGGAGACTGTGACAGCTGGTACGTTCGTCCGTTTCTGGATCCCGACGTGGCCATGAGCGGCACCGAAAGCGGTGCGTGGGACAGCTACACACAGCTCCAGTACAACGGCTTTGAGGGTTGGGTCACGCTGGCTGACCGCCTGCAGACTGCCGAAGGTTTTGATGTTACGGCCCAGGACATGCAGGAATACTTTAAGCACACACACCGGAAAGACAACCAGATTGACCTCCCGGACTATGAGGCGGATGTTACCGTTGGCGGTCCGCTAATTCCGCGCATGAGCAGCCAGCTGGGAGACCTGCGCTTTCTGGTGTCCTATCGGGGCACGCAGACCTCTTACCTGTACCCGCAGTCCCGCGATGCGTACAGGGACCAGATGTTTCAGGCGAAGTTGATTTCGAACATCTACCGTGGAATGAAGCTGAGTGTGCAGGCCATGCGCGGTACTGAGCGTGGCATCAATCGTTATCAGGGGTCGGCCGATGTGCAGATGTACCAAGGCAATCTGCCGAGTTATCCCTGGTGGGGTGCGGGCGCAGAGATTGTGGACGGTATCAACCGTCGCGGGCGTGTGATTCTTTCTGACGGCGCTTTTCCGCTCGCAAATGTTGATCACATGCTCTTTGGCACGACGTTCACCCACACGCTCAGTCCGAGCACCTTCTATGAGGTAAGTCTTCAAAACCTGGCTACCAAGTATCGCAGCCATTTCCCGAATCTCCGGGACGGTTCATACATTGACGAGAACGGCAACTTTGTGCAAATACCGTATACGGACAACCTAGGCCGTTTGACACCGGCAGGTGAAGCCAATCTGGACCGGGTCACGTGCTTTGGCGGCACGAGCGACCTCAACGGTGACGGTGCCCTTACGCCTTACTGCACCGGGGATGAACCATTTGGCTTTCTCGGCCAGGGCGGCAACCTTATCGGTGGGGCGGAAACGACCGGCGGTCACTGGGTCAAGACGCGGGACACATCCGATGTCAGTGTCTTTACCGGCCGGTTTGATCTGACCAGCCAAGTGACCCGTGTGCTGCAGGTCAAGACGGGTGCCGAGCTTATCATCAGCGACTATGACCTGAACTACAAGCGTGTAAACCTGGCCCTTGTTGGCCCGGAGCCGGAGCAGGACTATCCATTCTCCAGCACGCCGATTCAGGGCGCTGCATATGCGCAGGGAAAACTCGAATTCCAAGGCATGATCGCTAACTTGGGGTTGCGTCTCGACTTCTTCGATGCAAACACGCCTTGGTGGGTGACGGACAACTATTATGATCCGGCTTATCGCCACCGTACGGACGTATTGGATGAGTTACTGGAAAAAGAGGATCCGGCCGCGCAGGTATTTGTCAGTCCACGTGTCGGTATCTCCTTCCCGATTACGCTGGACAGCAAGCTGTATTTCAACTACGGTCATTTCCGCCAGATGCTCAATGCATTTAACGTCTTCGGTGTGCAGCAGTCGCGCAATGGCGGAATTGACAATATCGGCAACCCTGATCACCCGATGCCGCTGACCGTGGCATACGAGTTGGGCTTTGACCAAAACCTGTTTGACCAGTATCTGCTGCGTATCAGCGGGTTTTACCGTGATATCCGCAACCAGCCGCGCGGCGTAACCTACCGGGGGCTGGGCAGTGTTGTGCAGTATAACACGAGCCAGCCTTGGAATTACGAGGATGTGCGCGGGGCAGAGATTACGGTCACGAAAATGCGGGGCGATTTCATCCGTGGCTTCGTGAATTACACCTTCCTCCAGACCAAAAGTGGCAACTTTGGCTATAGTCAGTTCAATGAGAACACGTTCCAGCAGCGCAACTATCTGCGTACCTCCACGGATTATCGGATTGGAGCGCCACTGGCGGAGCCATTTGCACGCCTGAATCTGCTGTTCCTGACGCCAAGCACATTTGTGCCTTCCGTCATGGATGGACAACTATTGGGTAACTGGCGCGTGAGCCTTTTGGGCGAATGGCGTCAGGGGAGTCAGTGGATCTGGGGAGGGGGAGCGACGGCGCCGCCGGAACTGCAGGAGAACGTGCGCTGGCGCAGCTATCTCGGGTTTGACTTGCGCTTCACCAAACACATCAACACCCGTTATGGCGGAGCCCAAATCTTCCTGGACGTTGACAACGTCTTTAACCGGCGCCATCTGTACAGTGTTACCGGGTTCCACCCGGACAACCGTGATTTTGACCGCTACATGTGGTCGCTGCACCTGCCGGAGGACGCGTTTGATCAGATCAACGGTGTAGACGCGGACGTTCCGTATGCCGAGAAAGAGAATTTGCCGTACATCTGGGTGCCCGGTGATGACAACCCCGGCGTTTATCGGCATCCGGATGTAGCCTTTCAGCCGATAGAGGCGGTAGGCAGCTTGGCCAGTGTTGGAGATCCGCAGCCCACGGCCTGGTATTGGGCGCGTGACACGGGGACGTACTCGCGTTGGAATGGCTCCAGCTTTGAGACGGTGCCGGATAACGAAGTGCAGCAAGTGCTGGACGACAAGGCGTACATCGACATGCCGAACCTTCGCTTCAACACATTCCTTAACAACCGGCGCGTCACTATGGGCGTGCGACTCACATTCTAGATCAGCCATATGATGCATCGCTGGTGATGCATCCAGTTAAATGAAATCATGCACAGCAAGCACATGAAGATTCACTGCTACCTCCAATCCCTTGTGGCGGTGCTGCTGGTCTTTGGCCTGGGGCCCGCAACGGCCCATGCCCAGTTTACGGCGCAATGGCTGGACATTGGCACTTTTCACGGCACGTACACCGAGTCGGGTGCACAGCACGAGGGTAACTCATCCGCTGCGGACGGCATGGAATGGCCGGCCATTTTGCGAAATAGCAGCCACTTCCGGGCCAAGGCCTTGTGGCTGGGTACGAAAGACTGGACGGACCCAAACGGTCAAACCTGGCCTTACTTTGTAGCACGTATTGGTCCAAGGACTGCGGGTGCGGATGTGACCTTTCCGATACAAAACGTGCTCCTCAGCAAGACTGAGGATACGATTGTTGAGGTCGATGGGGCGTTGTCCTTTGACAACGTCGCTATTGTGGATGAAATCGATCCGGCCCTTCCGGCGGACCGTATGGTGCACAATATCCACAATACACTAATTGGCATCACGGTGGATCGCCGGGCATATGGGTACGTGAATCAGGCACACGATGATTATCACATCATCGAATACACGTACACCAATACCGGCAATACAGACGATGATGAGGATATTGAACTCCCCAACCAGAATTTGAAGGATACATACTTCTTCCGCATACACCGGTGGCGCGGGAGTTTGCAGGGTGCTTGGACTGTTAGCGGTGGACAGGTATGGGGCAAGTTCAGCATGGTAGATGTCGTGGGCGACGGCCATGCTGTGTATCCGATCACGTTTACGTCCCAGTACATTTGGATTGGCGTCGATCCGGAAGCGCAATCACAATGGGACCGGATCGGGGCGCCACTCTTTCAGGATAACACCTGGGTAGCGAGCGGCGATTCACTCGGTCGTCTGGCCGGCAGCAGCTTCATTGGCCGCACTACCATCCATGCCGATAATTCGCCGACCGACAAGACGTACATCCGGTGCACTCCGGCTACGATTGACACCTGCCAGCCGCGCACGATGGGCTATATGGATTCGGATGAAGCCCTGACGGCAGACGGCAGTTCACATGAAGACTACTACGAGTGGGGCATCCGTACACGCGAGAATCCGGATCGGATAGTCGGTGGTTCTCAGCACATGTTTCCCCACTATGCAGATCGCATCGAGCCGAGCGGAATTTTCTGGGAAGCCAAAAATGATGCGTCTACTGGCAAGCAGGGTGGCCACGCGGCCACAACGGCCTACGGGCCCTACAATTTTGCACCTGGTGAAAGCGTGCGCATTGTAGTCGTGGAAGCCATTGGTGGTTTGAATCTCGACGCGGATTTGAAGATCGGGCGCGCATACAAACTGGGCGGGGCTGATCGGGATACGGATCTGATTCAGTACGATGCCAACGGTGACGGCATGATTCAGACCGGCACTTTCGACTATAGCATCAACCAGATGGATGCCGACGGAGACGGTATGTTCGACACGTTCGGGCATGGACTTGAAGAGATGACCAAGAACCAGTGGGTGATGGTATCTCGCGACTCGATGTTTCAGACACTCCAGCGCGGCATTAACCTCTACGCGGCCAGCAACAATATGTCCAAGTATCCGGTGCCGGAGGCTCCGCATGCTCCCACGAGCTTCACTGTGACCGGTCGTCCGGATCGTGTTGAGCTTCGCTGGACCGCGCCGGGCGGAGGTCCGCAGCGTACGGCATGGGAGCTTTTCCGCACCTCCAGGTTCGAGGACAACCTGTACGTGAATTGTGTTAACAGGGATAACCCAGCCCGCATAGTCATAGACTATAACAAGCACTGTGGCTACGAGATGATTGCCCGTCTCGATGCCAGCGCCTCAGCGTATGACGACACGGACTTGAATCGTGGCACGGACTACTACTACTATCTGCAGGCAGTAGGTGCCCCGCAGCCAAATGACCCCGATGGCATTACCGGTACACCGGGTGGAGTTGCGCTTCGGAGTGCACAGTCGCTCACACAGACCTACCAGCCGGTTAACCTGAAGCGTCCGCCCTACGGCAGCAGTGGCACCGTGGCCGATGCCCGTATTGTTCCCAATCCGGTAAACTTGGGATCGGACGAAACTATCCGTTTCGATCAGGAAGATCGTGTGGCCTTCTTTAACATACCGGGTGATTGCACGATCAAAATTTATACCGAGATCGGTGAGCTGGTGCATACCATTGAACACACCGATGGCAGCGGGGATGAGCTCTGGAACCTGACCACCAAGTCGCGGCAGCTTCTGGTCAGCGGTATCTATATCGCTGTCGTTACGGACAACGCGAATGGTGAAGAGGCCATTCTGAAGTTCACAGTAATCCGGTAAATGAATACAAGTCCTCCGGCTATGACCGCCGGGGAACACAGACCAAAAGACGGAACGAGCTATGAATCAGCGCTATTTCTTCTTAACCGTAATGCTGGCCGTACTAGTAGTGATGGGCACAAGCTCATCAGCATACGGGCAGGCGGGACTCACACCGGATACCGAGGTAACCACGGACAAGCGGGCACAGACCGGTATGAAATTCCTAAGCACGTCGCTGGATGCGCGTGCTTCGGCCATCGGCTCGGCACTGACCGCGGAAATGGTGGGATCCTCAACATCAATGTTCTACAACCCGGCGAGCATGGGCTTCATGCAGGGACGTGGGCATGTAGCTGTAGGTAATCTGGGATACATCGCGGACATAAACTACAATCAATTCAGCGCGGCCTTCCGCCCAAGCGGTGGCAACTACGGTGTTGTGGGCGTGTCGTTTGTGAATGTGGACTACGGTGATTTCATTGGGACCGTTCGCGCGAATAACGAGTCCGGATTTGTAGAGACCGGGACTTACTCGCCGACGGCTATGGCAGTCGGATTGGGTTACGCCCGCTCCTTCAGTGACCGGTTTTCTGCGGGTGCGAACGTCAAGCTCGTGTTCCAGGATCTGGGTACTGGCTTTGCGACCGGGCAAAATTTTGACACCGGAGAGATTTTGACCACGGACGACTACAGCGCCCGCACGCTGGCTTACGACTTCGGCATCGTTTACGCAACCGGGTTCAGGAGCTTGGTGATTGGAATGAGCGCCAGGAATTTTGCCCAGGAGCTGACGTATGTACGCGAGCGGTTTGAGCTTCCGTTGACATTCCAGATCGGCTTGGCGATGGATGTGGTCGACTTTACGAGCCTCAACCCGGACATGCACAACCTGAAACTGCACGTTGATGCACAGCGGCCACGTGACTTTACGGAGCATGTCCGCTTCGGTCTGGAGTACACGTTTATGGGGCTGGTGTCCTTGCGGGGAGGCTTCGAACAGATGGGAGTAAGTGAGGAACAGGGATTCAGTGCGGGAGCGGGCCTGAGGTACACTCTCGGGACTCTCCGGGTTGGAGCCGACTATGCCTATACGGATTTCGGCGTGTTCGGCAGCATAAACCGAATTGGAATTCAACTCGGTTTGTAGCTCATCTAATTGAGACACCCTTTACCCTTCGGGGTTCAGCGGTACAAACGGAGAACCTGGAAGGCCGGGTTCTCCGTTTTGTTGTGTCAGCGAATATGCTCCTAGCGACGACGTGTCGATGTAGCCGTGAGTTGCAAGCCAGGCAGCTGACGGCTCTCCTGGTGATCTTCGCTCTGGTGGGGTGCGATACTCGTGAGATGGCATCGGAGTCGTCGCGATTTGCGTTTTCGGACGTAACAACGGCAGCAGGGCTCGGCCGATTTCGGCATGATAACGGCGAGGCTGGTAACAAGTATTACGCCGAGCAAATGGGCTCTGGGGGCGGATTTATAGACTATGACGGAGACGGATGGCTGGACATTTTGCTGATGGGGGGCGGACAATGGGACCGTGGGCCGTACCCATGGTATCAAGCACTCTGGCTATACCGGAATCGGGGAGATGGAACGTTTGAGGAAGTGACCGGAGCGGCCGGCCTGCTGGATGTGCAGGCGTTTACAATCGGGATGGCTGCCTCGGATTACGACAATGACGGGGACGAGGATTTTCTGCTGACTAACCTCAACGAAAACATGCTATTTCGCAATGACGGGGGTGTGTTTACTGAAGTAGGCAGTGCGGCCAATATTGCCGGTTATGATGAATGGAGCAGCTCTGCCCTGTGGCTTGATGGCAACAATGACGGCTGGCTGGATGTCTATATCGGCAACTATGCAGATTGGACGCCGGAAACGGATAAGTTCTGCCCTGAAGGCGGCCGCGTAAAACTATACTGTGTGCCGGCGGATTATAGCGGGCGCTCCAGCCGGTACTTCGAAAGCCAGCGCGACGGCACGTTTGCGGAGCGGACAGCGGCGCGTGGGCTTTGGCATGACTTGGGAAAAGCGCTTGGCGAGGCCGAATGGGATTTTGATCTGGATGGGTCGAGCGATTTCGTGGTGGCCAATGATGGCGAGGGAGACCTGCTGTTTCAGAACGATGGCAACGGCAGCTTTACAGAGCGCGGCGTGCCCAGCGGGATTGCTTTCAGCGAGCACGGGGAAGCGCGTGCAGGCATGGGCATTGATGTGGGTGTCGTCGACAGCACGAATGAGCCGTCCGTCTTCGTGGGAAATTTTTCTGAAGAGATGATTGGCGTGTACCGGCACGTGGGTGGCGGACTTTTTGCGGACCGAGCAGCAGTGTCACGTATCGGCCAGCCAAGTTTGAACACATTGACCTTCGGGCTCTTTCTGATCGATGCGGATCTTGATGGTGACCAGGACCTTTTTGCAGCCAACGGCCACGTGTATCCTGATCGCCTGGCCGGTCAGGATAAGATCACTTATGAGCAGCGTGCACAAATTTTCGAAAATGTGGGCGGAGGCACCTTTGCTGAAGTGGCCCCGGAGATGACTGCGCCACTTTCGATGCTTATGGTTGCGCGCGGGGCCGCGTGGGGGGATTACGACCGGGACGGCGATCTGGATATCCTGATTACCGAAAACAACGGACCAGCCCACCTTTGGCGCAATGACCAAGTTGGCGGCAACTGGTTGCGCATTACGGTGACCGGTACGCGTGGCAATCGTGACGGTTTGGGAACGCGAATACTAATCTATGCGCAGGGAAAGCGGCAAGAGCGCCGGATACGGTCCGGCTCGAGCTATCTCTCCCAATCGGAGACGGTGGCTGCTTTTGGATTGGGGCCATTCACGCAAGTGGACAGTATGCGCATCTACTGGCCGCTGCGAGCTACGGAGTTCTTTGGGCCGATCGCAGCGAACCAGCAAGTCCACGTTGTGGAAGGAGCTGGCGCATGGACACCGGTGCCGATGCCTGGGGTCAGGCTGTAGCGAATGAGGGGGCAAGTTTACGTGGGTGTGGTTGTGACTGCGTTTATGTTGGCCGGTTGCGGGCAATCAGAACCGAATGCAGAAGTATTGTTCACGGAGGTTACCGATGCCGCCCTCCTGTCGGGCGTCGTTCACGCAAACGGCGGTTTTGGAGAGGCTTGGGCTCCGGAAATCGTCGGGGGCGGCGGAGGCTTCTTTGACTATGATCAGGACGGTTGGCTGGATATAATTGTTGCAACCGGAGGGGCATTCGAAGAAGTGCCTGCCCTTTTGACGCATCCTGCGCTGCGGCTCTTCAGGAATGCGGGGGACGGGACATTTACGGAAGCAACGCATGATGCCGGTCTGGCGCCGTTGCGGGCATACAGCTTCGGTGTGACCGTCGGAGATTACGATAATGATGGTGACGAGGATCTGTTTGTAACGACACTATACCGGGATCTGCTGCTTCAAAACGACGAAGGTGTGTTTGTGGAGGTCGGTCAATCGGCGGGCGTGGGTATAGTTAGCGAGTGGAGTACCAGTGCCATGTTCTTTGATGCGGATCTCGACGGGCACTTGGACCTGTATGTAGGCACCTATGTCGACTGGTCGCCCGAAAAGGACATTTACTGTGGATTTGAGGGCGAAAAGGTGTACTGCACTCCGGAGATTTACACGGGAATTGCAGGCCGGTATTACCGTAACCAGGGAGATGGAACGTTTAATGAAGAGACATTGGCGGCTGGTTTCCTGAGTGGCGTGGATGCCGCGCGGGACAAGACATTGGGTCTCGCAGAACTGGATGCAAACCGGGATGGATGGCCTGATGTCTTTATCGCAAACGACACGGAACGGGACATGCTTTTTATAAACCAGCACACCGGAAAGTTCGTGGAACAGGGCATTCGGAGTGGGATCGCCTACGACCAGCATGGCAAACCACGCGCTGGCATGGGTGTAGATGCTGGTGCGATTGATGCCAGCGGTGAGCCATCCATCTTTGTCGGTAATTTTTCCAACGAAATGGTGGGCGTTTACCGTCACATTGGGGGCGGGATGTATGCTGACCGGGCAGCAGCTTCCCGGATCGGGCAGCCGAGCCTTCAGACACTGACTTTTGGGCTGCTATTATTTGATGTGGACCTGGATACGGACCTTGACCTGCTCATTGCCAATGGTCATGTGCAGACACATATCGCGCGAATTGTTGACGGCGTAACCTTTCGGCAGCGGTCGCAGCTTTTTCTTAATGACGGCACAGGTATGTTTGCCGAAGCTCCTGCAATTGGCCCGCTAGGTGTGGCGATGGTAGCACGAGGTGCGGCCAGCGGGGACTACGATCTTGACGGAGATCTGGACGTGCTCATTGTAGAAAATAATGGCCCTGTGCACTTGTGGCGCAATGAGACAGCCAATGCCCGCTGGCTGCGTGTGGAACTCGAGGGCCGGGAAAGCAACCGGAATGCATACGGTGCCGAGATTACCCTTTGGAGCGGAGGGTTACGGCAGGTCCGCCGCGTGCGCTCCGGTGCCAGCTATCTTTCGCATTCCGATGCGGCGGCCACCTTCGGGCTCAGCGCTTTAGTGGACAGTTTGCGAATCGCATGGCCCAATGGACGCGTCGATGAGGTCCGTAAGGTTACCGCAAATCGGATATTGCACGTAATTGAAGGGGAGTCAATTCAGTAGATGATACAGCGGAACAGGCAGCGCTACGCGGCTCGCGCATATGATTTGCTGTGCGCAAAGTGCGTAACGCCCGGATTGCAAATCGCTCTGAAGGGAGCTGGGCCCGATTGGTTGAGATCTTCCAGCCGGGAGCGGAACAGACATTCGGTATGCCAACCACACGTACCGGTAGTGATTTCAATCTTGTTGCTTTTGTGGTCAGCCTGCACCTCCAATACGCCCGAATCAGTAGAGGAAGAGACCGAGCCCGAAGTGGAGATCGTGTTTACGGATGTAACACAGGTTGCCGGGCTTGACGAATTCCAGCACGTGACCGGTGCCTTTGGCAAAAAGTGGTTCCCCGAAACCATGGGGGCCGGTGCCGGATTCCTGGACTATAACGATGACGGTCTGCTGGATATCATGCTGGTTGTCGGCAGTACGTTTCCCTCGCGTGGAGAAGCCGCCCCCGATGCACTGCGTCTGTTTCGCAACTTGGGCGACGGCACATTTGAAGAGGCCACCACCGCGGCCGGACTGTCACAACTCAAGGCCTATGCATTTGGCATTACCGCCGCGGACTATGACAACGACGGCGATGTTGACGTATTTGTGACCACGCTCTTTGAAAACCTGCTGCTCCGCAACATGGGGGCACGTTTTGAAGAGGTGGGGTCGCAAGCCGGCGTGGCAGGGGGGCGTGAATGGAGTTCAGCGGCCGTGTTTTTTGACGCGGACAAAGATAGTTACCTGGATCTCTATGTCGGCAACTATGTCGACTGGTCGCCTGAAGGAGACATCTATTGCACACGCGTGGGTGACACCAAATCGTACTGTACACCTGAGCAGTACGAAGGACTCTCCGGCCGCTTCTATCGCAACCAGGGTGACGGCACATTCTTGGAGCAGTCCGACAGTTTCAACGATATGCCTGGCAAAACGCTCGGAGCAATCAGCGTAGATTACAACCGGGACGGCTGGATTGATCTAATCGTGGCCAATGACACGCAACGCGACCTTCTGTTTGAGAATCAGGGAGACGGTAACTTCGAAGAGAAAGGAGTGCCCAGCGGGATTGCCTTTGATGAAAACGGACGAGCACGGGCTGGGATGGGGATAGATGTCGGGATCGTAGACGAAAGTAGCGAAATAACGGTGTTTGTCGGCCACTTTTCCAGCGAAATGGTCGGTGTATACAGTCACATGGGGAATGGCTTCTTTGCCGACCGGGCGGCGATTTCTCAGATCGGGCGACCGAGTTTGCGCACGCTCACGTTTGGGCTGCTGCTCGGCGATCTGGATCTTGACTCAGATCTGGATCTGTTTACGGCTAATGGCCACATAACTGAGGACATCGGTGAAGTGGAAGAAGGCATCACGTACCGGCAGCGGCCACAACTGTATAAAAATGAGGGTGCCGGAATCTTTGCCGAAGCTGCGGCAGTGGGCGTGCTCAAAAATGAAATGCTCGCTCGCGGGGCGGCTTGGGCCGACTATGATTTGGATGGCGACCTAGACTTGTTGATCACAGAAAACGGTGGGCCTGCGCACCTGTGGCGTAACGATACCCAGGGTGGCAATTATCTGCAGGTGAATCTGACGGGTTCGGAGAGCAATCGGGATGGCTTGGGCAGTCGCGTAGTCATTGTGGCTGGAGGCAAAAGGCAGGAACGGGAATTACGTGCTGGCGCCAGTTATTTGTCCCAGAGTCAGCGTGATCCGACATTTGGACTGGGAAACGCAACACGGGTGGACACACTGTGGGTGCATTGGCCGAGCGGGCAAGTATCGCAACTTGGGCCACTGGATGCCAATCAGACCATACACATACAGGAAAGTGAGTAGACGTGCGACCGTACATCATGGGTGGTTGGCTACAGTCTCTCTGCTGTTTGCAAGTGCCTGTATGCAGCAGGAAGTGCCTGAGCCGGACCCCGTATCACGTGCCCTGATATGGGATGTGCAGGAGGCTTATGAAGATCAGGATTACATACATGCGCTTACGCTGCTCGACAGTCTTCTTCAGCGTTTGCCGGATTATGCGCAGCTGCACAACCTGAGGGCAAGGGTGCTCTCCAGCTTGTACCGCTTTGATGAAGCGGAGGCTGCTTATGCGCAAGCGCGCAAGCTCGCTCCAAATCTGAAGGGTGTGGCTTATGCAATGGGGAGCAACGCGTTCTTCAGAGGGCAATTCCGCAGCGCACTAAACCATTATCAGTCGGAAATCGCATTACTTTCAAGTGACGATACAACAGCGCTGGGTGCTGTATGGGCCCAAATTGGCCGTGTGTATGCCCGCCTTGGTGTGGATGACAGTGCACGGATAGCTTACAAAAGGGCGTTGAGTCATCGTCCATCCTATGCACAGGCCTGGTCCTGGCTTGCGGAACTGGACGAAGATCTGGGGGCACTGGAAGAGGCCTTGGTGAACGCGCTGCGGGCAGTGTCACTCATGCCAAATGAGGCCGAGTTCAACTATCTCGCGGGCAGCCTGAGTGTCAGGACGGGTAGAGCCGCCGATGCGGAACCCCATCTCGATGCCGTGCTACAGACGGAGCCGTGGCATGTGGGGGCCAATTACAACATGGCGCGCTGCCTGTTGGCTCTGGGACGTACGGCGGAGGCGCATCGATTCTTCGAGGCCACCGAGCGGCTGGAGGGCCTGCAGGCAGACATAATTCTGGCCAGGTTTGTGCTTGAGCGCAATCCCCTTGGTGTACAAGAATGGCTTACGCTGGCGGATCTTTACCAGATGTCAGGGCGCGTGCAAGAGGCTCGGGAGGCATACGGCATTGCCCGGCAGCTGAACTAAGGCGCTAACGGAAGGGTTTAACATCACATGAGATCAGTAATTTGGGCGTCAATAGTATTGCTGTTGATTTTCGGATGCGGAAAGCAACAAAGTGTGTCGGAAATCCAGCGGGAGGCTCTGCCGCCCGAAGCGGCACGCCTGTTGATCGAGGCCAATCGTGCTTTTGACCGGGGGGTCTATGAGGCGGCTCTGGCTCTGACGGACAGCGTGGAAAACTATGCTCCGGCCCTGGCTGACCTGCATTACCTGCGCGGCGCCATCTACACACAGCTCAATCAGCTGGAAATTGCCCAGGCTGCCTACGAGCGCGTGCTCGAGATTGACGGAACCTATCCGGGGGCGCGATTCCATATGGGGCTCAACCATTTTCGTCGGGGCAACCTGCGCTATGCCATTAATCTGTATCATGCAGAGGCAACCGAGGTTGGCCCTACAACAGCGCTGTACCATGAACTTGGTCGTGCTTACCAGAAGCTGGGCGTCCCTGACAGTGCAGAGACGGCCTACCAGTCAGCCATCCGGATGGATTCGACTTTCGCTATGGCTTACATGTGGCTCGGACAACTGCTGGAGGAATCCGGCGATTTGGAAAGAGCCTTGGCGTCTTCCCTCGAGGGACTGGCTTTACGACCCGATGATCTGGACTACCAGTATCTCGTCGGCACACAGTATTTCCGAATGGGTGATGCCGCATCGGCCTTGCCGTATCTGGAGCAGGTTGCCAACGCACGTACGTGGCATCATGGCGCCCAATTTAATCTGGGACAAGTGTACATGCGACTGGAACGGGAAGAAGAGGCCCAGACGTTCTTTGCGCGAGCCGACAGTGCTCAGCAGTTGCAACAGTCGATCAATGAGGCACAGGATGCCATTAACCACGATCCGGAAAGTTTGGACAACTGGATCAATCTGGGGAGACTCTTGCGTGCAAGCGGTCAATATGACCGGGCCATCGAAGCTTACAAGGTGGCTTTGGTGATCATGCCCTGGAATCTTGAGCTCCAGAACAATCTGGGGATTCTGGAAATGGAAAACGGTAACTTGGAAAACGCTGCAGGTCGGTTTCGGGCCATTCTGCGAGAAGCGCCCTCCATGCACGCGGTGCGGCTCAACCTGGGCATTGCCTACATCAGAAGCGGCGACACGCTTGGGGCCCGTACAGTTTGGGAGGGCCTGTTGGAACGTTCTCCAAGTCATCCCACAGCCAAGGATTTTTTAGCACAATTGGAGCGAGAGTAGGATAGTGTTGCGCGCTACGTTTTTTTTGGCCGTTACAGCGTTGGGTGGGCTCGCGCCGGTTCAGGCGCAAAAGATTTCTGAAGGCGACTGGGTGGGGCGGATCATTCACCTCACCGGGCGCTACATGGACACCGTATACAAGGTGCGACATGAAAATGGTAATGTGCGCATTACCATGGAGGTTCAGGAGTATGGTCCGTTCGAGTTTGAAAACATACGCGTCACGGGAGATAGTCTATCGTTTTCCTGGGAGCCTTCATTTGCAATGGAATGCACGTTGTATCGGTTGCCGGATAGTGTATATCAGGGGGCCTGCATAGACCCGTGGGGTGGTTTTGGCGGCATTATCATGGCCCCCCCGGGCTTTGAAGTGGATGCCATTGAGCTGCACAACGAAACCATTGAAAGTATTGCCGGGTGGACCCCGGCGCCGAAACCAGAAGAATGGCCGGATTTGGGCAGGGACTATCCCAAAGGCAAGACGGCTTTAGTGGGGGAGCGCCGGGTGAATTACGTAGATGTGGGCACCGGTGCGGTGACGGTGGTCCTGGAAGCGGGAATGGGAGACCATCTGGCATCGTGGGAGGCGCTGCACAAGCGCCTCGCCACCACCTTCCGTGTAGTTGCCTATGATCGTGCGGGTTTGGGGCTGTCCAGCGCGTCCAGTATGGAGCGCAGCCCAGAGCAGCTGGCAACAGAACTGCGCGGCTTGCTGCGGGAGGCCGGCATTCCACCTCCATACTTGCTGTTGGCCCATGCCGAGAGTGCGTTCAGCGCCCGTCGCTTTGCAAACCTGTTCCGGGAAGACATGATCGGGTTGGTACTCATTGATCCGCACCTGGAATCGCAAGCAACCATGTGGCGCGGCGTGTCGGAAACCTCCTGGAACGAGTACTGGAGCAAGCGTAAGGCTTTCAATGCTATTTTGCCTGTTGCCGTCCGGACAGAATTTTCGGCCTATGCGGAGATTATTGAAAGCGGTTATGTGCCGGGCTTGAATCCGGTGCCATCTGTCCCCACGATCGTGCTAAGCGCGGGCCGGGCAAGCCCGGCGGCCGTTTGGACCGGTGAGTCCGTATTGGGGCGTTCGGTGTGGACGGCTCTGCATGAATCGTGGGTCGAAAGTATGCCGCACGGCACGCACGTAGCCTTTCCGGCCAGCGGTACCTACATCCACCAGGAGGATCCTGACGGCGTGGCCCGGCTCGTACAACTGTTGGCAGAGGGTGCGCACTAGCCTGAATTACCACGGGGCGTCTGGTGGGTGCACAATTCGGAGGCGTTCTACGTGAAAATGGCCTCTACAGCCAACATAATACCGTTCGATGGCATCTATTTTGTGAACGTATGAATATATTCCCACGGTTATAGCC
>JAAXGT010000003.1 GCA_012271205.1 Rhodothermales bacterium
CGGGCGCCCAGGAGCCGGTAGAGCACACTGGCCATGACGGTCAGCTGCACGTCCACGTTGATGCGCATCGGTACCGCTGAACTGAGCGCCTCCATGTGGAAGAAGTCGATGGCCTCGCGGAGGACGTTCTCCATGATCATGCGGCGGGCGTAGCGGTCGACCAGCTGCGCCGCCGACGCTTCATCTGGTTGGTGATCAGCCCCGTCGGCTGGTCGTGTCCCAGTCCCTGGACGATGATCTGCCGCAGGGGCCGGGGGTATCCCCGCCGCTTCACGGTTTCGTCTGCGATGCGGGGCGTGCGGTAGGCGCGGCCCCTATTGGTGAGGCGAATCGGCCTCCAGGCCGACGGGTCCAGGTTGTCCATGTGCTCGATCTGCGACGCCGGCCGGCGTCGCAGCGGGATGAAGTCGATGCCTTGGGCGGCTAGCTTGGCCAGATGGGCGTAGACCGTGAACCGGCGGTCGAAGACCAGTTCTTTTGGGACCTTTTCGGTGGGGGCCTTCCCGTAGTCGACCAAGCGCAGCATGGCCTCGTTTGGCGTTTCTTGGCGAATCGGGGCGTCGGCCTGGCCGAAGAGGCGGGCGTCGGCGTCGCGCGCCCGTACCGTGAGCACACCGCGCGGACGGCGGCGGCGCTGGGAGACCTCGGGTTTCGGCCAGCGCGCCGGATCGCCGGGGTAGGGAATCGTGTGGAAGTCCAGGTCTATGGACCCTCCAAGACGGACGGCCTCGCTCAGCTCGGCCGCGGCAGGGTACCATCGGGGCATCAGCGGTCCGGCAAAGGTCGGATCCACCTGGATGGAGTACTCGGTGAGCGGGGTGCGCTTGCAGATGGCATTCAGTCCCGCAAAGAGGGCCCCGGCCCTCATCCCGCGCTTCGGCCCGGACCGGGGAAGGCCGACCGCTCCCCGACCGCTTGAGCGCCCACCGGGAGCGGACGGCCCAACCGGCCGGGATCAGGCGGGTGCCGGGCAGGCCTACGGCGGCCAGCCTGGCATCCAGCGGCATGGGGGGGGCGATCGAAGACCAACCGGAAGAGACCCGAAAAGTCGGTGGGAAAAGTGCGCGCGCTGAGGTCGAGCTTGCGGACGTCGGCTACGGTGGTAGCCGGCCGACGCGGCCGGCGCCGGAGGCCTTCGCGGGGGAAGACCTTGTCGTTGAAGGAGTCGGACAACAGGGCTAAGGACGTGCTCTCTCCGCTTTCAGGAAGGCGATACGTCACTGAGGGTTGTCCATTTTCATGAATCCCTTCTTCTACTGGACTCAGCTTTTGGTCCGCGAATTTGACGCGCCACAGCAAGGTGCCCGTCTCGTCATATCCCGTAAGCGTCAGGATATGAGAATTAACATAACCGATGACTTGATGCTTCTCACTGCATTCCAAGCGGCCCTCCTCAGACAAAAGGCTGCGGACCAGAGAGTTGTCGGACTTGTAGGGTTCCCCGAAAGACGTAACGTGCTCACCCATGGCGGTCATCTTGTGGATTACGCCATCGACAAGTTCCGAATACCCAAGTGCATATACATTGCCGCTCATTGCACAGATGTCGGCGGCAATGAATTCACGGGGCATATTGAAGGAGCGTTCAAACACATATCCGTATGGTGTATCATCCTGCCGGAAAACCTGAATCCGGTAACCGTAATTGTCCGATACAAATAGCATTTCCCCCGCATCCGTAACCGCCAAAGCGGTTATGAAATGAAACTCGCCCGGCCCTTCACCCGGCTTGCCAATTCTGCCCCTAAAAGAACCGCTCCGATCATATATATGCACTTCTCCACGCTCACTTTCTGCATAAAACAAGGCACCTCACTTATGGTCATATCCTCGACCATTCCGACCATCTCGTGGTCATCGCCTTCGTTGACCCCTATGGCAATCTCCTTTTGTCCGGAAAAACCTATAAATGGCCACGTTGTGTCTGTTTCGCTTCCTTCCTCCCGTAGAACATATCGGGAATCGGTGATTATCGGCATGTTCTCTTCTGTTGGATGGAGTTCGCCCAGAGTTACATTGTCCGGATCGTGTTGACACGACGATGAAGCCACAAGGGAGACCACCGCCAAGAAGAGTGTACACTTGCCAGAAAACCAATCGGTAGAAGCTTCTTTATGTTGCCTCACCATATATATCCACAGCGAAGGAATCTGCCTCATAGAAGTGGTCGGTTGTAGAAGGCCCGCTCGTAAATGTTTCCCGCAGGGGCCTAATCGGCGGGAAACCCCAAACGCCACAGCCGGTCAGAACAGCCTGCATCAATCCCCCGGCAGACCGGTATAACCGCTCTTCCTCTCTCTTCCTGAACAAATCTTGAGTTATCCCATGCATCGCATATTCTTTATACCTGTGTTGATCCTGCTCGTCGTGGCCACTGGCTGTGAGTCCACAGTGGAGGTCACACAGGCTCCAAGCTCACCAAACGAAGAATTCCTTGCCCTGTTGGATGAGCTTGATCCGGGTGGGTATATGCAACTGTCCCGGCGGGCGGATTCTGTTTTGCCCTCAAGTCAACCAGGCGACATGGGCACCTTGTCGGACGGCTTGCATTGGCGCAAAATAACGTCAACCGCTGATGCATGGGCAATAGGATTTCTGACAATTGGCAAGACTTCAGCTGTCACGATTGATTGCCAAGTAAAGACGAACACAAAGAATATCTTTAAACAGAAAGCATTCGCGCAATGCGTGGTAGACCTGATTGACGTGTGCGACGGCGCGGATGTGTACACCGACACCGACACCGGGTACACGAACGCTGAGGGGTACAACCATGTCTACGACGATGAGGGCAATGAAATCGGACGTGAAGCTTGCGATTTTCCTGACGATGACGATGAATAGGGACTAGGTTTCCCCCTGTATCTTGCAAGAGGTACTCGTTTCAAAAAGCAAATCAAGTCCGTACGGCTCCCACCCGGTAAAACCGGCTTGATTTTCAGGTCGCGTGGCGTCCCGGTCCGTACGGTTTTCCGTTGGGAGTCCGGCTGGCGATGGATTAGCGTTTTAGGCTGGCCCCCCACACTTCGGCGGATGTGCATGACACAGATAAGGGCGATCTCATTGGCCAGACTCGTTCAGGAGATTCCCGAATGTCGGGATTTATAGTCATATAGGGCATGAAGGCCGGGCGGCTAACTTTAATGAGCGTTTCCGGTACGTAGAGCTCAACCTCTTTTAGAGCCGATCCCGGTGGTCCCGATCCTCCCGTGGGGCGGCCACAGCGGCTTCCGCTGGGGTGGGGGTCTCGTGGTAAAACCGTTCGGGGTGGCCGGCTATCCTTTTCTTCCAGATGGTCCAGCGTACCGCCCAAATCAGGCGCGGCGGGTGGAGCCGGGCTCGCGGGGCGGGGCCCGTTCTGAGAAGCGAGGCCTCGTAGACACGCGCTCCCTCGGGCGGCGCACGGCCCGAAAAGCCCGATAGCTGGCGGCTTTGAGCTCCCGGTTACCCGGGCGGTCCCCCCGCTGGTAAGCCCGCGGCTTACCGGCCGAGTGGCGGTCCACCCGGCCGAGGGGGCTGTAGCTCCCGCGCTTCGGCTTAGGGGCCCACCGGGGCGGCGTCTGAATCAAAGCCTCGAAGCCCGGTGCGGGGGCGGGGCTCCTGCCGGGTCTCTTCCTGCATTCCCGGATCTCCGCCGAGACGCGCGGGGGATCGCCGACGCGGTCCGAACCGACCCCAACTGCCGGCGCGGGCTCCATCCGGTGGACCCCGCAATAGTACCGCTCCGGGAGGGGTCGCGCCTAGCGGAGGAGCGGACCACCCCGCGCACGGGGCTCCGCCCCCGTCTCCGCGACCCGCTCGGGCGCGATGATCCCCCGTTTCTCGTCCTCCAGGCGGAGCGGCACGCCGGTCTGCCCCGCACACGCGGGGATGCACCGTGGATTAGATACCTGCTCCCCGAGCAAATCCGGCCTCCCCGCACACGCAGGGATGCATCGAATCTGACATGAATGCGAATGCACTGATCAGAGCCTGCCCCGCACACGCAGGGATGCATCCGTAAGATCCACACAGCGCTACCAAACGTTCGAAATTCCCGATCCCCATGAGGGGGCAATGAGATGAGCATGTGGAGTTTCCGCATGTATTCCGGAGTATGGCTCAAGCTCGTCCATATGAGCAACGATCTTACCCAGCGGAATCAGGTGCCAACCGATATCCGCCATGGTGAGCACACGCCATTGATAGAGGATATGTTGTCGGATGCCGTGGTGGCGTGGCGGTATTTGCTGCTCGAAAGACCAGGTAGAGCTGCCCAAGTCGTGGCAAGGAAAAACGGACTCAGCAGGCGTAGTCGAGTGCGCCTTTTTGTACGGTATGCCGATCCTTTGCATGGGTTGCGAATGCAACATAATTATCCTTATGTTTCATTTAGTGCTTAAATAAACCCAGAACACTATGTCGGACATGATTCCCGCCCCGGCCAACTCCCTTCGTGTCAGCCAGGCGGATGACGATCTGCATCTTATCAGTCTGTGGCTGCACGGCAAGAGTGATCATGCCCAATCTGCATACATGCGTGACGTAGAGCGGTTCGTGGACTTTGTCGATCTACCGCTAGCCGAGGTCAAGCTGAAACATTTTTGGGAGTGGGCGGACGATCTCAAAGCTCGTGGCTACAAGCCGTCCACGCAAGCCCGCAAACTGGCCGCGGTCAAAAGTCTATTTAGCTTTGGCCACCGGATAGGGTATTTGATGTATAATGTTGGTGCTGCAGTGACTGTCCCAAGCATTCCCGACAAGCTGGCCGAGCGCATCCTGCCAGAGGACGACATTCAACGGATTCTCGACTCGGCCACAAATCTCCGTAACCGGGTATTGTTACGGTTGTTCTATGCCTCCGGCGCCCGTGTTTCTGAGTTAGCCAGTCTGTATTGGGGCGCATTATTAGAGCGCGGTTTACATAACGGCCAACCAGTCGGGCAAATTACGCTGTTGGGTAAGGGCGACAAGACCCGTACGATTCGACTTCCGCCCGGCACGTGGGCCTCGTTGGAACAGCTCAGGGAGAAGGCTGCTGAACATGGTTATGCACAGCGGCGGCACCCTGTATTTCGATCGCAAAAAGGCGGTTCGCTCTCGAGGCAGCAGATTTGGCGCATTGTCCGCAGGGCCGCAAAGGCAGCTGGGCTTACGCAGAACGTTTCTCCACATTGGTTGCGACATGCCCATGCCTCCCATGCACTCGACAATGGCGCTCCAGCGCACTTGGTCAAGGACTCGCTCGGTCACAAATCGCTAACGACAACAAGTAAGTACGCACATGCACGTCCCCACGACTCCTCCTCACTATATTTGAATGACTGACAGCTCTTACCATATGGCGATTATATAGTTAAGGAAGGTCTGATCAATCCAGTGTTTGAGGCTTAGACGTTTCAAGTGTTGGGATGATACATCCAACTGAAGTTACCCCCTGTATCTTGAAAGAGGTGCTTAATGGGGCAAGTTGGTAGGGAGCGCAACAAGGTGGAGAAGTCAGCCCGTTTGGTCGCAGGGTTTTGGACTGGGCCCGTCCGGCCGGTTCGGCGGGGTTCGCCCCGGTCGGCTCGGTTTGGGGTGGGGCAACCCCGAGTCCACTCTCCGAGCGCGACCCCTTGCCCCCGGCTGTGGCGAACGCCTGGGGGGGAACCGGGGCCTCGGGGGAGGACGGTGATAGCCCCCCCCCGTAGGGCGTGGGGCCTGGGAGCACTGATACCGGGACGGATGGAACGTCCGGGGGACTCGCGGTCCGTGGTCCGGGTTCACTGAATAAGGCCTTCATCCGGTCCACGCCCCCTTCACCCCCGTTTTTGGCCGGTATGGACGGGGGATCCCCGTCCCCTCTGGCCGGTGTGCTCGCCCCGGACGGAACCGTCCGGGGCGAGCCGGTGGTTCCGCCTTCCGGTCCGGGGCTCGGCCCGCTGCTGGACGGGAGGGTTACGGGGCCGGCGGGGACGCCGGGCTGTCGCCCTTGAGCTCCCCCGGACCGGTCGTGGACCGTCGGCGGGATCGCGGTGTTCCGATCTTTTCCCTCCATCCCCAGCCGCGGGATCGATGCTCGCCCGCGTGCGCCCCAGACGACCGCCGGGACACGCGGGGGCTCGCCGGCGCGGTTCGGACTGACCCCCACGGCCGGCGGGCGCTCCATCCGGTGGACCCCGAAAGGGTACCGCTCCGGGCGGGGTCCCACCTAGCGGACCGCCCCGCGCACGGGGTTCCGCCCCCGTCTTCGCGACCCGCTCGGGCGCTACGCTCCCCGTTGCTCCCCCTCCAGGCGGATCGGTACGCCCCGTGGGCCGGGGCCCTTTGGGCCCGGGGGCGACCCCCGCGAAGACCGGCCGCGTCCGCGAGCCCCCCGGGATCCAGGGGGGAAGCCACCCCGCCTACGGCGCTTAACGGCCCCGGAGGTGCTCCGGCTAGGGCGGGCCCCGGGCGTGGTCGAAGCGGCCCCCGCCCCGATCCGGTTACGGGCCCCGCCGCTCGCGGGGATCAATGAGTAGCTCCGTGCGGCAAAACGTGCCGCGGCCGACCTCATGGACGAGCGGTCGGCCCGCGATGAGCCGCCGGCGCCTACACCGCCGGAGGCCGGGATTCGCCGGTCCCGGCCCCGCACAGGACCGCACGTCCGGGCGATCTGGCGGTCAAAAGCCGCTGCGCGGCGGCTAGCCCGGACTGCCAGGCCTGGCGCGGCTTATGCGGTGGGGCCCGGTCCCCCGGCCATCGGGACGCGCCCGGCGGGTCGTCCGACGACGAGCCGGCCCGCGGCACCGGGTCCATACCGTCTACCACTGGAGCCGGGTCGCCATTCAACACGATCCGGTCCGTCGCACCAAATACAAGGCCGGGCGCGCCCGCGGTCCTTCCCACGGCCGCGCCCGGTGCTCCGTGGCCGACCGACTGCTGGCCGTAACTGGGGCCAGGCGGCGGACGGGCACCCTGTTCGATCCGGATCACGCTATCGCTGGATAAAAATGCAGCCCCGCTCCACCCCCAATTTTTTCAATTTCCGCTTGCTTAAATGGTAGGGAGTCCCCCCCCCTAGTTTGCGGTCAAATGGCCCACGGAATATTGGAATAGAAGGAACAATGTCCGGGTACCGGAGGGAACACAACCTGCAGACTTGTACATATTCGCATGGCACGCAGAGGGCCGACAGGGCATAGCTGATCAACGGAATCCGGACCAATGGCGGTACTATGTCGGTGCCCTCGAGCCTGTTGCCGCCGATGCAAAGTCAATCGGTTTAAAGTGGCTTAGGACGGTTACAGAGCCAGTCAGTGGCGACGAGCTTAGAGAAGTCCTTTTGAGCAAGGTCGAGTCCCTTGCCCTCAACTCCTGACTGTACCTGTCAACCGCAATCTGGACTCTCCAATGTAGTGGCACCAGATCACGACTCACCCGCACCCCGACATCCCGCTGGAATACTTCTGGCGAAACTACCGATCCTTCTAGCTGAAGCCCCCTTTTGCAGGCCCAGAGCATGGTAATGGGCCTTGTCTGGGTGATTCTTGGCAGATTGTGGTCTAGCCTGACAGTGCGAGGCCGTGCGCTCGGACGAAGCCTAAGGCCCTGAGGGCTAGGAGACCCGAACGTTCAGCTGTTCGAAGACGCGCTTCTACATCGCCGTTAAAAGCGCCATCATGGATAAGGCGCACCGCGTCCCTATGATGATTTTCTACGCAACGATACTGCGGCACAGTTTGGACAGATGCTTCATCAGGCTGGCATAGCTCATCGCTTTGTCGGCGCCAGCGGTGCGCTTGGTCCGTGCCGTCTATTCTGTCCAGGGCCGGGGCCACGGCACTCGTACGCTGCGCCTGTTGCCGTCCGGATCATCCTCGGCAAACACTATCGCAGCCAGTTGCTTGCGCAGATGATAGTCCACGTAGTACGCCAACATACACAAGAACACATGGCTGATCACCCGGGACGTCTTGCGATGATGAATCGGGCACACCCTCATGGTATTTAGTGTCCAGAACGCCATCTTGTAGCGCCCGATCGCCGTTCCCACACGCAATACCTGTTCGGTCCGGAGCAGCCGCAGCCGCTTTTTTGATCCGACCGAAACAGAATGATTCGCTCCTTCGGATACTGGCCGCTGCGCCATGCCACGATAATCCCGCTCATCAAACAGCTTCAATCCATCTTGTCCTATCAGCCGCCGGATGCCACCTTTGCGCAGAGCCGTAATCCAGTCCTGCGGGCTTCAAATCCTCGCGCAAGCAGGCTTTGGTAACAGTCCGCGATCGCCCATCAAGACCACAGGCGTAAGTCCAAACGTCGTGCGGAGCCTGCCTACTTGGTCAAAGACACGCTTGCCATAAGTCATTGGCTACAACTATCCGATATACGCATGTTCGCCCCGATGATTCGTCATCATTGTACCCGAAAACCTGATCCGAAACCTGTGGAGGAGAACTGCATTCATGAAGTGGTTTTTGTGCTTGCACACGCTATTCCGCCTCCCAAAATTCATGTACCGAGCGCACATACCCGGACACCGCAGCTGAAACCCGGATCACAGCATGGAGGACACTAAGACCATAGTCCTAGCCGGAGAGTCCGAAACCGTGGAGTTCAAAGAGACTTGGAATGACGCCCAAGTGCTGAAAGCTCTTGCTGCACTTGCCAATACACGGGGGGGTACTCTACTTATCGGAGTCTGTGATGATGGTAGTGTAAGAGGTGTTTCATGCAATACGCACCAACTGGATGCTTGGACAAACTGTATTGTGGATTCGTTGCGCCTGCATCCTACACGACTTGGACTGGATACTGTAGACGGGAAGGATGTCTTCAGGATCGACGTTGAGCAGGCTGCTACACCAGTCGCCCACAGGGCCAGATACTACCGGCGTGTTGGGGCCACAACTCGTCCAGTTCTCCCACACGAACTGACTCGCTTCCTGTTTGACAGAGTTGGCCTGACTTGGGAATCGAGACCGATATCGGAAACCAATACTAATGTAAGCGACCTGATCGATAGTGAAAAACTAGCCCAATTCGTAGCTGAATCGCGTGAGCGACTGCCAGGAATCGACCGCACGCTTGCTGTTGGAGGTATGGAAGCTGTGCTCGAAAAGCTCCACCTATCAGATGAGGAAGAAGTAAGTAGAGCAGCTGTATTGTTGTTCGGAAATGATCCGCAGAAGGTGAACCCGAACGCTGTGATCAAAATCGGACGATTCAAGACGAACACAATAATTCTCGATCATCGCCAGTTTGGCGGGACTCTCTTTGATCAAGCGGAACACGCCATGCGTCAGATTATGCAGTATATCCAAGCGCGCATCGCGATTCCCGGGACGAGTGATTGGCCGATCAGAAATCCGGATAGACCTGCCGGCCTAGCCGGGATCCGCGATTTGATAAAGAGCCATGAAATCTGGGATTACCCGCTGCCCTCTCTACGGGAGGCCATTATAAACGCCCTTATCCACAGGGACTATAGTGTACATAGTTCAACAGACATACGCGTATACGATGATCACATCGTCATTGACAACCCTGGTGAACTGCCATTTGCCCTGACGGTTGCGGAACTTGAAAAAGAACACAAATCAATAAGGCTAAACCCAAATCTTGCACAGGCATTTTACCACGTAAAACTGATCGAACTCTGGGGATCCGGTACACTGCGAATGATAGACGAGTGCAACGAACACGGATTGCCTCCGCCTATATTTAGAAGCTCAGGCGGCATATTCAAAGTCATATTCTGCAAGAACGCCGAAGCTTTTGGCCGGTTGCGCAAGGATCGTGCATCCATTCCAGTTCCTCCCGGACTGGATGACTATACGGTCTCTGCTTCTGATAAAGCCCCTATATTTGTGTAAGTAAGGTTGAGGTTGTGCTGCGTCTTTCGTAAGGAAACAGGCCACTCAATCCGATTCAAGCAGGCCATTAGTCCGGATAGAATGAGCCACCTCGCAGCCTCATGTTTCCGTGTATCGGCACGTAGTATACTATGTCGCAGGACTCATCTTAGTCTTTCATTCTGTGTGTAGTTTTTCTGCGCAAACGACCGGCCCAGCAACTAGGGAGTGCTCCTTGGCAAAGGCAATAAATCACGCACCGGTCATCTTTCTCGTGAAACGTGGATCGGGTCAGGAGAGAAAGATGCTTTGTCCAGGCAGTACAATAAATTTGGCGCGTTGTCCGAAATGCTGCCATCTCGGCTCGTTTGGCGCAGTGCGTATCCGCACTTGGCTCCGGCATATCAGAGTCTGTGCTGCCCTTTGCCAGTTTTTGGATCAATAGGCGAGTCAAGACTTGGTCAGTGCGGGACTATGATTGCTATCGGATACTATGGTGACGCTCTGGCAAATATGCCCTGCCAGGATCGCTCCTTTTCATGCGTCGCAACTCTCACGGGTCCCATTTCAGCTCCCAACCGCATGATTTGGTCGGCAGCTACGTGATAGGCCGGCCAGGCTGGAAGCCCGACCCCATTGGGATTCCAGTCCGGGCAAAATTGATCCAATAAGCCATCATCCGGTCGGCCACTGTACGATCCACTTTTTCCCACGGACGATCCAATACCCTCAACGTATTGGACACGTACGGGACCTCTCCAGTGTGAAATGTTCCAAATTGTAGCTGCTCTGGCCACGGGATAGCCCGGTCAAAGAAATAAGTGTAGACGGACCCTGATCGCTGCGACTGGTCCTCTGCCCACAACGTCAGTGCGACGCGGCCGCGATCTCTTGGCGGGCGGCCATTACTTCAGAATCAGCCTGTGCCGGATATAACACTGGTAGGTAGACGCCAATAGCCCGTAAGTGCCTTAGATGTTGCTCTAACGGTTCATTCGGATCCAATCCCCACATCCAATCATTAGCGGCCATGCCAGCGATAATCTGAAGCGGTCGGGATTGAGTACCCCCAACGGGCAAGATCCATCCATATTCAAGCCTCGAAAGACGCATTGGACTCTGGATCAGAAAGCGATCGGATGGCATCTGGCGCAGTTCTGAAAGCGAACTGGCCCCAAGCTCCTCCTGAATTGCTAAACCGCCTCCTCCGCCGCAACAAGCGTAGTCACACCACTGGCAAAACTCGGCGGCATAGATTCCGCCCCACTTTGCAATATGCTGCGCACGAACAACCCGTCAGCCAATGGAAACTCTATCAGTATCGGGATCGACATGGCCCCAGCGGACTTCCCGAAAACAGTCACGTTCTCCGGATCGCCTCCAAAGGCGGCAATATTATTCTGAACCCACTTGAGAACTGCAATCTGACCATGAAAACCATAGTTGCCCGACGAACCGTGCACAGACTCCTCAGACAATTCCGGATGCACCATGAAGCCAAGCAGCCCGGCCCGATAATTCAGGCTGACGGACACAACTCCTTTGCGGGCAAACTCGGTGTCGTCGTACGTTGCCACAGCCGACGCCCTCTCTTGAAGTCCACCCCCGTAAATCCAGACCATTGTTGCGTGTGCGAGCACGAGAACAGGCAGCGTACTCACATCATATTCGTCATTTGTGAGTAGCGATCGGTTGATTCAGGTCTTGATTGCGGTGGTTCAGGATATCAGATGAGCGATTCCAGTCAATGGAGGCCAGTTTTGTTTTTCGGAATGGGCGAGAGGGTCAATGGAGTGCTTTGTGGGTGTTGTTTATCTTGATCTCACATTAAGACGCTTCGTAACGGTGTGCTGTGCGCACTACAGCAAACCCGTGCGTGTAGGTATGTATATCCGCCCAAGCGTGCACACGCGCAACAATGGCCAGAAATGTGTCGGCTATGGCCTCTTGGACTTCCGCCGCGTGAACGGTGTGTGCCTAAGCAGAAGACGAAAAGATCCGGAATGCGGCGGCTGAGATCATGCGGCGGCTGCGGGCGAAGGACTGCGATGTGGACGCTGGCCGCGATGACCGGGATCAGGTTCTTGTCGATGCCCCCTCCTCCCCTCGGGACTCCCGCATCGCAGGCGGCAAGCGCGTCGGTTTGTCGGCGCTGGAACCGTTGGGCTTGGCGGATCTGTTGTGCTCGGTCTGCGGGAAGTGCCCGTTCGGCTGGCTCCGATGCTGGAGGGTGTCTGGCACACCAGTCACGTGAATGGATCAGCGGAACACATCGGGCGCAGGTATGGGCCGTTCATGGAGATCGAAAGCACGTTCCGCACGCTGTAGTCGGCGTGGGGCCTGCGCCCGATCTGTCCCCGCATTGAGACACACCGATTCCGGTCGGTGTTGGCCGATCTCGCGGGGCACCGCATACGGACGAAGCGGAAGGCAAAGGCCTTCCCTGCAGCGGGTCCACGCTGCTATTCGAACGCAACCCGTGGCCCCGGATCACGACCGTGCTGCCGGAGCACAAAGACACGTGCATTCGGCTGAAGAAGGACACGGACCGAAGCCCGTTCCGGCGGGAGATCACCCGGATCAGGGGGCTCAAATCGGACCGCTACACCTGCAAGGCGAAGCGACCCACAAAAGGGTGGTGTTTTTTGGGAAAACCCATTTTAGTAAGTCTTTAAAAATAAAGGAGTTGATGTCTTATATAATTCTCAAATTGGCAAAGTTCGGGTAGTGCCATAAGGATCCCAAATGTTCCATACGCGCTGGAATCGGCAATAATTATTAGACGTGGATCAAGAATTTGAGAGTTTTGCACATCCAAGATTGGGCCATTCGCCCGCGAATACCTCTACACACAGATCAGATATGCTTCTCCGGACGCATACGTGCCATGAACCTTGGTTCCAGGACAATTCCGTATGGCCGCATCGCTGACGTTTTTGATTTTGAAGTCGTAAGCTGTATGTCTGTTGGCAGGCCGTGTGGGTATGATGTCTAAGCTGACTGCTGGGGGGGG
>JAAXGT010000121.1 GCA_012271205.1 Rhodothermales bacterium
GCGCTACTTCGCAATGGAGGAATACCATGAAGCGCTCCAAGCCCGCCGCGCTGCTCCAGTCGACCTCCGGTCTCCTTCCGCAGCGCGGCGGTCTCCTGCTGTTCCCCCACACCAACAAAAACCAATTTACAGCACGATTGGGACTTGACTGGACCAGCACCGCTGTGGTTGCCCCAGCTACGAATACTTCTTGTACGCTTTGCCGATCATGTCCAGCATGCGCTGCGCGTTTTCCCTCTTTTTCCCCTCCGGCAGTGAATTCAGGCGACTGTTCCACTTCCTGAACTCCGACTGCAGGTGCCGTCTGATTGTTTTGGCATCCCAGTCCGGCTTGACCCCCAGCAGATCTTCAATCCCTGCCCTGGCCTCCGATTCCACATCAAGTCCTACGATTTTCCTGTCCCTCAGCCGCTCCACTTCCTTTGGATCCAATCCCAGCTTTTCGGCAACCTCCGCAATAATCCGAAGCTCGTTCAAGTCAGCCACCCCATCCGCAGCCATCACGTCGAAACACAGCTGAATCGCCTCTTGCTTGGCCACTCTGTCTCCAGTACGGCGCAACTGAGCCAACAACGCGGGAAGCGTATGCTGGTTGGCATGCAGCGAGCGGAGTGCATCGGTCGTCACCGATGCATAGAACTCCGAACCCTGTTCACCAGCCAATCCGTCATAAATTGACGACGCCTTACGCTTCCACCTGCCCACTACCGCCTCAATGGCTGCAAGCTCGGAGTCGTCCACTGATCCATCAGCATGTGCTACAAGAAATGCAATTCTGATGGCCAGCGCGTGTGCCTTCAAACGCGCATGTGCCCGCTCAAGGTATCCCTGTGATTCAAACGTTAAAATTCTCTTAAGCTTAACCGTCCACAGCACGTCGTCCAAATGCAGGGTAAGACATCCATGCCTGATGCCTGTCACATCCAAAGTGTCTACCAGCCTCACAACGATAAGTACCTCCCGTTGACCTCCGTATGGGCCCACCATAACCTCCGGAATAAGAAAGCCTGCAGTAAGCCCGTCCGAAAGGGCCCTTTCTGGTAGCATGGGAACGGATCGCTGAAACATGTATGCCTGTGTGGAAGGCTCCTGGAGAGCTCCGAAGGATGACAACACAGGTAGCAGGGTGCCGTCTTTACAGTCAAATACTGACGTGACAAAGCAGACTCCAAGCAGAAAGTCCTCCGGCCAAGGCCCTATTACGCCGACTGCGACAGCCCGTAATCCATCCTCCGCAAGAACCTGTCGTGTCAAGACACGGATGGGCAGCCAGCTTCTTTGCTCTATTTCTACCCCTTCTATAGTCGGAAGTGGTATTTCGCTGCTGTGCTCCTGTTTCGTTTGCTGCTCCTGCCGAACGAATTCTTCGATCTGCTTCGCAACAAGATCGGCCTGCTTCGCAAACTCATCACGATTAGACAGTAGAAATATAATAACGACAGCTATCTCCATTTCCGTCTAGCCTCCGTGCCTGGCTTCTAATGATCTCACTTGGCGAAATCGACTCGAATTATTTTAAATCGGCCAGTTTCCACATCCTCATAGCGACACTCCATAATCTGATTCACATTATAGCTGTAGGTCACTTGAATTGGCTGCCCGGCCGGCCGGCCGGGGGGTAAAGGCAAAAGTACTTCGTCTATCACTTCCACGAAGTTGATATCTCTCTCTTTTTATCCCCACTCTCGGTCAATCTACACCGTACGACAGTCTGATCATCAACCGCAGTGCTGTACGTTTTGGTTTTCTCGCATGGTATCTGCTCGCCGCTCTCGATCAGAACATCATTCACTAGCTCTATCTCTTCTTCCAGTTCCTGCCGAGATAGCGTAAAAGTCCCGAAACACTTACTCGTCACCTCTTGGAACTCCATTGGGCTGATGCTGACTCTTTGAAGCGGTGACAGCGCTTCACGGCCAGCACGAAACCCTGCATACACCGCCGCGCCGAGCGCAATGACCTCATCGACGTTAGCCTTCGCAATCGGTTCACGCCGGAAGACCTCTTGTACGCTTCTTTTCACCAATGGAACGCGTGTGCTCCCGCCGGCGAGTATCACCCCATTCAAGGTACCCGGCGTAATACCTGCATCCTCCATGACCGTCTCGCAGCACACCTCAGCCTGTGCCACAAGGTCGTGTATCACTTCTTCAAATTCCTGTCTGGTGACCTTAACCGTGTGACCGGCAACAAATATCCTCGTGTAGTCCCGGCGGGTCAATGACCGCTTCTGCTCCTCCACCTTGACGAGATCAATGGTCTGCACCAGCGATTCGGCATCAAGAGCGCACCCTGCTTTCTCTTCGTACTTTGCTTTGAACAGGTTCTGCAACCTTTGATCAAAGTCCATTCCTCCAAGTCGGGCAATGCCGTTATGGGCCAGTACTTCCACTTCCTTGTCCTTGATTTCAACGATGGAGATATCGAAGGTGCCACCCCCATATCGTACACAGCAAACTTCCCGGCGAGGGGTGTCTTAAACGTGTAATACAATGCTGCAGCAGTGGGCTCGTTAATGATGTGATCCACTCTTAGGCCGGCCTCTCGGGCAGCCTCCAGTGTGGCTTGGCGAGCATTGTTGGAGAAATTTGCTGGGACGGTTACCACGGCGCTTTCGATTGGGTCCAAGCTCTGCTCAGCCTCAGACCTCAAGAAATCAAGAACCTTTGCGCTCAAATCAGTGGGGCTATAGGGTCTGCCAGTGATGCGGTGCACAGCCGAGGTGCCCATATCCCGCTTGAATCGGGCGGCTGCTCCGGCAGGCTCCTGCCCCCATTGCCTTCGGGGTTCCTTCTCCAGCGCAGAGACGACCGTCAATCATCGCCACACAAGACGGCGTAAGGTTCTGCCCTTCGCTGTTGGCCACGATCCGCGGATAACCGGTCTCATCAAAATGGGCTACCGCCGAATAGGTGGTTCCCAAGTCAATTCCTATGATGGTTGCCATTAGGTTGTCTTTTTATATTTTATACCTGTAAATTACCACTTGGGCGGGAATTAGCAGTTCCGGCTTGCCGGGGCCATGAAGTTCGTAGCCAGCCTCCACAACTTCGGCGATCCGGAAGTCATCCTCAGGCCTTGCGGCCTCAATGACCTTAGGGTGATCCGCAACGCCAACTGCGCGCCGATAATCTGCTCCCAGTGGAGGCCTGAACTCTTTGACATTGCACTCATCCAAGGCATCTTCAAGGAGGTCACGCAGCGTTTCCAAATCGTCTGGAGTCTCAGCATGCTGGTTGATCAGGTACGTTACCGCCTGCGCTACGCGAACAAATCTGGTCAGAAACTTGCGAAAGACATGATTTTCGTACCCGCGACGAAGACGGACAAGCTCTCGGTCACGCTCTTGGAGCACGCGCCGCAGGTCCCGAAATGCCCCCACGATTTCGGCAAACTGGTCACCGCTAGGGGCCTGAGTCTGATTCCCCGGCAGGGATGCAAACGTGTGGTCGAGCCGATCCAACTGCTGCTGTATGGTCGTAAGCGACGCCAAGATAGTCGGATGCGGCTCATATGGTGGCGCAGGCATGCTCCGGCGGCGCCAAGCCGCCACGCCAAGGAACACGGATGATACCGTCGCCAGGAGAGCCACCACACTCAAGAGGCCCACAAGCCATGTACCAAAGGGCGCTGACTCAGGCGGTTCTCGAGGCGAAGCTGCCGCACATGACACCACCCCAGATAGCGGCACAGCGGAAGCCCAGTCTTCCAGCATCTCACTGTCAGGCAGGCAAACGTTCGTCCCAGCAAGCTCAAGTGTCTGAAGATTCGTGAGGGCTGCCAGCGAATCCGGAATAGGACCCGAAAGCGCATTGTACTTAAGGAACTCCTGATTAAGCTCGGGATTTGAGACTGATGTCGGCGCAACCTAGAAAAACCAACCACCATGCAGCTTAGTTTCGCAGACCTCGAATACCAAAACAGAAAAAAGAAAACCCGCAAGCAGCGAATGCTCGAAGAGATGGAGGCCGTGCTGCCCTGGGAAGACTTTCAGGCCATCATCGAACCACACTACCCCAAGCGGGGCAATGGGCGCCCGCCCATTCCCC
>JAAXGT010000159.1 GCA_012271205.1 Rhodothermales bacterium
TTTACCCCCGAAAAGACCTGTGTCCATGCGCTGACACGTGTGCACAAGGGGGGTAACTTCAGTCACAACAAGCTGTCCCCATGATGCGACCATGATGGAGGCCGGTCTCCATGGTGAGGAGCAGTGTATCTGCGGGGATAAGGCCCATGTCTTCGTGGAGCGCAAGGCGGTGGATGCCTGCAGCTCTTGTGCGCCAAACAGATGGCCGGAGCACACCTGCAACAGCGCAACCGTCTCGAAGCTGGGGAACGTGTAACCGCCTTACACCTCGTACTGACATGTACATCCAAGCTGAACATGAGCCAGCAGCATTGGAAGAGCCTCCGGGTACTAAAGATCGCTTTCAATGCGACAGAAATACACAGAGAGCGTGACGGATACTTGTGATCTTGCTGTTAGTGACCCTGTCATCATTAAGAGTCGCAAACATGGCAACATAGCAGGGCACATAGCACGGAAGGCACGCAAGTACGCCATCGTTGTCGCTGAGAACGGCAGGGAGTTTCGGGCCCCATGGTTCTGCCTCAGTCTGAACAAGCAGGGTAGCAGGTTACGGGTTCTTGACACGGTCAGTAAAGCCAAATTCCAGTTCCGTCCGGGAGATGTGGTCACTTTCCGCCATGATGGCCGGGTCACACAAGGAGAAATCACCGCTTTTGGAACCAAGAACGCGCAGGTTCTGGCAAATGATAGCACAGCGTACGCTGTCGATTATCGCCGGATGACCCTCTTTGAACCCAGTCTGTGCCGTGACGATGCTTCGGAGCTCAACGAGTTTGCCCTTTTGGCCGAGCATCTGATCGCCCAGCACGGGTTGTGCTTCTGGAGCTTTCAGTACGATAATGCTAAGCGGCGCGCGGGGCAGTGCAACTTTACAGACCGGATTATCAGCATGTCGCATCTGTTCTGTGTTGCGGCATCGCCTAGTGAGCGGAAGAACACGCTCCTCCATGAGATCGCCCACGCACTCGTTGGCCCTGACCACCATCATGACAGGGTCTGGAAGGAAACAGCGCTGCGCATTGGCTGCACGGGAGACCGCTGTCACAGTGTTCGCTTTGCCCCGCCTCGTTACCTGGTATCATGTCGCCGTTGTGGCTGGAAGCAGCCACGGCAGACCAAAAGGCGCAACGTTTGCTGCATTACCTGCAATACGCCAGTTACCTACCAAGCATGTTCGGGCACGTCTCCAGAGAAATGACTCCCACGGCAATGCTGCGCGTTTGCCTGCTTGCACGGCTGGTCTATGCGCGGTTCCCCAAGCATGAACCACACGCGGGTGCTGGCACAGGAGGAGGGCACTGTCGTCCGCAGCCATCGACAGGCATACAGGAGCCGTGCAGATCGCCTCGAGCGGCCTTAGGTGTAAGGGCCACGACGCTGACATATGGCAGGCTGCCGTACATGAGCTCGCAGGCGGACCCGGCTTGTCTTGGATGCAAAGTCTGGGCAGTTGGGCTGAAGCCTGTATTACCTGGTTCGGAACACGCTTGCCACAGGTAGCAGAGCTTTCGGGGCATCAGCATACACGATCAGTATCATGTATCTGAGAATATCCGGACGATGCCAAGGACTGCACCGGTCATCTCGCGCTGCACGGATCGATCTCTGGGGCCCTTTGCAGATTCGCTGCATATGGCGCAGCCTCCCACGCACGCGGAGCACAACGAATTCTCCCGCAGGTGGCGGTTGCCAGCTGCTTTCCCATGACATTTTGCGCTCCAATAGCAGGCGCGGACCGGCTGTACTGGTGCAAGAGCACCATAGAGTTGGTGTTTGAGCTGTCTGGCCAAGCCTCCGGCAGGATATCAGCTCCCTCAACAGCAACCAAGTTCCCCGAAATACGGGGCTGCTTTGCTCTGATTAAAAAGTAGCTGCTGCGCCGTTCGGACATACCCAGCCCGAGATGCTGTCACGGGAAACTCCTGATACTGGCAAGTCTATATCAAGGGCGCAGTTGCGGACTCGTCAAAGGTGATCTCTTTCCGGTCATTTAGCACCACTGATGAGGTGGAACCTGAGATGACATGGTTGCGAAGCAGCGCTGCAGTGCGTTCGGAGCCAGCCCCGGCGACCTGTACAAAGAAGGTGGTACCAGCCGGACTCAATCCAAGCCATGCGCAACAGGATTCATTCACGTCTCGGCTGTATCCCGCCTGGCGTGTTTCTGGCTCCGCCAAACTTTGCTGCTGACCTCTCTTGTCGCCATGCTGATCCAGAGCTTCTTGTAGCCAGCCTAGAACAGGTATGGGGTACACATGTCCATGCGGCCAACCGGAGAACCGTAAAGATGATCTTCGAAGCACTGCCGGCCACTGCGTATGTATCCCATACCGGTATCTTCCAGCAACGCAAACCCACAGTCATACACTTGATTATAGCCTGTGTACGGAACACAGACTTAGGCAGCGTCTTTGGCTGGACAGGCCTAGATGACCTTGAAAATCCTGCCAAGACTGTTGTGGCGGAGTTTGCGGATTTGACGCTGATATTCCGGCTTGCGCTCGAAGTCGCTGATGGGAGTACAACGCCACGAATCGGGCTTGAAATGCTGCCACGGAAAGCGGGTTTCTGGCAGGTCAGCGACATTCTTGTCTGGCACGATTTTGTCGATCGCCTGGAACAGCGGCAATGGTGCCATTCAGAAAAAGCAGCTGGACTTCGGACCGGGGGTGGAGCTCAGGTACTGTTCACTGACGGACGTTCCTACACGGTCCGCCGCAGAATCCATCACATCAAACTCACCGTACAGAGCGATACAACAACCGCCAAAGCGTATGTCACCTTTACGCTGACGCCTGGCAAGAGGGGGTTAGCACAGGTCAGAGATGCGCCGTAATGGGTCTCCGCGGCAGTACGCGGTGCCCCCTAGGAGTCTGCGCCGCAGAAAATATCTGCAGCTTCTATTCTCCACTTGAAGCCGAGAATCGGCCCAATTGCAAGCTACAATAGGGGCCAAGCCCCACCAAGGACATCTAAACTGGTGTAATTCGTCTGAAATTCCCCGATCGGAGGGTAATTCAGTTCTCGTGACTCAGGCTCCTAGTCAAGCGATGCGGGCCGTCTGCGTTCCTGCGCAACATCAGCCGGCTCTGTCATGTGGCGTCAGCAGATTGCAGACCGGTGCCGGAGACAGATCGGGTTTCGGTGCGCGTATGGTAACAGGCTTCAGAAAACGCGTAGCTTAGCAGTCCATGGAAGAAACCGCTCTTGAGCGGGTGAAGTATGTAGCATGATTTCGAGACGTGAGAGCGTCAAGTATGTATCTGCATCGTAGTCTATCGCGCTTGTGGACGATTTTTAGCCCTTGAAGGGCGTTTCTAGACCGTATATTGGCAAATACACGCAAAAAAGGACGTGTGAGCTGTAAGTGTACGGTGAACTGTGCTGGATTTGTTCGCCTTGGGGGGACTCCCTACCATTTAAGCAAACGGAAATTGAAAAAAAATCTGGGTGGAGTGGGGCGGCCTCTCTATCCAGCGAGGGCCTGATCCGGATCGAACCGGGGGCCGTCCGCCGCAGAGCACCGGCCACGGCCCGCAGCCGGTCGGCTACGGAGCGCCGGGCGCGGCGGACCGGATCGGGCCGAAGAGCGACCCGACTCCCGTGGCAGGCGGTAGGGACCCGGCGCCGCGGACTGGCTCGGCGGCGGACGAGGTGCCGGGACCGTCCCGATGGGGGCCCCGCCGCCTAAGCCGCGCCCGGCCCGGTCGTCGGGGGCCGCTTCGACCACGCCCGGGGCCACCGGGACCGATTGGGCCCGCCCTAGCCGGAGCCCCTCCGGGGCCGTTAAGCGCCGTAGGCGGGGTGGCTTCCCCCCTGGGTCCCGGGGGGGAAGCGGACGCGACCGGCCTTCGCGGGGGTCGGCCCCCGGGTCCAAAGGGCCCCGGCCCACGGGGGTACCAATCCGCCTGGAGGGGGAGAAACGGGAGATCGTAGCACCCGAGCGGGTCGCGAAGACGGGGGCGGAGCCCCGGGCGCGGGGCGGTCCGCTCGTCCGCTAGGCGGGACCCCTCCCGGAGCGGGACCATTTCGGGGTCCACCGGAGGGAGCACCCGCCGGCCGTGGAGGCGGTCCGAACCGCGTCGGCAAGCCCCCGCGCGTCCCGGTGGTCGTCTGGGGCGCCCGCGGGCGAGCACCGATCCCGAAAGCGATCCCACGGCTGGGGATGGAGGGAAAAGACCGGAACGCCGCGATCCAGCCGACGGTCCACGACCGGTCCGGCGGGGAGCTCAAGGGCGACCGCCCGACGCCCGCCGGCCCCCGTAACCCTCCCGTCCAGCAGCGGGCCGAGCCCCGGACCGGAAGGCGGCACCATCGGCCGGAGGGGGCGGGGATCCCCCGTCCATACCGGCCAAAAACGGGGATGAAGGGGGCGTGGACCGGATGAAGGCCTTATTTAGTGAACCCGGACCACGGACCGCGAGTCCCCCGGACGTTCCATCCGTCCCGGTATCAGGGCTCCCAGGCCCCCACGCCCTACGGGGCGTATATCACCGCCCTCCCCCGAGGCCCCGGTCCCCCCGGCGTTCGCCACAGCCGGGGGCAAGGAGGCGCGCTCGGAGAGTGGACTCGGGGTTCCCAGCCCCAAACAGAGCCGACCGGGACGAACCCCGCCGAACCGGCCGGACGGGCCCAGTCCAAAACCCTGCGACCAAACGGGCTGACTTCTCCACCTGGTTGCGCTCACTACCAACTTGCCCCATGAAGCACCTCTTTCAAGATACAGGGGGGATGTTGTATCCAGATGTGTTATGGACCAACCAACCGACCGATGCGCAAACTAAGACGCATGGCATGGCGTATCTTGCAGGCGATCCTGCATTGTTTGCACTGGAGCACGAATTCCTTTGTGGACTTGTATAGAGCTTGCATTGGGCAGTAACCCACTATCCCGGCTTAAGTCGCCAGCCAGGAATCAGATCCGGCGATTCACGCCACGCTGGCACACAGGGGCTCTCGGTCTGGTGTTATGCAGTCTATGGATCCACTCGGCCTTTGCCCAGCCCGATGTCAGGCCCGGATACTTGTATGTGGAATTTGTCGAGCAACGTGTGCAGACAGCCTGGAGTAAGACAGGCTTCGCCGTGTTTGATGAGGCCGCCGGGCGATACGGTGTTGAGTCCATCGAGAAAGCTTTCCCGTTCCTGGATGCTATCGCGGCTCAGCGGACACTTACGCCAGAGGCAGAATCCCTGCGCTATGTTTACAAAGTAAAATACAGCAGCCCGTTCACCCCGGACCTCGTAGCGGAAGAATTGAGCCAAGATCCGGCTGTGGTGTTGGCCGAGCCCCTTCCGGTGTACAGGATAACCGGGGCATTGCCCGCCATCCCAAACGACGCACGGTACCATCGGCAGAATCATTTGGACTGGTTACAATTGCCCCAAGCATGGGACGTCGTGAAAGGTCAGCAGGCTGAAGTGTTGATTGCGATTGTGGATACGGGCACGCACTGGCAGCACGACGACCTCAGGGCTAATCTGTGGACAAATCCCAATGAAATCCCGAACAACGGTATTGATGATGACAGTAACGGGTTTGTGGATGACGTGCATGGCTGGAATTTCCGGATCAATGGCCCGGACGCCTACGGAGACGGAACGCGTGCATCCCATGGGACCGCTGTCTCAGGTGTTGCCAATGCCGCAACGGACAATGCCATCGGCATAGCGGGTGCGGCATGGAATGCCAAGTTCGTCCCCATAAATACCACTTGCAAAAACTCGGACCAGCTGTGTTTCGCCGATGAGGGCGTGTTGTACGCGGCTATGCTCGGCGCAGACATAATCAACGCCAGTTTCGTCAGTCCCATTGCCTCAGACGTTGCGCGCCGCGTCTATGAAGCTGTCTTCGCAGAGGGTGCGCTTGCCATAGCAGCTGCAGGTAATGACGGAACAAACAACGACTATAGCCCTCATTATCCGAGCGGATATGCAGTCAATCTCAGCGTCGGTGGGACCAGTAAGTCATCTGATCAAAATGTGTTCAATTATGGCCGTTCCGTAAATGTCTTCGCTCCAGGCGAGAATATTGATGCACCAATGCCCGGGAATCACTACGGCCAGAAACACGGGACATCTTTCGCGGCGCCACTTGCGTCCGGCGTGGCGGCCTTGGTCAAGACGGCATTCCCGCATTTCACACCTGGCCAGCTCCGGGCACAGATCCGGATGACGGCAGAATCGATTGATGACGCCCAGAGTCCGCCCCAGCCAGGTCTGTATGGCCGTGGTCGAATCAATGCCTTTAGGGCGGTAACCGAAGAGGTTGGATGGGCCATTCGCCTGACGGACTACACCTACGGCAACCAGGACGGCAACGACAACATCGTGACCGGAGATTCGGTTGCAATTCTGGCCACGTTCAGGAATATCCACGGAAACGCATCAAACGTTTCGATACGGCTTCGGTCTTCCGACAGTTTTGTGCGCGTACACAGTGAGGCGGTAACCGGCGTTAGCCTGGCCAAGGGGGATGACGTGACTCTCGAATTCCAATTTGAACTTACGGCCGGTGCACCTAACAATCGGAAGGCCGTGCTGCACTTTGAAATAGATGACGGCACCATCACCGATTCGCCGGATCTGGTATACGTCAAAATCAACCAAACCCAGTTGGCTTTGCATCAGACTGCAGCCCTGAGGGTGTCTGTGACTAGCGAGGGCAACATTGGGTACACGACATCTAAGGGGGACATTGGCGCGCAGGGGATTGGGGTTCGTCCGGTGGACCGCCAAGGCAATGAACGGAACCCGCTTTATGAGGGCGGGCTCGTGATCGGGCGCAGTGCAACTCAGGTCAGTGACTGTGTGCGCGGCACGGAGCTCGGCACGGACAGGTTGAAGCAGCAAGAGGATTTCCATTTAGTGGGCGGGGAATCTCTGGAGTTTTTTGAGCCGGGAGAGCTGACTTCACAACGGGGACGTGTTCTTATCGCGGACACTCTCGGTGCTGGCGTTCGCATCCTGCAGGAAAGCTATACAGACAATGCTGCCGGCAACGAAGACTTTATCATCTTCAAATACACTGTCTGGACGACACTCTCACGCAGCTACGAAAATTTGCATGTGGGTCTGTTCTTTGATTGGGATGTCGACCTGAACCATATGTCTAGGGATCAGGCGCGATTTAATTCTGTACTGGGCACAGGATGGGTGACCGATGAGGCCGGCAGTTTGCATGTAGGCACTCTCCTGCTCACCCACAAGGACAAACTCCACTACCGTGCCATTCATAATTTTGATGAACTATACGGAGGCTATACCGACGATGAAAAATGGCAGCATCTGTCCGGAGGCGTCACCCGGGTCACACTTGGTCGAACTGATGTATCCCAAATGACGGGGGTCGGCCCCCTGGCAATCGGTCCAAATGAATCTGTAGAGGTGGCATTCGCCGTAATTGCAGGAAAAAGTGAAAGCGATTACTTGGAGAATGCCAAGAAAGCGCAGGTGATGTGGGCTAATATAATTAGTGCACCCAGAACAGCCATAGAGCCTCCGGAAATGCACCACGAGTGGAACTTTCGGGCGGTGTATCCCAATCCCACTTCGGGTCCTGTCACAATTGAATTCACTTCTCCGGCTGGCCGCGATATGGTGCTGGATGTGCACGATGTACTGGGGCGCAAGGTGGCTACCCTCTTTACAGGTCAGGCCGACACGCCCCTGCACCGGCTCCAGTGGGATCCACGTGACACAAATGGGAAAGCCCTGGCTGGCGGCGTGTACCTGGTCCGTCTAATGGCCCGTTCCCAAGGACAGACGCGTCGGCGCACCTACTCGCTGGTTCTTGTGCGGTAAGTTCATTCAAAGACCTGCGTTCGCCCCCACGCGCGGACTATTTGGTGTGCAACGTACGAGTATTCACCGGCTGAGTTGTTCCTCAAGCACTCCGCTGAGCACATACTATAAAGTTCAGACACGTGGTCGCCGCGTTCCCGGATGTGTGTGTTGGTCCATGAACGTGCGGCGACCAGACCATATCGAGGATCACTCGCAACGGCCTTGAGTTGCGAGTCACCTGTGATCAGCAACACTCCTTGTAAGTCATATTTCTTCAAAAGTGACTAACAAATAGCGTTGTGCGCCACAAGTGACCATCAAAGCATCTACACATCCCATGCAGTCTTCAGAATATCCTAAAATGCGTATATACCCGGCCGGCGCCCTCGCCCTCTCCTGACCACCCGCAGAAGCCCTTCACTGACCATGACATGGAGAAACCGCCGGGCAGTCGGCGCGGAGATACCCGCGTTAGCGACAAAAGCCGTGCTGCTGAAGATCGGGTTGGCAAAAATCCAGTCCAAGGCGCGGATCGCGTAATGGGACCGGGTCAAGTCAGGCATCCGTCTCTTCATGTCGTCGTAGAGGCTGACCATGCCCTGCACCCGCGCCAAGTTGTCCTTTGCCTGCATTTGCACTGCTTCGAGGAAGAATCGGCACCAGCCTGTCCAATCGTCGTCGCGCGAGACAGAAAGTAGACTCTCATAGTAAGTGTCGCGGTGGGCCTCGAAATAGGCGCTTATGTAAAACTGCGGTGCTCGGATGATCTCGTGCTGCCACATGTAAAGCGGTACCAGCATGAGCCCCAGACGGCCATTGCCATCGAGAAACGGATGGAGCGCCTCGAACTCCGCATGTAAGACCGCCAATCGCACCAGCTGATCCATCCCGCTCCGATGGATGTACCGCTCCCAAGCCGACATGGCCTCTGGCAGGTCCTGCACTCCAATCGGCACAAACTTGGCATTCTCAATGGAGCAGCCACGAGGCCCGATCCAGTTTTGAACCCGGCGAAAGTCGCCGGGGGCCATTTTCTCGCCGCGCACCCCCTGCAACAGGGCCCAATGTGTTTCGCGTATGACCCGCAGAGACAACGGCAATTCCTTCAATCGTGCTTCAGCGTGCCGCACAGCTTGGCGGTAATTCAGCACCTCGCGGATGTCTTCGCGAGGGGCAGGAGACTCTGGTTCGTGCCCCGCCTCGAATTGCAGCACTTCGTCCATCGTGGCCTGAGTGCCCTCAATGCGTGAAGAAAGCACCGCTTCGCGTATGATTAGCAGTCCTACCAGAAGATCCGGATTGGGTACTGCACCGAGCAACGCATCAAACCGGCTCACTGCCGCCCAAGCCGGGCCAATAAATGGCATAAGCGCCTGCAGATCAAGACGCCGATCGGGTGGGAACCGGCTTTTGTGGTACTGAACGGGTGGCATCGCTGCGTTCGAGAGTAGTCGGAACGTGACTATTATCAACCGCACTGGGCCGATCTGTTAACCAACGCCAATTCAACGCGTGCAGGGTTGGATTGGTCACGCAGGAACATCTTGCATTTTCGCTTGGCCAAGATGACAGCCGAATAACACCCGCTGCCTTGCCACACAACGAGTCGGCGCCCTCCAGTTACGTGATCAAGCTGTCAAGAACTGGCCCCGGGTCTCAGGAGGGCAAATTCTATACGCCTACTCACGAATTCGGGAACACAATAATACAGCGACACCCAGAAGTATCCCAACCAATCCAGCAGTCATCAGTCGCTGGCATGTCCACCGCGTGCGCACTCTATTCACATACGCATGCGAAACACAGGCATCATTACTGCCGTGCCATCAAAATCATGTGCCAAGTGCAGGGACGCTTGGATCTGCAAATTGTGCAGACGGGCGAAAATCGCCGCGTCCGCCGCGGCTAATAGGTGATTGACCAAGATCAGTGTCGAAATCCGTGAGGCCCGCCGCAAATGCCCATTGGCGTCCGCGTGTTGCTCGGCGTACTGGAAGAACATCGGGGATACATTCGGCTTGCTCCCGTCTGACGCAGTTTTTTCCGGATCAATCGTCTCAATAAAGTTTCCATTTGCGTCAATCCAAGTCGGACGGCCATCATCGAGCAAGGCTACATAGTCCGTCCAGCCGGGTGCAAACTGAAAATATTTGCCGACGAGTTCGTAATACTGCTGCTCACCGAAAAACGGGAGACTGTGTGAAAACGGAGCACCCGTTTCCGCGTGATAGACCCCTTGCTCCAATTCCCGGATATCCACGAACAGCGCGCGAATCAGCAAATGTTCCTCGTCCGACCAGGAATCCGGACGGGTCAAATCCAAAGCCAAGACCTGTGGATCAACCGTAACTAGCTGGACCGTCACGGCGCGCCCGTCAGGCAACTGGTCCAGGAATTGCGCATAGTCGTTCAACCAATAGGCATAACGCACGGGACTCCAACTCTGATGCGCCTCCATTTGATAAGCGTCACGCCCGTTTCGCCCCTTGCTTCGCCACGACGTATACAACAAAAATACGGTAGCCTCACTGGCCAGCGCCACAGTACCCTTGATCCAATGCCGGTTATACGCCTGCCCAGCACCCGGAATGATGGCGGAGAGCCCGAACGCAAGCGGCACGCTCCGTTCTGACGTAAAGAGAACCTCCAGACTGTCCGTCGTGGGCTGGGCCGTACACGCGAGAGTGGTGAGCAACGATCCCAGCACTATCGGTATGACTTTCGCCATCACGACTGATCAAGCCACGGTGCAACAAGGCGCTCGAAGTATTCGAAATTGCCCGCCCCGCGGACAAACTCCCGGATTACACCCGTGCGATCAATCACGTACGAAACCGGACGTCCGTTAAGTAACTCTGCTTGGAATCCTGCCGGAAGCGTGTCGAATTCAATATACCCTGACACGGTCTCCTCAGGCCATAAATCGGCATATCGCATCAGGTCTTCGCGTGACTCATCGGAAATCGTAAGCACGATCAAGCCCTGATCTCGATACTTTACTTGCAGTCGGTCCAACTCGGGTAATTCTGTAATGCAGGGCTGACACCAAGTCGCCCAAAAGTTCAGAAATACCACCTTGCCCAAGTACGCACCTAAATTGAGGACTTCCTCATTCACAACCTGCTGAAATCCAAAATCCTCTACTTGCTGATCCACTCCGACGGCGTCTAGGCGATCCTCAGCCCGGTATGTGAGAGCCAGTGCCAGAATAAAGCCGGAGAAGCACACAAGCAGCACAGACAGAACTGTGGCCATCCACTGCAAGCCGTTTTGGGGGACTGGAATGGAATTCCCGCGCAGGGTTAAGTACAGCGCGGCAAGCCCCACACCGATGAAGATCACACAGGCAATAATTGTTAGTGTCATGGCTTGGCGAGCTCACACATCAAACCCGAACAGAACCCCGAAGTGCCAAAGGACATCCCTGCCGTAGCGAACGTTACGCCGGCTTGTTACAAACGCCTCATCCAACGCTACGTGAAAGGCATCGATCCCATAAGTGGCACTCAGGAAGAGTGACGTGGGCAATAAGTAGTAGGAACCCATTTGCAAGCGGACTTCGGCACCGATGTCCTTGCGCAGTGCACGACTGGCGGGCCTTACCCTCACCGCGTCCAAATAAAAACGTGCGAACGCCTTGTCAAAGTAAAGTGGCCCCACCTGTCGCTTAATATCCGGCCACAACGGAAACAGCCAAGCCGTCTGGACCCAAAACGCTTCGGTTCCGCCAAGTGCGTAGAAAGGGTAGCCTCTGGCCCCGGCAAGCCCGCCCATGTAATCATTATAAAACGCATCCACCCGGAGCCCCAAGGTTGTAGAGGCGCGCAGGTGTAAAGCAATTCCATGTGCCGCGCCGCGAATCTGTCCCGGCAGCCGCCTCCCTGCGCGAACCTCCAACGCCAACCTGTGCAATGCGTCGCTTCCGTAAACCGGACTCAGCTGCCCACCTTTGATTTCAAAACGGCGCAAGAGCCGGCCCAGCTCACGTTCATAGCTGGCCTTGGCCACAATACCCTCCGGCATGATATCCTCTTCCCGATACGGTGTTCGTGCCGTAAAGTACCAGCTGGCGAGAAAACTGCGTCCAATGAAATAGCGCGAAGACGATCCCGGCACAGGAGTCTGCAACTCGCGTGAATAAAACTGGTCGGTATTGACACGATATGGGCTGTACCGGTAGCCTACCTCCAACAGCATCGTACGGTTGAGCTTGCTGCGCACGTAGATGCCCCCTTCCCAAAGCGCGTAGGTCAAATCCGTACGGGTCGTGTCCGGCAAACAAGCCGTGCACGGAAACTCTTCGATGGCAAGCCCCCCCTCGACACGCCGCTGAATGTTAAACAGCTCAAACGCCACCTGAGGCGACCATCGCTTGGGCATAAAGCGAAAACCCTTTCGATATTCGAACTGCAGAAATGCGTCCCGTTCCAACGAGAGAAGGTTTGCTGGTGCGAAGAATGCACCCGTGGAACTGACTTTGCGTGAGCCTGGCCCAATCAGCAGACCGCCGAAAAGGCTCATGTCCTCTAAGATCTCTCGCGAGGAAGCATATGTGCCCAGCTTGAAGTTTCGCCATAACGCCTCTCCTCTGCCCTGCACACGCCCCTCCAGCCGCCGGGCAACATACTGATCGAGACGCAACACCGGAAACACACTGAACCTCGTAAATGCCGGCCGATACGAGGTCACATCCAGTGAATCATCGTCCTGAACCACAGTTAGGGTCCGGTCGCGATTGAGAACCCAGAGCTCTTCGTGCGTAAGCGCCCGCAGATCGGCATCGTTCCCTCCATCGTCAGGTGCCGCAGGCTTGGCCAGCATGGTGGGGGGCATATACGGTGGAATAGGCTTGAGCCGCTGAGGGTTGTCCAGGAACGCAATCTTATAGCCGTCCCACTGAAAATGCGCATATGCCAGTCCCCCATCCGCACGCACTGTAGGCATAAAGGCGCCTCCTGCCACTCGGGTAAGCTGCTCTTTTTGACCGTTTTCGAATCTGTGAATGTTGTAAATGCCACTCGCATCTGACGCGAAATACAGCGCGCCATTCCAAACAGTGGGCGAGCGCTCGTCCGCTGAAGTGTTCACGACAGGTTCCAGTTTGGAGCCGTCCGCGCGCACGCGCCACAAATCACGCTCATGGCCGCCCGGGGCCAACAGAGCAAAATAAATCCAGTCACCTGCCCACGACGGACCGGTTACTTGAGTGCCATCAGCGTACGTCGTGACCGGCGTGGATTGCCCGGCTTCCAAGTGTAACACCATCAAATTGGTGGTGCCGTCTCCCTGCTGAACATAGGCTATGCGCGAACCCTCCGGTGCCCATGACGGCTGCGTTGCCCTTGCTTCAAAGGTCAGTCGGGTTTCGTTTTCAGTTTCCAAATCCAGTACATAGAGATCCGCATATCTATAGCCTTCGGCATTAGTACGGTGCTTCGCATACACGATCGCCGTGCCATCAGGCCGCCAAGAGGCACCACCCGTAACGTTTGTGCGCAACTTGTGTCCGAACGGGCAAATGTGTGCTGTGCGGGCTGGCCCCAAATCAAAAGCGCTAATACGCTCACCTGCCAGATCTTGTACATACAGGCTCATGCGACTGTAATGCTCGCCTTTATTCGAGATATAGGCCAAGCGTGAGCCATCTGGCGAAAAGGTCGGATAATGGTTGGCGAAGCCGTTGGGCTCGACTATGACGCCCTCCTTTAAGTTGGCCAACACCCGTGTCATTTGCGACGTATACGCGGCCGATAGCTCCTGTAGCCAAGATTCGTACACGGCGCGGCCACGATCACCCGTGACCCGCTTGATCGCAGCCTCCACTCTGAACGTGTGCCACCGGCCCAGTGAGCGCGTCATGCTAGCCAGTGATTCTTCTCCGTAGGTGCGAGCTAAATATCGCGTGAAAGCATAACCGTGGTTATAGACGCTTTCACGCATAAGGCTGCTCTTGGAGTAAAAGCTGCCAATTTCCGTGAGAGACAATGCCTTGCCAGCCATTAAGCGTGTGCGCAGCAACATGTCTCGATGTGTATCCCAGCGGTCATAGAACAGACCTGTCCGCTGATATTGTGCAGTCCCCTCGGCCAACCATGCAGGATTGTTCAGTGCCAATAGCGGATAGCTTACAATCATGTTCGGGTAGCCGTACAACACATCCGGACGTCGCGCCCGCTCATACCCCAATACTTGCACATACGTAAGTGGCCAGGTGCGGGCCGCCTTCATGGCACTTTGAACCTGTACGATGTGGGTGAACTCGTGCGTGATCACATTTCGCAGCCAGCCATGATCGCCTCGCAGCGGAGAATCCAGCGCAGGCGTCCATATTTCAATCTTGTTGTCAAAGAAGTAGGCCGCACCGTTCGAATAATCTTCGTAGTCCTTCAGAATGATATGGATACGGCTGTCAGGCTCGTAGTCGTACAGCGTCGTGATGGGCCAGTATACGTCCTCCGCGATACGCGCAACTACACGGGCTGATCGGCTGGCGCCGCTTCCGGAGCTGTCAGCGTGAAAGTGCACGCTAAAGTGTTCCGTATCAATGGTGTACCAGTTGAGTCCCGGGCGAGCAAATTCCACGAACTCTGGCGACACCTGTGCGCCGGCAAGACCCGCCCCCGACATAGCCAAAACAAGCGTGAGGATACTCCTCATCGAATCACAGCCATTCTAATGAGCTGTGTCGCTGTTCTTCCACTGGCTGATCGCGCTCGGATACGGGCGAAGTAAATTCCACTCGCGACATCCGCTTCCCAAAGCTGCTCGTAGGGTGAGTGCGGTGACACTTCAAAAACTAATTCATCGACCAGCGTACCTGCTATATCCACAATTGAAATGTCTATCCGGGCGGCTTCACTCGTCATACATCGCAAAAAAGTGCGACCATTACGTACTGGATTGGGCCAGTTGTAGGTTTCGGCAGCAATTATGAGTGCATCTGCAGTTGGACCTGCCTGGCCCAAAGATATAAATCCTGCATTGCGGGCAGACCCGCGATGTTCGCCCCAGTTCACCTTCGTTAAGTCGCTGATCGCGTACCTGCGCAGATGACCGCGGGTACTGACCACCTGCAACTCCGAGTTTGCCAGTAACGGTGTGGCAACTACGCTGTGCCCCACAGCCAGCGGAAAGCCCGGGACCTGACGGCCGCCGCGTGCCAGATCAAGCGCGTAAACGGACCCGTTCGTCGCAGCTACAACCACAACTGTCCCGGTGCTGCTCGTGTAGATCAGGGGCTCAACCACCGATCGCGTACCGATATCAACCGGAAATGGTGCCACAAGTGCGCCATTCTGTGACCAGGCCAGCACATACGTACCGGCCAAAACCAAAAGGTCGAGCCCGCCGTCTCCATCTATATCCGCCATTGAAACGGTCATATTTGACGAAGCCATTGGCGGCACATACGTGCGTAGGTCAATGCTGTGCGTTGTACTGTCGGGACGCAACACTAACAGCTCGTCCTCAAGCGGAATAGCGCCCCAGTACCCCGTATGATCCAAGCCCATAACGGGCAGGCCCGCAGGTACGCCCGGTGGCACCGTGTACGTCCATATGGCCGCCGCAGTAAGCGGGCCGGCACTGGCACGCCCCACAAACCAAGGCGAACTGTCGCCTACATCCACAAGACCCAAGCCTGCTTCGTTGATTGTGGTGGTATGCATCGTTCCGTCAAAACGAATGATTGTCGACTGATTGCCTCGTGTAAACAGCACATAATCAGCATCCTGCGTGCCCACAAGCGGCCCGTGCACCCGCGGCAGTGATGCGAGTGGAATATCCTGCAGCTCACGCATGCCGCTTTGAGAAATTTCATACCTGCGGTATACATAGCCAGCCCCTACTGAATCAAGCACGGCCAGCCCCCGTGCGGTCATGGCGGGTCGAGTTCTCGTGCTGATTTCATAGGCCGAAGGACCGGCCACTAGCACCCGGCTGCCTGTGTACACACCGGGGAAGCCCCCCACCAAACCAACCGCACTACCGGGGGTTGTGGTCACATTCAGTTCCTGCGCGTTCGTCAGGGCCACTCCGCCTCCTCCAACGAGCCCGAATCGGGCTGTCATGACCGGGCCGGGTTCCGAAATGTCCGTCACTTCTACAAAGCTCTCCCCACCGTCGTTAGTGGCACTCGATGGAGTCGTGTCGTACGCGAAGCGATTCTCGTAGAGCTGGATTGTGATACCATTTGGCAATTCCACACTGGCTGGATTACCCGAAAAGAAGAAATCAAAGGGCGCACCCACATTGCCGTCAAAACCCAGATCCTGTGCGCCATCAGCTTCCTCCACATCTACCGCCCTCCGCAGTGGATCGTTGTTGACACCACCGGAAAACTGACGCTCATCTACGTGCCAGATGAGCATGCCACCACTATACTGCGTGTTATCGGCATCTCTACCCGGCAAAGCAAAATCGTAATTGCTGACTCCCGTAACGACCCCACCGTCGAAGCCACTCGCATTAAACCGATTAAAATCATCCGTCACGTGCGGGACATGCTGTGTAACAGCCTCCCCATTTTGCCAAATGTGCAGGGTTAAACCGCTTCCGTCTGCATCCCGCACGCGATTTTCCATCAAAAAATATTCCGCCGCAGAAACACTCGCCTTGGCCACCTCACCCGCTGCCAAACTGAAGTTCTCATTGGGAATCAACTCCTTCGGAACGATCCAACCCAAAGCTACCCGGGTCCATGCGCCGGGTAGTGGAGGAAATAGTCCCGCATATGCGAATATCCCCAAGGGGTCCATGAGCCCGAACGGGCCGATGGCGGACTCGCCTGTTTCCGTGTTGAAGAGATCCGGAACGCCCAGATAGTTGAAGAAACTCGCCGCCAAGAGTCCGTTAATGGACAGCTCCAACAAAAGGGGGGTGTCATCAATTGAGTTCTGGCCTGGCCTAGTCTCGGTACGTGGCACAATGGCAGTCTGCGTGACTGGAAGGCCTTTGAATTGTAGATCACGAACGCCTAGGTGCGCAAGCGCGGCTGAATCAAAGAAGAGTGAAGGCAAATCAAGCGGCGTTTTGTCCAATGACGTGCCCACCAGTTCCACATCACGCCCCACACCAGCATGGAAAAGCACGAATGCCGTTCGCAGCGGATCCAAGCCTGTCGGGTCGAACTGACTGACCTCATCCGCCTTCGCCCAGGCTTCTTTCACCAAGTAAGCAAGCCGCGCACGCTCTGCATCGCTATCCGCCTCAACCCCGCGTGGACTATAGGCTGACATTTCGCGATGAACACGTATGATTTCTGGAATCAGGTGTGTCGTAATGCGCGTCTGCCCGAGACTGGCCTGGGTTACATAGGCTTCCAGAAAGGCCAGATGTGCCTCGAAATAGGTGGCATCGTGCGGCAACGGATCGATGGCGCTTTCAAGCGGAAGCGTGAAGCCGTCAAAGGTGCCGTCACCTGTAGTAAACCGCGTCGTATCCGGCTGGAATTCCACCCGGAGCGCCACTACATCATATTGTGG
>JAAXGT010000167.1 GCA_012271205.1 Rhodothermales bacterium
GTGGAGGAGCCGAGCCCGCCGGCAAACAGCGCGGTTCGTACACGGGGATTCTCTCTACGGTCCGCCTTTACTCAATTCCAGACGGCGGTAGGGTAAGAGCCGGGTGAGCGGAGAGGATCATGTACGGATCGGTGAGGGTCCGAGGGAGAGATTCCCTCGGGCTACTCGACTCTCCAGGCTGTCCTGTGAGGAGCAGGACCGCACCGGGAAGGAGTCCGTTTCCAAAGCCGGCGATGTACGATAGGGAGCAGTCAGATACGCTCATAGTAGCGGTGAAGACAGTAAAGGAGCGTACTCTTGGCGGAGTGAATCGGCGTGCCCAAGGGGGAACCGGGAGAGGCCACACGCACCATACACAGAGAAGGAGCGCCTGCCCAAGGGACCGAACGGTTACGGGGGCGCCATGAATGGATGTCCGCTTTGCCGTCATGCGCGGCAGCACGACCCCGAGGGAGGGGCCGAGTGCGTTAGCATACGCGCTCGGATCTGTGCGGGGGCGGGGCAACTTGGGCCCCCTACCGCGCTGGCCGATCAATCACTATTTCACGTTCAGAGCGTCGGCACGTGTGTTGACCACGGGAATGATTGCGTCGAAGCCACTGATACTGAAAATCTCCCGGATGCTGTCCCGCATGCCGCAGAGTACAAGCTTGCCGCCCTGGGAGCCACGAACGCTCTTGGCTGCAATTAGCAATACGCGCATTCCAGAACTGCTGATGAACGACAACCGGCCGAAGTCAACAATGATGTTCGTCTCACCGTCGTCAATGTGATTGTTGATCAGCTTCTCAAAGGCTGGTGCGTTGGAGCTGTCGATGCGACCAACAGGCACAAGTACCAACACTCCCTCCAGCTGATTTTCCTGAACTTCTATTTTGCTTGCCACTTGATTACCTCCTTGAATCGACTAATTCCAGTATGCAGTTTTGGCCTCCGGTTATCGACCTCAGCCCGTCTTATACTCCAAAATAAGCCGGTTGATGCCGTCTACCCACTCGTAAATACATCGGTCAGCTTGTGATTTGACCAAGTGCAGGCCCAAGCCGCCAATAGGCCGGTCTTGCAGTTCACTGGTCGTGTCGGGCTCGGTATCCTGAGTAGGGTCAAATTTACTACCGTTCGATTCGACAACCACGATCACCGTTGACCCCTCAATATCCAGGCTGATCTCGATTTTGGGTTCAATGCCTTCTTCGAACTCGCCATGAATGAGCGTGTTGGTGATCAGCTCCTCCAAGGCCAGATTAATAATAAAGTTCGTCCGGTTGGGGAGTTCATTTGCTTCCCCAAACGTTTCCACCATTGCCGCCAGGTCTCGAAGCTCAGAGAGCCGGGCCATAAGGTTGACGTTAAGCTTGCCGGATATCATGCGAGTACTCCTCACTGTTTTTGCGGTGCAATACGAGGCAGGTCATGTCGTCCGCTGCAGCCGTACCTTCAGAGAAGCGGCCTATATCGGACCATAAGTGATCAACAATTTCAAGGGGCTGCCGGGCGCCAACTTCATCCAAGGCCTGTTCCAGCCGCTCCTTTCCGAACAATTCACCTTTGAGGTTCAGCATGTCCGTGAGGCCGTCCGTGTAGATAAACAATGTTTGTCCGGGTTTCATGATGAAGGTCTTGCTGCTGTACGAGAGTTCGTCCAGTACGCCAAGCGCAATCCCATTTGTACCCTGCACCGAGGATCGTGTACCGTCGGGTGCCAGCAAGTACGGGGGCTCGTGACCCGCACTGACATAGTCCACGGTTCCAGTATTCAGATCGACTCTCGCAATTACGCACGTCACAAACAGGCCCATTGGATTTTGTTTGCACAGCCGATCATTAGCGGTAGCTGCAATTGCCCCGACACTCTCATGTTCTGCGGCTGCAAACTTTATTGCAGCCTGGGATGCCGCCATAAACAGGGCGGAGGCAACACCTTTACCTGAAACATCTCCGACGACTATGAACATTTCGCCGTCTTCGGACACTTGGAAATCCACAAAATCGCCACCCACACGCTGTGCGGGAACCATGCGCGCGCAGGCTGCAAACGTGTGCAGATCAACCGTGCCGTCGCGTACGAGGGCTGCCTGCACGACCTTAGCCATTTCCAAATCCTGATTGATGGCCAGTTGAGCCTGGCGCAGTTGTTGGTTTGTCGACTGCAATGCTGCTGTTCGCTCGGACACCAGCGCCTCGAGTACTTCCTCACGGTTGAAGACTTGTATAGACATTTCTTGGAACACGCGGGCGAGGGAGCCGATTTCGTCGGCACGCGCGGCCACGGGGGCAATCAGGTCATAATCTGGCTGCTCGCCAGTTTCGACGAACCGGACCGCATCGGCAATTCTTTCAATAGGTTGCGTAAGAAGACGTGAGCCAAAGAATGTGGCGATCGCCGTAAAAATGAGGAGTAGAAAGGTTACAATTCCGGTTTGCTGTATTTCACTCCAAATGCCCTCGGCGATCGTATCCATATTGATAAAGAGGACAAGGCCTCCGATTCGGTTTACGTCCTCAACAAATACAGGAGCAGCTAACCATATCCCGCGTGAGGCTGCTTCAAACAGACCCAGGCGGGCTATGCTTTGTGGCACGCCCGAATCCATAGCTACTTCGTAAAGGCCTGCAACCGTGTCAGATCGCTCGTAATAGGGCGTGCGCCAAGCTCCGGCTGACTGATCAAGCCCCTCTTCAAATTCCGCCGCAGCCAAAACTTGCTGCAGGGAGTCGTCAATAAACCAGAGCGCTTCAGGATATCCATATTGTACTGTCACGTCCGATTCGGCCTGATAGACGAAGTAAAGGATATTTCCACTGCCTCCCCCCGTTACCAGTGGCAAGCCGACCTGAACTATGTACTCGCTCTCTGTACGGGCCACGGTCACATACTTGTACTGACTGCTGTCGCCGCGATGTACCTTGTCTCCGCTGTGATGATCGACCCAGTGATCGGAGAACAATTCGTCTAATTCGCTTTCATACAATAGTCTGGACGGACGCTCGCCCCCAGAAGAAGTGGCGACATGAGATATATCGCCGCTTCGGTTGGATATCAGGATTTCGCCGATGGCAGTGTGGGCAACAATCCTGTTCAGTTGACGCTCAACTTCTGCAACTGACCAGCCTGCGTCTTGGGCTGCGGTCATGAAGTGGTCCAAAATGACACCGATGACACGCATATTGAACGCCAAGTTGCCCTCTACTACGGCGGATACGTCCGTTCTTGTAGTTGCGTGTGTTTGGCTGAGCAGTTCTTCGTTTGAAAAAACCAGTTCATTGCCCACCTGCACGATGCGCTGGTGATCCACACCATTGGTGCCTACATACTTGAACACCTTCGGGTCAATTTCCCGAACCTGTGCTGGCTGTGTGACAAATGCAAAAGAATCCACGGGTACGTCCAGCAAGGAGTAGAATTTATAGGCCTGCGGCTGCACTGCCGGATCCGGATCGAAAGCGAATGGCACCAGACTTCCATCGGTGCTTCGCACATTGGTCAAATATGAAAAAGCCAATGTGTCCGTAATCCAGAACTCGTCCAGAACAGTCTCATTTACAATTGATGTGAGTATATCAATCACTTGCAGAGTGTCGTAGCCGGCGGCCGCCGCAGCACTGACCATATACGCGGCAGCATACGCCTGCGCAGTCATCGGACCATCAAGAGATTCATCCGCGATACGTGCAACGTTGGCAATAGAGATTTCGCCCACGTCTGCAAATTGGCCTGCAATCAGTTTTGCAGTCTGTTCCGCTGTAAAGCGTGCCTGTTCGCGGCGGCCAGCGGCGGAATTAATGAGCAGGGTGAGTGAAACGGCCAGTACCGTAATAATCAATAGCAACACGTTGGCGATAAAAACCACCGTTGCGAGGCGATGCCCCTTGAGGGTTACGGTCTGAAAGAGGCGCCGACTGAGTGACGGCGCCTCTCGATCTATTTTATTGGTCTCTGCCATTGGCGATGAGCTGAATGTGGCAGCCAATGTTACAAGGCCGTCTGTTATGACAGTAGGCAGCGCGAATATAGCGAACGTAGCGTACAATCGCAGGGTTCGCCCCTAACTCAACTGCACGATCTGATCTGATGCAGAAAGATATTTCCAGGCGAGGTATGCCATAAATCCGCATCCGGTACTCAAGGCTTCTTCGTCCGGGTTGAATTGCGATGTGTGCAGCGGACCGGAGTTCCCGACACCCAGGGTATAAAGGGTGCCCTTGGAGGATTGCAGGAAATATGCAAAATCCTCGCTTGCAAACCATAGGTCTGCGTCCATAACGGTTTCCTCACCAGCATAGGCTTCGGCAGCGTCCCGTACGAAGCCTGTAAGCGCAGGGTCATTGTAAAGCGCCGGGTAGCCGATGCGAAGCTCGACATCGGCGGTTGCACCGAAGGCTTGTGCGGTTGAAGTCGCGACGCGCCGGATTATATTGTGGGCCAGATAACGCCAGGACTCATCCATGGCCCGAAACGTACCTTCCAAACGCACTGCATCAGGGATCACGTTTGTAGCCCCATCTGCCACTACCTTTCCGAATGACAGTACACTTGGTACGTCCGGGGGGCAATTTCGACTGATTACGCTCTGCAGTGCGACAACTACATGTGAAGCGGCCAAGACGACATCTCCCTTGATGTTGTGCGGCATTCCGGCATGTCCACCCTTGCTCCTAACGGTGACATACACTTCATCAGCCGAAGCCATGAATGTACCCGGACGTATGCCAAGCGTGCCCGCTGGCATACCGGGCATAACATGCTGGGCAAAAGCTGCGTCCACCACGGTTTTGCCGGGCCTGGAGTCCAGTACACCCTCGCGAATCATGCATGCTGCACCCCCCGGCAGCACCTCTTCGGATGGCTGAAAGACAAGGCGCACCGTTCCGTGAAGATCCGCACGCAGCTCGTTCAATATCTGCGCGGTCCCCAATAGTGACGCTGTATGGAAATCATGCCCGCATGCGTGCATTCGTCCCTCATGTCTGGATGTAAAATCCAATCCAGTGGTTTCTTGGATGGGCAACGCATCCATATCCGCCCTCAATACAACGGTGGGGCCCGATTGTGCGCCATGTATGGATGCGACGACACCTGTACGTGCGATTCCAGTCTGTACGGGGAGCCCCAGCCGGGACAGCGTTTGTTGTACAAGATGTGCGGTTGCGAACTCCTCGAACGCGAGTTCGGGACACCGGTGAATCGCGCGCCGCCACTGTATGACCTCGGGCAAGATAGGCGCAACCGCCGCACGGATTCGTTCAATGGCCTTCGAATCTGTCATCCAGGGCGGGGCGATTGGGCCCGGACAGTTGGCTCCAAGCTGTCCGGCTAATGCAGGTTTCTGCGCTTGTTGAGATAGGCCAGGAGGGCCTTGTCGTATGAGGCGCCCGTGTCCAACTCCACGCAATCAATGTCGTGTTCGAGACATTGGCGTCTGAAAAATTCGCTTTGCTCGGCCATTCGGCGTACGAATGTGTCTCTCAGCTGTGCCGGGTGAAGAGGCATTTCTGCTCCCGACTCCATATCCCGCAAGACAACCGGATGATCGGGTAGATTGAACAACCGTTCTGTTTCAGTTTCCAGAACGCGAAAAATGAGCACTTCGTGGCCGCGGTGTCGCAAATGCCGGAGTGCGCGAAGTACACCTTCAAGCGAATTGGCCGATTCGAACAGGTCAGAAATAAGCACGACCAGTGAGCGCCGCGCAATCCGTTCAGCCACTTCGTGCAAGGCTCGCGCCGCGTACGTTTCTTGTCCCTCGCTTGGCGCGGCAGTCAGTCGTTCCAGTTGCAGGAGCAGTTCACGCAAGTAGGTCATAGTGCTGCCCGGGCGCAGCATGGTGTGCACCTGCGCATCAAAGGCTACTAGGCCCGTAGCGTCACGTTGCTTGACCATAAGGTAGTGCAATGCGGCTGCGAGATAAGCGCCGTACTCGAGCTTGGACAACTGTCCGGCATGCCGGAAATGCATGGAAGGGGATGTGTCCAGCACTACGTAGTGCCGGAGATTCGTTTCCTCCTCGTATTGCTTGACATAGTAACGGTCGGTCTTGCCGAAGACCTTCCAGTCTACATGGCGAAGGGCATCCCCCGGATTGTAAGGGCGGTGCTCCGCAAACTCAACCGAGAATCCATGGTATGGACTCTTGTGCAGTCCGGTGATGAATCCTTCTACAACCAGCCGGGCCCGCAACTCCATGTTCTTGAGCCGCGACACTACCATGGGCTCGAGATAGCGCAGTGCCGTAGATGAAACCGGGCTGGAAACGTGCATGGTCGCAAACCGGATAAACACTGTGCCACGCCGGAGTGTGGCCCAGTCAGCCGGTAACTGCATACGGCTCGGCATGTTGCGAGCAAAGTCTCAACGTGTACGTTTCACACGTAACACGTTGGCTGTGAATCCGTTACTTTAGCCGCATGGACGTGAACGATGTCATAATTAAGGCGCAGCTAATGGATGAGCGTGACCTCGATCGCACGCTCACGCGAATGGCCCGCCAGATTATGGAACACTACGAGCCCGAAGTCGGAGGAAAGCATCCTTTGGCGCTGATCGGGATGCAAACCCGCGGAGTATTTCTGGCCCAGCGCCTTCAGACCAAGATTATGGAAGCAGAAGATACGGTCTTGCCCCTCGGTGCTTTGGATGTCACCATGTATCGCGATGACATTCACCGCCGCAACCGGCTGCACACCTTGGGTGTGACCGATGTGCCGTTCGATGTCAGTGACCGTCAGGTCGTGTTGATAGATGATGTGTTGTATACTGGGCGGACGGCGCGGGCGGCCATGGATGCACTCATTGATCTTGGACGTCCGGCCAGAATTCGATTCCTGGTGATGATTGATCGCGAGCACCATGAATTGCCAATTCGGGCCGATATGGTCGGACGAACGGTGCCAACCATTGTCGGGGAGGAGATTCAGGTGCGCCTGCATGAAATCGATGATCGGGAAGGTGTATGGCTCGTCGGGCGCCAGGAGATATCGGGATGTTAGCAGGCATATTCCATTTCATGACCACTTGATATGGGATCAACTATCGATTTCACTGAGCCTCCGCTCCAGGAGCTGCAGCACCGTCACCTGCTGGGCCTCTCCACCTACAGTGCAGCTGAAATCCAGCTGATCCTCAAGACAGCACGTGAATTCAGGGAAGTGCTTGAGCGTCCCATCCGGCGTGTGCCGACGCTACGCGGCGTTACAGTCGCAAACATGTTCTTTGAGCCTTCAACGCGTACTCGCATTTCGTTTGAACTGGCGGAAAAACGTTTGTCGGCTGAGACCATCAGCTTTTCAACTTCGGGCTCATCATTATCCAAGGGTGAAACGCTGCTGGATACCGTGCGCAACATCGAGGCCATGAAGGTTGATCTGGCCGTTATTCGGCACAGTTCGCCCGGGGCGGCGCACTTTCTTTCGCAGCGCATTGGAGCCCAAGTCATCAATGCTGGGGATGGAGCACATGAGCACCCCACGCAAGCACTGCTCGACCTGTTTACAATGAGTGAGCATTTTCCAGACTTCAACGGGCTACGTGTGTCCATTATCGGGGATATGGCTCACAGCCGCGTGGCACGCTCAAACATTTTTGCCCTGACCACACTTGGCGCCAAAGTCACGATATGTGGCCCGCGCACGCTTATGCCTGCGGGTGTAGAGGAGTTGGGGGTGCGACTTACGAGCAGCTTGGACGAGGCGCTCAATGGCTGCCATGTGGCTATGGCGCTACGCATCCAGCAGGAGCGACTTGGAACAAGCCTGATCCCTTCGCTGCGCGAATACAACGCGACCTTCGGCCTTACCCTGCAGCACATGAAGCGCCACCAAGAGCTCATTGTCATGCATCCGGGGCCCGTGAACCGAGGTGTGGAAATAGACAGTGACGTAGTCGATCACGAGCGCGCAGTGATCTTGAATCAGGTGACCAACGGTGTAGCTGTCCGGATGGCCGTTTTGTATTTGTTGGCCACGGGCCGCGCGTGAGGTCTACCAGGCGTGGATGGCACCCTTGCCGTCGCGCAGGAACCGGCCCTTCCGCCCGTTCATTGCTGTCAGGATTTCGGTACAGATTGCCAGGGCGATCTCTTCCGGTGTTTCTGCCCCAGTGTCAAGGCCCGCCGGTCCGAACACGCGATCCAGCGCGTCGGCATGTGCCCCGTGGTGGCGAGCTTCGGCCATGAGCTCATCCGTGCGTGCACGCGGTCCCAGAATCCCGAGATACCCGGCTTCAGAATTCAAAAGTTGCGCAAGCATCATGCGGTCACGTTCCAAATGGTGGTTCATTATCACCACAGCCGTGCGGGAATCCAGTGCAACGTGCCGGCGAATCTGAGATGCGTGCATCAAAAAGACATGTTCTGAGGCCTCCGGAAACTGCGCTTCCAGCCTGGTAACTGGCCGGTGGCTGACTACGACGACTGGCCACCCCAACACTTTGGCCAGGTGAACCAGGGGTTGGACATCGGGTCCGGATCCACAAATGACCAGACGAACAGGCGGCTGCACATACTCGATGAGGATGTCCAGTCCGGGCAGTTGCATCACCTTGGAGCGCTGTGAGCCCAACACAGTCGATACAGCTTGGCGTACCGGATCAGGAAATGGATCATCCTGCGAGTGATCGGTTGTAGAGTTGTACGCACCATCAAACCAATGAAATCTTCCCAAAGGCATGCTGCCGCCAAAGCATTGTGCCAATACACCCGCAGTGCGCTGCGCCAATGGTGTTTCAAGCTGTGCCAAGGCTTCTCCACCGCACGTGATCAGTACATCCACGCGCCCGTTGCATCCCGTCCCGAACCCTGCAATATTCTCCGTGTCTTCCAGACCATACGAGCGCAGTACAGCGGTGCCCGAGGCCATCACAAGCTCGGCTTCACGCGCGATTTCTTCCTCCAAACAGCCCCCTGAGATCAAGCCAAGCGTGGATCCATCCTCAAGGATCAGCATACGGGCCCCAAGCTGCCGATACGTGGAGCCGTCTGTCCGGACCACTGTCGCCACGGCAAAGGGCTCGGCGGCCGCGCGCAGGCACGCGGCCTTGGCGGCCAAATGTGCGACATCGTACATGAGGTGGTTTTCAGGGCGGAGGTAACGGTTAACCTTCGACAGGAATTACCGGGCACGCTGCCACCACTTCGGCCGGGCACCCGGGGGCATACTTGGCAAAGTTATCAACAAACAGGGTCACGAGCTGCTTGGCTACCTCCTTGTATGCCAGGGTGTCGTGCCAGGCATTACTTGGGATCAGGAGCTCGGAAGGAACTCCAAGGCACGCCGCAGGCACCTCAAAGCCGAAGATAGGATCGCTTACCGTGGGCACTTCAAGCAGGTTGCCGTCGTGAATTGCATCAATTATGGCCCGCGTATGTCGCAGACTGATCCGGTTCGCCTGTCCGTACACTCCGCTGACCATGCCCGTATTCACTAACCACGCCTGGGTTTTATACGCGCGCATTTTGTCCGCAAGAAGTGTGGCATACTTGCCCGGATGCCAGACCAGAAAGGCCGCGCCAAAGCCGGCTGAAAATGTAGCTTCCGGTTTGCTGATACCCACCTCGGTGCCGGCCACTTTTGCCGTATAGCCGCTGATGAAATGAAACATGGCCTGTGCCGGTGTAAGGCGTGACACTGGGGGCAGAATTCCAAAGGCGTCATACGTGAGGAATATAATGTTGTCTGGATGTCCCCCCATGCATGGAACCTTGGCATTGTCGATATACTCAATCGGAAAGCAGGCCCGGGTATTTTCGGTAAGTGACGTATTGGTGTAGTCGACCGCGTGGGTCGTCGGGTCAAGAACCACATTTTCCAGTACGGTCCCGAAGCGGATGGCGTCATAGATCTCCGGCTCTTGTTCTCTGGTCAGGTCAATAGCTTTTGCATAGCAGCCGCCTTCAATATTGAAGATGCCTTCATCGGTCCAGCAATGTTCGTCATCTCCAATCAGGCTTCGTCTCGGATCCGCCGATAGTGTTGTTTTGCCCGTGCCTGAGAGTCCGAAGAATAAGGTTACATCTCCCGCCGGGCCCTCGTTGGCCGAGCAGTGCATGGAAAGCACACCGGAGCGCGGCATGAGGTAGTGCATGATCGTAAACACGCCCTTTTTCATTTCGCCGGCATACTCGGTGCCCAAAATCACCATTTCCTGGTCCTCAAATGAGATGTCGATGCTCGTTTTCGAAGACATGTAGGTGGTGTGGCGATTAGCCGGAAACCTTCCCGCATTGTAAATGACATAATCGGGTTCACCAAAGGCCGCCAGCTCTTCATCGCTCAGGCGAATGAGCATGTTGCGCATGAACAGGGCATGGTAAGCCCGCTCGCAGATGATCCGCACTTTGATACGATATCGCGTATCCCAGCCGGCATATCCGTCAACCACATATAGCCAGCTGCGGGTATTCAGGTAGTCACGTGCCCGTTCCCGGTTGATTTCAAATGTGTGTTCATCAATAGGCAAGTTGATGTATCCCCACCAGATGTTGTCGGCGCTTTCCGGGTTCTTGGTAATGCGCTTGTCGCGAGGACTGCGTCCCGTCTTCTGTCCAGAGATAATCGCAAGGGCGCCGCTCTTGGTAATGGAAGCTGGGGGTTCATTGCGCAGTGCGTCTTCATACAGCACTGCGGGCACTACATTACGCCGGACATCACGGACATCAATACCATACTTCTTGAGACTGAATTCCATTGTGATCATTAAGATTGATCAAATCGATTGAGTCTACCGCGTGGAAAAGGCGAACGCGATAACAAGGCAACGTTAGGCAGGTCACCAGTATGCACGTCTAGAGGTCAGAAGCGGCATTAATTGTAACTGTTGCCTTACTGCGAATACAGCTCGTCAATCAGATTCCGGTATTTCTTGTAGACTACCTTTCGGCGGACCTTCATAGTGGGAGTCAATTCGCCGGTATCGATCGTGAACGATTCGGAGACTAGGCTGAACTTTTTGATTTGCTCCCACGGTGGACGCCCTTCATTGGCTGCAGCAATAGCGGCTTCCAATTGGTTGTGTAACTCTTGTGGAGAAAGATCCCCACCAAACTGCTGCATCACGCCTTGACGATCTGGAACGATGAGAGCGCCGCAAAACTTGCGGTCTTCGCCGAGGACTACGGCGTGTTCGATCAGCGGATTCTCCGCCAGTGCCACCTCGATGGGGGTGGGAGCGACATATTTGCCCGTTGAAAGCTTGAAGAGCTGCTTTTTGCGGTCGGTTATGTAAATATGTCCGTCCTTCAGGGTTCCGATATCGCCGGTGTGAAACCACCCGCCTTTACTCATTACTGCAGCGGTTTCTTCCGGCATGTTGTAATAGCCACGCATGATATTGGGACCACGCGCGAGTATCTCGCCATCGTCGGCAATTTTGACTTCAACGTCCCGGATGGGACGCCCCACGGATCCTGGACGCAGGTCCGCTTCTTCGTATAGGGAAATAACGGGTGCGGTTTCGGTCAGTCCGTACCCCTGACCGCATATGATGCCGAGGGCATTGATGAAGCTCTGTACGGCCGGCGAGAGGGCCGCACCGCCGCTGGTAAGTACCTGCAAGTTCCCTCCAAAGACCCGGTCACGAACCTTGCTGTAGACCAGTTTATCGGCCAGCCGGTGGGCCAGGCCTTGGTCAGGATTGGTCAAGTTGTAACGGTTGGCTCGTCCGAATGCCCAGCGTGCCAGCTTGCCTTTAAGCCCGGTGGCCTCTTCCGCCTTGTTCATGATTCCGGAATGCACTTTTTCGAGGAGGCGCGGCACAGTGGTCATGTGTACCGGGCGGACTGTCTTAAGGTCGTCCGCGATCTCGAGAAAGTTTTCCACAAAGTAGATCGGACAGGACATATACAGGTACAAGATTGTAGCCAGCCGCTCCAATGAGTGGGAGAGTGGCAAGTATGACAGCATTGTGCAGGGCGGCTCAAACGGAAGCCGTTCCATAAGTGCCACTACATTGGTGGCAATATTCGCATGCGTCAGCATGACTCCCTTGGGCACGCCCGTAGTACCTGAGGTGTACGATAGCGTCGCCAGGTCCTCGCCGCGGATTTCACTTTCGCACCGGCTGACGAGGCCGGGATCGTTCGCCAGACATTTGTGGCCCCGAACGAGTACCTCCTCATAGGTCAACATGCCGTCGGCATGGCGGCCAAAAATGCCCAGCATCCAGTCCATGGATGGTACGGAACCCAAGTCCGGAGGACAGCTGGAAAAAAGATCCGAAGTGGATACTATATATCCGCGAACTTTTGCATCATTTACGATGTGGCGTATCTGATCGACCGGCTGTGTCGTGTAGATGGGCACTGTCACTGCACCAATGCGAAGCAGTGCTTGGTCGATAATCAGCCATTCTGTGCTGTTTTCAGCGTGCAGCGCCACACGGTCGCCTTTCCTGACCCCCAAATCGTACAAGCCTGCCGCGAAGGCATATAGGCCGGTCACGAAATCTTCCGCAGTGGTGTCAATCCATTTTCCGTCACGCTTGACTGATGATGTAAGGCCGGAATATCCTGCGAGCCCTTTATTTACAAGCCCGCAAATAGTCATGGGATGCTGGTCTTCAGGCATTGTCAAAACAGGATTAAATCGTCAGGGAGAAGAGGTGGACCTAAGCCGGTTTCAATTTGGGTCGGACATGCGGTCCATCAGAAGAATACGATATACCTCGAGCGGATGCTAACGGTTCGCTTCAACGCAACCCGCGACGTGGAGTATGCGTTACTACTAAATGAGTCAGCTTGCCAACTACTACTTTGCCTGCGATTACACACCTCAAGCCTGACGGCGGCGTGCACATGGTTGACGTGTCCACCAAGCAGGTTACGCCACGTCGGGCCGTGGCGGCGGGGCGCGTAGTTTTGGGCGGCGAGGCTTTTCAGGCGCTTGTGGCCGGGGACGCGACAAAAGGGGATGTGCTTACTACAGCCGAAGTGGCCGGAATAATGGGAGCGAAGGAAACCAGCCGTCTGGTTCCGCTGTGCCATCCTGTATTGCTTGATGCAGTAGACCTTAAGTTCGAGCTGTGCGATGTCGATCATGCGGTGGATATTCGGGCCGAGACCACGTCAGTTGGCCGGACCGGTGTCGAAATGGAGGCCCTAACGGCAGTAGCAGTAGCCGCCCTGACGGTATATGACATGTGCAAGTCCTTTTCGAAGGCCATCCGTATAATGGATGTTCGACTGATCTCCAAAGAGGGAGGTAGCCGCGGCCCTTATCTGGCCGCATAACTCATTATTAGACACTAATGCAAGACTTACTTGGCTTAGGCAGCGTTGTGCTGATTGTCGTGGTCGTCCTCGGCCTGATGCTGCTCCTTTACTTTGTCCCGGTGCGGCTCTGGATAACTGCGATTTTTTCCGGTGTTCGTCTGAAACTGTTTCGTGATCTTGTAGGCATGCGGCTGCGGCGCGTACCACCCGATCGCATCGTAAAGCCGCTCATTACTGCACATAAGGCCGGCATTACCGTCGAGACTCCCAAGCTTGAAGCACACTATCTGGCGGGCGGCAATGTGCAGCAGGTAGTCAATGCGCTGATTTCGGCTGACAAGGCGGACATTGATTTGCCGTTTGAGCGGGCGACTGCCATAGATTTGGCTGGACGCGATGTATTCGAAGCCGTGCAGGTGTCGGTCAATCCCAAGGTCATCGAGACCCCACCAATTTCAGCCATCGCAAAGGATGGTATTCAGTTGCGAGCGGTGGCCCGTGTGACCGTTCGCGCCAACATTGAGCGATTGGTGGGCGGGGCTGGTGAGGAGACCATTATTGCGCGTGTAGGCGAGGGCATTGTCTCCACGATTGGTTCTTCCGGTTCTCATGCCGAGGTACTGGAGAATCCCGACATCATTTCCAAGACGGTGTTGGCCAAAGGACTGGATTCCGGGACGGCCTTCGAGATTCTTTCCATCGATATCGCGGATGTGGACGTAGGTGAAAATATTGGCGCCAAGCTGCAAACGGATCAGGCGGAAGCGGATCTGCAGGTGGCCCGGGCAAAAGCAGAAGAGCGGCGTGCGGCGGCGGTAGCGCTGGAGCAGGAAATGGTTGCGCGGGTTCAGGAGGCGCGTGCGCGCGTTGTCGAGGCGGAAGCCATGGTTCCAACAGCCATTGCCGAGGCCTTCCGCAACGGACAGCTGGGTATTATGGACTATTACAATCTGCGCAACATCCAGGCGGATACGCAAATGCGTACCGCTATCGGCGGTGGAGAAGACCAGGCGGAAGAGTCGTAGTTCGGTCCAGAATTATCCGGCTGTGACCAGGCGAACGAGTTCGATCCGATTACGTGCGGCCTGCAGGATCGTAATCTTGTTTCTGTCGCATTCGATGGTTTCGTGCGCGTCAGGGATCGTGCCGCATCGTTCGAGAATGTATCCTGCAATGGTTTCGTAGTCGCCTGACGGCAGTAGCAGCTCGAATTTTTCATTCAGCTCGTCAAGCTCCGCGCGGCCGCTGAGGACGTAAGTGTGCGCATTGGTCTGGTGCATAATGATATCGTCCGAATCAAACTCGTCCTGAATATCTCCAAAGAGTTCTTCCAGCAAGTCTTCCCGTGTAATCAGCCCGGCGGTGCCTCCGTACTCGTCAATCACAATTACAATCGAACTTCGGGTGTCCCGGAATTCCTGAAGCAGGTCCTTGGCAGGCTTGGACTCGGGTACGAACTTGGCCGGACGCATCATTTGGGTGAGTGACCTTGGCGCATTGAAGAGGTCGTATGCGAACGCAATACCCACGATCGTGTCTATGTTGTTCCGGTACACGGGTACCTTCGAATAGCCGCTCTCGATACATTGTTTGCGAAAATTCTCTAGGGAGGTGTCTTCGGCCACGGCTACTATTTCTGTGCGTGGCGTCATGGATTCCTTGACCCGTTTCGTGTGCAGTTCAAACACGTTGCTGAGTATTTCAGTCTCCTCAGCGTCAAGATCCAGGGCGCCTCTTTCGAGGTTCTCTTCGATCACACGCTCGAACGCGCGGCGCGGAAACTGGGAGAAGGGTACGCGTTCTGCACCCAGCAGCTTGAGCAGGAGTTGTGATGTCCAGCCGGTCAGCAGAATCAGGGGCAGTAGCAGAAAGTAGGTAATCGCCAGTGGTACGGCGAGCAGGAACACTATCCGGTCCGACCATTCGCGCATGATGGTCTTGGGGATGATTTCCCCGATTAGCAGCACGAGAAGCGCCGCGACCAGTGTTTGTGCCACGAGCAAGCCGCTTTCGGAAAAGACACCGGTTTCCGGTGCGAGAAGCGCGTGCAGCGGGCTATGCAGTACCAAAGCCATAAACGTTGAATAGACGACCAAGGCCAGGTTATTGCCGACAAGCGTAGTGGTGAGCAGACGGGCTGGTCGCTTGAAGAAGGCAATGACGAGTCGTCCAACAAGCCCTTGTTGGCGCGCCTTCATTTCGACGCGCAGGCGGTCCGCCGCAATGAATGCGATTTCCGAACCCGAGAAGAAGGCACTCAGGCCCAACATTGCAATGATTACAACGACGGACATGTTCAAGGCCCCCAATGGGCTATCTGAGCGCTGACCGACTCAGATACGGGCCCGCAGGCTTGCAGCCGGCTTGGTCCAGTTTTCCTTTTCGTCTTCAACCAATTGGACGTCCCCTGTGGGACCGAAGACCGACTCGATCTGGCTGACCGAGGCTTCTGTGTCCTCCACCTCAGTGAGCAATAGATCCAGCTGATAGGTGATTTCCTCGGGGTTGCGCAATGTCATGGACTGCTCATGGATGTATTTGACAACATCCTCAATGGTTGCTACTTGCGCGTCAATGATTTCGAGTTGTTCCTGACTCTTCTTAAAGCGGTCCAGCCGCTGCTCGAGCACCTTCATCCGACGAGCTTTGATGTTTCGGATTCGCTCGGAGTCCTGTTCCATTGCCGTGCGTAGGGCGGCCATATCGGTTAGAAGTTCCTGCTCCTGCACCTGCTGTCCGAACATGACGTGGCGTTCTTGCTGGTACATTAAGGACAGACACGAATTAAGCAACCCATCGATCTTGCCGGCATGACTTTCTAAAAGTCCCTGGGAGGCATAGCTGAATTTACGGTAGTTGTTCTCGATGGTTTTTTGGAGATCGCGCAGTCGCACGTATCGGCGCTGACTGACCCGGCTTAGTTGGCGGTACATTTCTCGCTGCGTAGGAGGCTTCGCCCGTTCCGCTGCATATTTCGCATCGACAATGCGCCGGAAACGCTTCTGCCGGGGCACATAGCCCAAGATGAGCAGCTCCAGCGCAAATGTGAATATGAGTAGCGATTCAAAAAGCGTTTCACTGCCCTGCCAAGGCAGCAAACTGACGCCAAAGGCCGTGGCCATGGCCGCAATCAGAAATGCAAGATTCCACGGATGCAGAAAGACCTCCTTATTGTAATTGATCTCACCCTCTTTCATTGCCCCGTCTCAGCCGCACCGTTACGCTGGATCGTTCTCTGAATTTCGTGTGTGAAGATGTGGACCGATGGTCTTGGTTGCAGGCGGCGCCTCGGACTGCGCGGGAAGATCCGGCATCTTCGGTTGCGGAGACCTCCCCGCTTCCCGCAATGGGGTAAGCGTCTCCGGCACATTCTCCAACGCTATATCCAGGCGGGCTTCGCTTAGTGCAGCCTCGCGCGTTATTCGCGTCACCATCTCGCTGTGCGTCCCCAGGACCTCTTCCATCGCGCCGGATATTTCGCTCAAGGCCTTCCCTACCTCTCTTGTGTGCCGTGCCCGGCGAGCCATGCGTTTAAGGCGCATAAGCTCGCGCAGGTGTGCCTTTTCCTGTTCCTTCAGTCTTTCCCGTTCCTCTGCCGGCATAATCAACTAACCTGACTGCGGCCAATAGTACGGTTGCCTGCGTCCGATTCATCCAGATTTAAACGGGTCAGTGTCGGCTTTTGCTCTTCCTTCTCGAGTCCCATTTCGATTTTCATCTGCCGCACAATTTCAGCCGCGCGGAAGCTCTCTGCATCCTCCTCCAGTTTTAGCGCGCCCGCATCCACCGAATCCAGTGCCATTTCCATACGCGCCTCGTTCTTCGCCGTTTCCTGATCCAGACGCGAAATCATTTCCTGATGCGTGTTGTCGATGCCTGCTATTTCAAACTGCTCCAGAGCATCTGCGATTTCCGACTGCCATTTGGCTCTTTCGTGCGCCCGCATCGCCTCTTGTGCCTCGTCGATCTTGCGCTGGCGCTCCCGCATAAAAACTTTCTTGACCTGTTGCGCTTTGTCGTAGGCCGCTGAGGCGTAGGCCAGCTGCTCCTTGGATTTTTCAAATTGGGTTCGGGCTGCTTCGAGACGCAAGGCATGTTGCTGGGCCAGGTCCTCCCGACCGCCCTGTAGTGCAGCTTTGATCTTGGAGGCCAACATGTCCACTTGGCCGCGGGATTTGCGTTCCTCTTTTTGGAGCAGGATAACATTGGCCTTGACGGTTGCAATGTTCTCATTCATTTTCGGGACCTGTTCGTTGAGTTCCCGAATATTCTGTTCCAGTATGAGGCGGGGGTTTTCAAGTGATGAAATCGCACCCCCGAATATCGAACGAATCAGTCGCTTGAAGCGGGTCCACAAAGCCATGGCAGCGGTAATCTTCAGTTAAGGCAAGTCAAAATATACCGACTAACGCCATTAACGTAAGTTCTGCCCTGAAAGATGCATGTATTATGCTGCGTTGGACCACCCCGTATCGGTGAACCGGTCAATGAGCACACTGCGGCTGGGCGGTGCTTGATTCCCAAACGAGTAAGCGCTCAAAATCGCCTGTTCGAATTGTGCGGACAGTCCAGTCTTGCGGGTATAGAAACTGGCCAGCGGTTCATCTGGCTGCACCGCATCCCCGGGCTTCCTGTGGAGCACAATACCGGCCTCGGGGTCTACAAGGTCTTCCTTAACTGTTCGGCCAACCCCCATTTCTGTAGCAGCGATCCCAAGTATCCGTGCGTCAAGGTCGGTCACGAAGCGGTCCGCCATCTCCGGTGCACGTACCACCTGTGGCAAGCATGTACGCTGGCGGCGCGATGGATTCTCGATAACCGAGGTGTCTCCGCCTTGGGCCGCCACAAGCGTGGCGAATATATCCAAAGCCCGTCCGGATTCCACTGCATTTCGTGCCAATTGGACGCCACTGTCCGGGGAATCCGCCAGATCTGCCAGCACGAGCATTTCTCCACACAACTGCAGCGTGAGACTCATCACATCCTCGGGGCCCTGACCACACAGGCAGGCGATGCTCTCTTCCACCTCCAGCCAGTTGCCGACCGTTCTGCCGAGGGGTATATTCATGTCGGTCAGCCAGGCAACCGTAGGTGTACCGAAGCGTGTGCCCACCGATACAAGCATTTCGGCCAGGTGGCGTGCTTCTCTTTCCGTTTGCATGAATGCGCCACGCCCACTTTTGACATCCAGCACGAGTCCGTTAAGCCCTTCGGCGAGCTTCTTGCTCATTATGGAAGCTGTGATAAAGGGCACAAAGTCTACAGTTGCCGTAACATCACGCAGTGCATACAATAACCGGTCTGCCGGGGCGATCTCGTCGGTTTGCCCGATCATAAACACACCTAATTCGTCGAGTTGCCTGTGGAGCTGGTTCGGGCTCACGCGTGTGCTGTAGCCCGGGATTGATTCCAGCTTGTCGACCGTGCCCCCTGTATGCCCAAGGGCACGTCCGGCAATCATGGGTACCCGCACGCCACAGGCCGCCGCAATGGGAGCCAGACTCAGCGAAATCTTATCTCCGACACCACCAGTGGAGTGCTTGTCGACCGTTCGGCCGGAAGCACCTCCAAAATCAAGCACTTTGCCGGAGCGCAGCATGCAACCAGTAAGCGTCGTCGTTTCACGGGCATCCATGCCGCGCAGGAACGCGGCCATCAGGAAGGCACTCATCTGGTAATCCGGTACCTGCCCGCACGTGTAGGCCTCAATCAATGCCGCAAGGGACTCATCCGAGAGTGTTTCACCATTGCGCTTGGTCGTGATGATTTTTACGGTGTCCAGCATGGCAACGCAGCGGGCAAAGGCTAGAATTGTAGCCTCAGTGAGTAATGCATATCTGCAGAAGCCGGACTTGGAGACTCCCGGGGCAGGCTAGGCGCGAGCGGCCAATGCAATGCTAAATCAGGACCCTTTCTTACCGTAACGGCGGTGGAATTTTTCGACGCGCCCGGCAGTATCGACATACTGACGACGCCCGGTATAAAACGGATGGTTTGTGCTGTCAACTTCCGATATGTACGTGTCGGCTTTCATGGTGGAGCGGGTCTGAAACTCGGTCCCGTCCGCCAGGCGCACTGTGATCAGCTTATATTTGGGATGAAGATCTTTCTTCATGGCTGTGATTATTCTGCAAACAACCTTAAATAAGCGCACTTGATTACGGTTCCGCGCGTGCATCCATGGAAGCTTTAGCGTTGGCGATGTTGTCGCGCAGTTCTGCCGCGCGTTCGAAATTCATTTCTTCGGCGGCGGCTAGCATTTCCGCATGCATCTGCTGGATAAGCTCTTGTTTTTCTTTGTCACTGAGGAGGTTGAGAAGCGGATCATCAAGTGTGGCCGGAGCAACCGGCATGTCTACCGGGTGCCGGGAGGCTACCAGTCCTTCCGGCTGATTCTCCTCAGCGATAACCGTACCGCGCAAAATGGTGTCGCGATCCTTGGTCACGGTACGCGGAATGATATCGTGCTTCTTGTTATAGGCCAGTTGGATCTCCCGCCGTCGGCGCGTCTCATCCAGCATGCGTTGCATGGAGCCCGTAACGCGATCCGCATAGAGGATGATCTTGCTGTTAATGTTACGGGCGGCCCGACCTGCGGTTTGAATCAAAGATCGGTCACTGCGCAGGAACCCTTCCTTGTCGGCATCGATAATTGCCACAAGTGATACCTCGGGGAGGTCCAGCCCTTCACGCAAAAGATTCACACCGATAAGTACGTCGAAAGCGCCCAGCCGCAGATCACGCAGCAGTTCAACGCGGGTCAGAGCGTCAATATCCGAGTGGAGATAGCGGGCTCGAATGCTGAATGAATCCAAGTAATCTGTGAGGTCCTCTGCCATGCGTTTGGTGAGTGTTGTAACCAGTACGCGTTCATTCCGCACGGCGACTAACCGTATTTCGGCGAGCAAGTCGTCTATCTGGTTTTCGCTGGGGCGTACCAGCACCTCCGGATCCGGGATGCCGGTGGGGCGGATTATTTGTTCGACGAATGCGCCCCCGCACTTTTCGAATTCATAGTCGCCTGGCGTGGCACTGACAAAGATGACCTGCCGCTGGCGGCCTTCGAATTCTTCAAAGGTCATGGGTCGGTTGTCAAGCGCGGACGGCAGCCTGAAGCCATGCTCTACCAGTGTCAATTTGCGGGCCCGGTCCCCGTTGTACATGGCACGTACTTGCGGAATCGTCACGTGGCTTTCGTCCACCACGAGCAAGAAGTCGTCCGGAAAGTAGTCCATCAGGCAGTAGGGGCGTTGACCTTCCGGCAGACCGGTCATATGGCGACTGTAGTTTTCGATGCCGGAGCAATAGCCCAACTCCCGTATCATCTCTACGTCGAAGCGTGTGCGCTGTTCGAGACGCTGCGCTTCGAGCAGCAGCCCTTCTTCGCGCAAGTGTGCGAGGCGCCAGAGCAGCTCTTCTTCGATGGCAGACACCGCACGTTCAATCTGTTCGTCAGGCGTCACAAAGATGCGAGCCGGATAAATAGTCAGGTATTCAACTTGCCCCAGCGAAGATCCTGTACGCGGATTGATAAGGCTTACCCTTTCGATTTCATCTCCCCAGAGTTCGATGCGGTAGGCGTGATCTTCCAAGTAAGCCGGAAAAACGTCCACAAGGTCACCGCGCACCCGAAATTCGCCAGGGGAGAAATCGGTGTCGTTGCGCCGATAGAAAATATTGACCAGTTGCGAGAGCAAATCATTGCGCGTAATCTGTTGTCCGGTAGTGGCCTGCACAATTCGGGATTTGTATTCCTGTGGCGACCCCAGTCCATAGATGCAGGATACGCTCGCGACCACAATCACATCCTTTCGGCCCGAAACCAAAGCACTTGTAGCCCGAAGTCGCAAGCGATCAATACGATCATTAATGGACATGTCCTTTTCGATGTACGTGTCCGAGCGTACGATATAGGCTTCCGGCTGGTAGTAATCGTAGTAGGAAATGAAGAACTCAACAGCGTTGTTCGGAAAGAACTGGCGAAATTCAGCATACAGTTGTGCGGCGAGTGTCTTGTTGTGACTCATTACCAGCGTTGGTTTGCCAATATTCCGGATGACGTTGCTGACCGTGAATGTCTTGCCCGAGCCGGTAACGCCAAGAAGAGTCTGGTGCTGCTCACCATGCTGCAACCCTTCCGTGAGTCCTTCAATCGCCGCTGGCTGATCTCCGAACGGTTGAAACGGAGCACAAAGTTGGAAGGGCCGTTCGGCAGGGGGAGTACACATCAGCGGCAGCGATGATACATTAATTCTTTTACCGGATCGTACGGGATCGGGTTGCCGGGCAACGCATGTTTTGTGCAGGCGTATACTGGGGGCGCGGAATTCCTGCCGCCCTGACGAAGCGGCTGCACAATTAGCGCACACATCACACTGGCACGCTACCTCCTGATCCTTAGTAATGCGCACGCTACTTTTATGTTATCTGTCTGTCTTGCTGTCCACAGCGGCCGCTTTGGCCCAAGAAATGCAATGGGAGGATTATGCTCCTGTATCTACGCTGGTTGTGGATGAGCATCCTATTACCGAGGCGAAGTATCCATTTGTGGATGCACACAGCCACCAGTGGCGGCTTGCCACGGCTTCCTCCGAAGATATCGCCCGAATTGTGGCCGACATGGATGCTTTGAATATGGTCGTGATGGTCAATTTGAGCGGTGGCAGTGGAGACGAACTGTTGAGCAAGGTGCAAAACTCGGAGCGGCATGCCCCCGGGCGGTTTGTGCACTTCGCCAATGTCGATTTTGCACGAATCGACGAGCCGGATTTTGGACCAGCCGCCGCCGCACAACTCGAGCGGGATGTGCAAAACGGCGCGCGCGGGCTCAAGATCTTCAAGAATCTGGGTATGAGCGTCTTTGATGCAGACGGAAATCGGCTGGCAACAGATGATCCGCGGCTGGATCCCATCTGGGCCAAATGCGGCGAGCTGGGCATTCCGGTCCTCATTCACACAGCTGATCCGGCACCGTTCTGGTTGCCGCAGGATCGCTACAACGAACGCTGGTTTGAGCTAAAGGAGCGGCCGAACCGCAAGCGGGATCCAGAGCCGTCCTGGGAGCAACTCATTGCTGAGCAGTGGAATGTGTTTCGCAAGCACCCTGAGACGATTTTTATTAATGCGCACTTGGGATGGTACGGCAACAATCTAGGCCGGCTCGGCGAACTTCTGGACGAGTATCCTAACGTGTACACGGAGCTAGGTGCTGTGGTGGCTGAGCTTGGCCGGCAGCCGCACACCGCGCGGCAATGGCTGATTGACTATCAGGACCGTGTTCTGATGGGCAAGGATTCCTGGAATCCTGTGGAGTATCACACGTATTTCCGCGTGTTTGAGACGGCTGACGAATTCTTCCCATACTACCGCAAGCGACATGCTTGGTGGACTATGTATGGATTAAATCTTCCGGATGAAGTGCTGCGCAAGGTGTATTACAAGAATGCCTTGAAAATCATTCCTGGCTTGGACACATCACTCTTCCCAGAGGACTGGGATGTACCCCATGTACCGGCGCCGGAACGCAGGCTGAGCCCGATGCAGCTGGCGCGCACCCGTGTGGGGGACGCGTATGTGAAGGTGCACTACAGTTCACCGCGCAGGCGGGGTCGCGAAATCTTCGGGGAACTGGTCCCTTTTGATGAATTGTGGCGCACGGCGGCCAACGAGGCCACCGAAATCACCCTAACCAGGGACGTGCGTGTCGGCGGGGAGGTGCTCCAGGCCGGTACATATTCCCTATTCAGCGTACCAGGTCTGGCGGAGTGGACGATTATTTTTAACCGGGGTCTTGGGCAGAACGGCACTGCACAATACGACGAAAGCGAAGATGTATTGCGGGTCAGGGTACCGGCAACGCAAATGGACCAGAGTTACGAGGTGTTTACCATTGCCTTTGAATCACGTGAGGTCGGGGTGGACTTGATCATCTTGTGGGACCGCACGCGTGTAGCGCTAGGGCTGGCACCCCAATGAGCGCTTACCGACAGCGGAGCTGCCACCCATGATTGGTTTTCTGCATCAATTAACTGACCGTGATTGGATGTCACTTCCATTACGGGCGTTTGCGACTTGCTTTGCGTTTTCGTTGGTGATGGATGCTAGCATTGCAATAGCCCAGCAGCCCTTTACATTTACGATTGTGCGGCCGGATCTCACTGAACTGAATTACGGGGACGTGGCCTTGGCCGATATTGACGGGGATGGAGATATGGATGTGTTGGGCTCCGGCAATTCAGCCAATCGTCCACCGTTTGAACCGTACTCATACACCGCACTGAGTGGTTCGGACTACCGGTGGATCAGTGGTATTCATGCACGGTCATACACTGAGCGGGGGTTTGGCACCGGGTTGCGCTTCAGCAATGTAGTCTGGACTGATTTTGACGGTGATGGCGCAGTGGATTTTGCGGTTACTGGTATCGCCCACAGCGGGGCTGGATTTGACACGCGACCGCGCGAAGGTCAGACGCATCTGTACAGGAATACAGGGGATCATTCATTTTCTCGCGTCAGCACTTCATTTATCGGACTTTACGGAGGTGTGTTGGAGGCAGTAGACTTTGATGGCGACGGGGATGAAGATCTCTTTATGGCGGGGTTTCGAACGGCAGACGAATTGGCAGCGGCGCTGTATCGCAACGAGCAGGGTCAATTCGTTTCGATTGACGTGCCGTTCAGGCCGCTGGTGCTGGGGGATGCCTCGTGGGCTGACTATGACCGGGACGGCGACCTTGATCTTGTCTATTCGGGGGTAAGTGATACAGGGGCTTTTTATACGATACTGTATCGCAATGAAGGTGGAGGACACTTTACGGAAACTGATGTGGGACTGCCCGGTCTGGCCTTTACGGCCATGGACTGGGGAGACTACGATCACGACGGCGATCCGGATCTCGCAATCAGCGGCAGTATGCTCAGTGATGTAAACTACCTTGATCCTGAGATTCAAGTCTGGCGCAATGACAATGGCCGCCTCGTGCGCACCGGTATCACGCTGGAGAGTGTCATGGACGGTTCGATTGCATGGGGCGACTATGACAGTGACGGTGCTCTGGACCTTTTGGTTCTTGGAGCCCGGAATGTCACCAGCCAGCGATGGGGCCGCATTTATCGAAATGAGGGCGGCACGTTTGTCCAGCGTATTGCGATGCCCGGCGTAGCCGCCTCCTCCGCGTCTTGGGGGGACCATGACGGGGACCGAGACCTTGATATCCTTATCACCGGTAACAATTTGAATGTCAATCCCATGACACGGCTGTACCGAAATGATGGTAATGCAGTGAACACAGTGCCCGCCGCGCCGTCCGGCCTGCAGGCTCGGGAGGATGGACGGACCATCACGCTGACATGGAGTGCAGGCAGTGACGTGCAGACGCCCACTGCGGCGCTCACGTACAATATTCGTGTGGGCACGACTCCGGGGCTTGGCGACATTATGCCTGCGTACAGTGATCGTGAGACAGGCCGGCGTCTGCGTCCAGATCGTGGAAATGCGGGACAGGCATTGCAATGGAAGCTCCAAAACCTGCCAATAGGTGAATACTACTGGAGCGTGCAATCCGTCGATCAGAGCCTGATCGGGTCGGCCTTTGCCGAGGAGAGCACGTTTCAGGTTACTGTGGGGCCCGGCCTTTGGACGGAAATTGAATCGACGCCGGTTCACGAGAATATTCTCGAAACGGGCTACCCCAATCCATTCAGGACCGTTGTGACGATTCCGTATTCATTGCGCCAGGCTGCGCGCGTGGATATCACGGTTTATAACATTCTGGGGGCGCACGTGCAGAAGCTGGTTGCAGTGCTGAAGGAGCCGGGTCAGCATACCGTTCGCTGGTCAGGAGAAGATGAAAGTGGCCGGCCGGTTGCGCCAGGTGTTTATTTGGTGCGGATGAAAGTTGGCGGAGAACGCCTAACGCGGCGGGTTACCCTGTTGCGGTAGGGCACAGACTAAGAAGCTCATGTACCGAATTGCGGTGATTTGCGTTCTTGCCTGCACTGGGGCGTGGGCTGTGAGTGGACAGGAATCGACCACGTTCAGGGAGTTCTTGGTTACCGATCCACCTCCAGTCACGTTTGGTGATGCGGCCTTGGTCGATTTTGACTTGGACGGAGATTTGGATTTGATTTTGACGGGGCTTGTTACCACGCCTGACGACCCGCTTGGCAGCCCGCACGCGGAGCATTACTCAAATGATGGTGAAACAGCAGTTGAAGTCCTGACACCTACAGGTGATACTGAAGAAGTACCGGCAGTTGATTTTGCCGCATCAGACGGCGCCCGTGAGCTTGTGCCAGTATGGAAGAGTGCTGTTGCGGCGGCTGATTTCAATGGTGACAGCTACCCGGACGTGGCTGTGTCGGGGATAAACAGCGACGGGCATGCAATCCTTTACGTTTATCGTAACACGCGCAGTAGCACCGACCGCTTTGCATCCCGGTTTCTGCTGGAGGGTCTGCATTCCGGGGATCTCGGATGGGGGGACAGCGACAATGACGGCGATTTTGATCTGGCGGCTTGCGGGTACACGGACTCGGGAGGGGCGGCCTTGCGACTATATGTGAACGAGGGAACCCAGATGACGGTATCGGGCGGACAGACGGCGTTTACGGGTGTCGGGTATTGTTCGCTTGAATGGGGGGACTATGATACCGATGGCGACATGGACATTCTGGTAGCTGGCGTAGACGACGGAGGAAATTTCCAAACCTTTATGTACGACAATAACGGGTCAGGCCGATTTACGAAGGCAGGGTATCATTTTGAAGGCTTCGCTTGGCCTGCCGTGGCGTTTGGAGACTTGGACGTTGACGGGGATCTGGACGTTCTGATCAGTGGGGCCCGCCTTACGCCGATGATGTTGGAAGGTGTAGTCAAGGTTTATCGCAATGAGGGGGGCAGTTTTGTAGATGCCAGTGACCTGATCACAGGTCTGTTTGACACCGATTTAACGCCGGGCCGCTATGATGGCAGTGTAGGCTGGGCGGACTATGAGAATTCCGGATACCCGGGTTTTGCCATTACGGGAGCCGAATCACCCTTTGCTTCGGAAACGACACAGTTATACAAGAGCGCGAGAGGGGGGAGTCTTATGAAGTCCTCAGTAGACGATTTTGACGGTGGAATTCGGGGGAGCGCAATCTGGGGTGATTACGATAGCGACTTGGACATCGATCTGCTGATCTTCGGCGAGGCCCCGATTGATGAGGCAACGACAATCAAGGTCATGACCAATGATTTGCTTTATGGGTTGCGTGCGCCGCAGCCGCCGAGTGTGGCCAGTGCCGATGTCAGTGGGCGGAGCGTTTCGTTTTCATGGTCAGGTGCGTCGGATCGTCAGACGCCGGAAGCCGGACTTACCTACAATCTGCGCGTAGGAATGACTCCCGGCGGCAGCCAGGTCTTGGCTGCTATGGCGGATCCAGAGACAGGAGTGCGGCGGATATCCTGGCGCGGTAACGTTGGTCACAATACCACTTGGACTCTGAGGGACTTGGAACCAGGAACGTATTATTGGGGCGTACAGTCGCTGGATCAGACCTATTCGGGGTCGCCTTTCACTGTCGAGCAGTCATTCACAGTTTCAAACTAGTTTGCTTCGTTCTCTCGTGGAATCGTCGGACTCTACGACAAACTTCCGCTATACAACCGACCTCCTCGCAGAAGGGTCTTACATGAACGTTAACCGGGTTTATCCTGTCAAAGCGATGCCAACGGTTTTGCGTGTCGTAGTCGAAGTGGTTGCACCGCTGCAATGCCTGTTAAAGCTGAGGAGTTTACCAAGATTCCTTGGAGAACATCATGAAGGGACGGTTTAGAAATCCGCCGATCAATGAACTGATCATCGGTGCATACTTCGAACCGCCGGTAATCGCACTTCGAAGCGAGCATATTGGCTTGTTGTGGTCGAGGCTCCGCCACGAGTTTCCGGTGGTCAAACAACGAAAGCCGCTCGGCATAGTCGAGCCGCCGCCAAGGGCAGTCTTGACGATAAGCGAGGAATTCCTTGTCATGCCGCGATTCTGGTTCGTGTCTAAGGACAAGGTCCACCTGATTCAAGTACAGAAAAACGCTTTTTTGCTCAATTGGAGATGACGCGAAGCGAAGTACCCGCATTTCGAAGAAGACCTAAAACCACGGTTCGACCGATATTACGGGGTTTTCGAGAAGTTTCTGCAAGAAGATGTTGGCGCAACGGGACCCAGGATCAGCCATTGCGAACTCACCTATGTCAATGTAATCGAGCCGTGCGATTATTGGCAAGGACCACAAGACACGATCGGGTTTATCCCGTCGTTTGCGTTACCGGAATGCAGGCCTGTGCTTGATGCTGCGCCTGCCTTCAATTGTGTGTATCGTTATGATCTCGTGCCCGGTTTGCAGCTTCATATTTCAATCCGAACCATAGAAGTGACCGCTGACTCTGGCTCACCATGCCTAGTTCTCGAATTCAAGGCACTTGGGCGTCCAGACGGCGTCACGAAATTGGATGCTGATGCTTGGTACGAACGGGCCCATGACATGATCGTTGCCCAGTTCCTGGACATGACAAGCGAGGAGATACAGCGAAGATATTGGATGCCAGAGGAGGAGACAGAATGAGCGCGACAGTCGAATGGAGCAGCAGTGCGTCTGATGCAGAGTATCTGCCGCACGCCCTCATGTGCGAGCATGCAACGACTTTAGGCTTGGATTCCGATGTGGGGTATCCAAGTCTGTGGCCAGGATTCAAGTCTTGGCTCCGCGAACTCTATTGGAGAGAAGGAAATGCGGATCACATTACTAACGTCCTGACCGACACTGGCGAGTTCTTCGACTTCGATTATCCCACTGCCGTGTTCACTTCAGATGGTCTGACGCGAAC
>JAAXGT010000155.1 GCA_012271205.1 Rhodothermales bacterium
AACGAGTGCCCGCCCCCCAGATGGATAAGCAGTGTCCGAAGGAGGGGGTCCGGTGACTGGTCCTTACGCCACCCGCGCAATGCGCCAGATTCCGCCGCCCAGTCCTGCCCGTTCACGGGCCGGAACGAGGCCAGAACGTCCTGGCCTGCTGGTGCTCTCGTAACCGTACCCTGCATCCGAATACCATCGATTGGTAATGAACGAAAGCAACATACAGAAGACTCCTCAGGAAAACCAGTTAACGCTTATGGGTCGATCCCCCCGGCCATACCCTCTCCACCATCGCCAATATCCGCGCCGACTCCGAGCGCGGGTAGCGACAGCACACCTCCGTGGAAAACGAGCCGTCCCGGCTTGGCGGCCCCCGCAGCGCCAAGGTGCCCCCCCCGCGTCTTCAGGGAACGAGGGCGGGGGCCGTTGCGATCGACCAGCCGCTGGGCGGTGCGTTCCTAGCGCCCCGCACCGATAGGCTCCGCCCTCTCCGCCTCCAGCACCGCCTTCAACCGGTGCGGCTGAAGCGGTTTCCAGCCCTCCGCACGGGGGATCCGATCCGTCCATTTGTTAAGGTCCAGCGTGATCTGATCCATCGGGTCATCGTCTTGGGTTTGTGGAGTTGAGTTCCGGCATAACCGGTCTGTAGGCGGTGAAAGGTTCATCGTGTTCGCTGTTACGTTTTTACAGCAAAATAGGGCACAACCCGTAAACACCTCGATACGGGTCAACCGATACCAGGACAGGCCCTCGACCTCCTTCGGCGGGTTGGGCTCAACCGCCTGCCCCCCATACAGCGACCAGGGTGGTTGCCCCCTACGCGGTGACTTCAACGGGAGGTGCGGGAAGCGAACCTCCACCCGGGCGGTCCGGTGAGCCCGCCCCTGGACCTTCTGGTGCGCCGATAACCTGAACTTCCAGCCGATCTGACCGATATTTTCGCTTCAAATCATTGATTTGAAAAGGCTTGTCTCGAAATACGTTCCGTAGAATGCACCCATGTAATGACTTGACTGTGTTTTCTTTAGTTGTTATTTTTATTGCTGTTATAGAAAATAAAGAGTAGCCCTGTACATCGAAGCTGTCCCCCATCGTAACTTTCCCTGCGCGAGTCCTACCGCTAGGACAGCTAGGTCAAGAAACGCCTCCTCGCCAACCTCTCCAAGTGGTCGCCCGAACTGGTCGAGGGTTTTCGCATCCTGCTCAAAAAGGGCACCGCCGTCCCCGACTTCGAATCCTCCTTCGGCATCGTTCGCTCCCCACCCCACGGCCACCTCGCCGCCCTCCTCGGCTCCCTGCACCAGATCGGCCTCGATCACGGCCTGGGGCCTCCCGGTCCCCATCGCGATCTGGTGGTGGCTTTGTCTAGTGCTTGGAGCCGCTCTGCTTGTACTATCAAACGCATGTACGTTTGCGCACGCACAACCATGGTCCGTCACCGGGTACGTGGAGGTAGAGGCAACAGGTATCCGTGTAGTGGGGGCACACGTATTTGTGGAAGGGCCGTCCATCCGGGGCGCGGTGACCAACCAAGATGGGTATTTCAGTCTCGTGATTAATTCTGAACAGGTCACGCTCGCGATATCTCACGTTAGCTATGCTCCTCGGCGAATTGGGCTCAAGGTTACTCGGGACACAACGCTATTAGTCAAGGTATTACCCGCAACGGTGAACTTGGGATCTATTGAGGTGCAAGGTGCGCCAATAGCGGAAGAGAGTGCAAGAATAAGCACCCACCGCATACCGGTAGCCTTGTCAGAAGTGCTCCCGGCTCTGGCCGGAGAGGTCGACATCCAAAAGACGCTGCAGCTCATGCCTGGCGTTCAGGGTGGAGCGGAAGGCTTGGCCGGACTCTACGTGCGAGGAGGCCGGCCGGACCAGAATCTAATACTCCTAGATGGCATGCCGTTGTACAATCCATCACATGGGTTTGGATTTTTTAGTGTGTTTCATCCGGCGGTTGTCAAGGATGTGGAGTTTATAAAGGGGGGCTTCCCTGCGCGCTATGGGGGACGACTTTCGTCTGTGGTCAATGTCTCAATGAGGGAAGGTAGCACGCAGAGCTTTCGCGGACAGGGAACAATCGGCTTGTTGGCCTCCAACTTGGTTTTGGAGGGGCCACTTGTGAAAGATCGTGCCTCAATTACATTCGCGGCGCGGCGCACTTACCTAGATGTGTTGATCTGGCCCTTCCAGTCTCCCGAATCACGCTTTGGGTTTCGCTTTTATGATATAAGCGCAAAAGCTCAGATGCGAGTATCCAAAAAGGATAATGTGTCGTTGACCCTACATGGCGGGCAAGACAAGCTGTTTTCCAAATATGACAATGCACACGGCGATCCGCGATACACCGATGAGGGTAGGATCGACTTCGGATGGGCCAACCGAATGGGAGCGCTGCGCTGGGGTCATATATTGAATACGCGCATCTATCTGACCGCAACTGCAGGAGTCGTACAATATGAACGCGAGTCAGCATTTGCGAGAGAGATGTCGAGTCTAGAAGCAGGAGGTATACAATCTGACGGGTTACGACGTACCAGCAACCAGGACTATCTCGGCAGACTCGAAGTTGATTATGTGGTGGGAAGCCTTCTCTCGATGCGTTTGGGCTTGGAAGGGATCCAGCATAAGTTCAATCCAAGTCGTGCAGCTTCTGCCTATATGCGCACTGACTCGCTTGAAGCAGCGCAAACCATTGAGCGCGACGATACTATCACCGCGGATACCTACGCTGCTTACTTGGAGTCGAGTTGGAGTATGCGCTCGGGAATAAGCTTGGACATTGGGCTACGAGCATCCGCGTACCAGAGCGGCACTTTGAGCTACCGGGATTTAGCACCTCGGTTGAGTGTTAGCGTACCGGTGGCACAGGACATGGCCGCCAATGCCTCATGGGCTCGCACAAACCAGTTTGTGCATCAGCTGCTTAGCACGGCGGCCGCGTTTCCTACGGAATTGTGGATCCCGTCCCTCGAGGATGTGCACAGTCAACAAGGTCATCAGATGGCTGTTGGGCTGGTGCGACGAATGTTTGGACATCGGTACACAGTTTCGATAGAGGCATTTGACAAGCGTATGCGTGGACTGATTGCATACCGAGAAAACGAGGAGTATGCGACTCCACCAATAGACTGGCCCAGCGTGGTTACCACAGGAAGGGGCCGTGCCTGGGGCACGGAATTCTTGCTTCGCAAAGAGGCTGGTGCCACCAAAGGCTGGTTCGCATATACATACAGCCGGGCTACCCGCTGGTTTTCCGACATTGGAGGGGGCGAGCCATTCCCAGATGAGTATGACCGGCGCCATGACGTCACTTTGGTCTTCACGCATGAATTCAATCCGCGCGTACATTTGGCGGCAACATGGGTTTTGGGAAGTGGCTATCCGGCTACGTTGCCCATTGGCGAGTATGCGGCGCCTACGTTGTTTGACACGCGACGAGAGTCCACGAAAGTCTTGGTGGAATATGGATCTTTTAACGGGGCCCGTTTACCCCCCACGCACCGGCTAGACGTAAACATGCGTTTGCATAAACAATTGAAACGGTCTAAGCGTACTTGGGCATTTGGAGTTTACAACGCTTACAATCGACGTAATCCGTCGTACGTGTTCCCGAAAATGGACGATGGCGAAAGGCCCGTCCGTATTGTGAGGATTAGCTAATCTGATGCTGATTCCCGCGGTCTCGTATACCAGAACGTATTAGCTATGCGGATTGTCTGGCATGCGCTTGCAGCAGTTCTATGGCTGGCGGGCTGCGAATCCATAATTGATGTGGAGCAAACGGAGCCATATGCACCCAAGGTAGTCGTGCGGGGCATTTTCGCGGGCCAGACTCAACTTGGCGTGTCCACCTCAGCCTCAGTCAGGAATTGAGTACTGTGGAGACGCCCTCTGTCTGGCCCAGCGTTACCCAAGCGATGGTCACCATTAGTGGATCCGCACTGGCACGTTATATGCTAGACCACGTTCAAGATGGGTGGTACCAGGTTGAAGGAGATGAATTTCCGGTAGCTGGTGAAGCGTACGTTCTGTCCGTAACCGATACCGGTTGGGGGGATTTGATGGCATCCTCTTCTGTGCCCCTGGTGAAAAGCAGTCTTCTCTCCTATGCCGTGTCGCCGCGAGACCGCCAGCTTGGCTTAAGAAGAAGTTGCGAGGCCGCTGTAAGAATCACGGACTCGCCCAGCGCGGAGTACTATCTCATCCGTATACAGCAAGCCACGAGTCAGGATGGAGCATCGCCGTACACATGGACTTCGTTCGAAAGCTCCGCTGCTGCTTTGCGAACTAGTCCAGAGGCTGTACTCGACTGGGCACAACTTCAGTTGGCTGATGACCAATTCCATTGGGGTGCGTGGTTCGCTGATGACCTTTTTGAGGGTGGCACGTACGATGTGGACATGGACTGCCGGAGCTACATGGAGGATGATCAGCCCCTGATTTTCCGGGTCTTGGTGACTGCGCTTAGCCCCGAACTATTTGAGTACGAGCAAACCGTGGCGAAGCAGGAATCGTACTTGGGGGCATCCTTGTTTTTCGTACAGCGTCCGCCGTCCGTGAAGTCGAACGTAGAGGGCGGCTTAGGGATTTTCGCGGGTTACCATACCGTAATACACGAATTTCGATACGCTGAGTAGAATGCAACCTTAACAAGCGGAAGTCTGCCACTCTTGAGTAGCAGTCGGCTGGGTTTGATCCTGATTGTTGCGGGTTGCGACCGCCAGATGTGTGTTCTTAGCAATCCTGACTTCGACGGGTAGTGGGTCAGCGGTGCACGGAAATTTGTGCTTGGTAGGCCGTTCTGGGGCAAAATGAAGGTTCACCCAACTCTGTCATTTTGCGAATTTTACAAGGCGCAGGTTGAATATTTTCCAAGGCTTGTCAAAAACGTAGTTTCCCCAAAACATTACACTTTTGTGTCTCAAGTTTATAGTGTTTCCGGCAGTGGCGTGGTGAATTGGTGGGGTTTAGGGACTGCAATGGTCGCTGTATCTATTCTGGGCAGCTATTTTTCGGGCTGAGTCGGGGTTGTCCGGTCCGTATCGGGGCATTTCTGGATAAACTATCGAGGGAATCCGTGGATTTCAGCGGGATATAACCATACCCATGTCTGTTGGGCCTCTTTCCGCACATTTTACAGCGGAGTACTGGACTTTATACCCCCATTATGCCTATTTTAGCCTGAGCGAACGCATGGATGTTGACCCATGTACGTCGCCCGTATACCCAACCCCATCTGGCTCATCCGTGAGTCCAAATGGGTCAATGGAAAAGTCGTCCAAACCACCTTGGCCCATATCACCAAACTCCCCCCCGACGTCATCCTCGGCATCCGAAAGCTGCTTAAAGGCGGCGCGGTTGTCGACCAGGTTCATCCGGTCGTCCAAGAAGTCATGGCCGACGTCCGCCGCTTTCCCCATGGCCCCGTTGCCGCCCCGCTGGCCCCCTTGCGCCCGCTCCAGCTGGAGGCCCTCATCCGCCCCCGCGCCCCAAGAATCCGCAACCTGGTCCGGGCCCTCATGGTTCGCCGCATCCTGAACCCGACCCCGAAGCTGGCCACCGCCGCGGCCCTCCGTGACGGCCGTCCCGCCTCCAGTCTGGGGGCGGAACTCGGACTCGACCATGGGCCCGACCATGCAGTGTATCCGGCCATGGACTGGCTATATAAACGCAAGGGCCGGATTGAAAAGCAGCGGGCTGCCCGTCCCCTGCGCGTGGGCTCCATCGTGTTATGTGACACGAGCTTCTCCTAGGTGGAGGGCGACCCCATGGCGTTGGCCGACTTCGGCTACAACCGGGACGGCCAAACGAGCAAGAAGCCAATCCACTACGGGTGGCTGCTGGATCCGGCCGGCCGGCCCGTTGGCCTGGAGTTGTTTCCCGGTAACCCGTCCGATCCGGCCACGCTGGGGGGGGGCAGTTGAGGAAGCGGCGCAAGCAGTGTGGGTTGTCCAACGTGACACGGGTGGGGGATCGGGGTCGGCTGACGCATGCCCGGCTGCGTGACGAAGTGGAGCCCGCTGGATACCACTGGATCACCGCCTTGCGGAAATCGACGCTTCGCAGGATAGTGGAGACGCCGAACGTGCAGCGGTCGTTGTGGGACGATCCGGACCGGGCGGAAGTGGAGAGTGAGGACTTTCCGGGCGAGCGTCTGATTCTGTGTCGCAATCCCCTCCAGGCCGACAAGCAGGTCCATACCCGTGCGAAATGGCTTGAACGAACGGAGAAGAAACTGGACCAGCTGGTCGCGGCGACGCAGCGCACACGGCGTCCCTTGCGGGGGGCGGACCCAATCGCCCTGCGGGCCGGGGCCATCCTAGAACGGCCTAAAACCAGGAAATACTTTGACGTCACGATCACCGAGACTACGTTCACCTATGGGCGCAAGGTGGCGGTCCTCCAGCAGCCGGTCCGCTTGGACGGGCTGTACGCGATTCGGACCCGTGGGTCCGAATCGGAGCGGACGGTGGAAGCGGCCGTACGGAGTTACCAACCACGCTCCAAAGTGGAGCCGGCCTTCCGGTCACTGAAGACCGTTGACCTGAAGGTACGTCCGATCCCCCCCCCCCCTTCACCAGGCGGCGTATTGAGACCCACTTTTTCATCGGTATGCTGGCGGCCTATGTCCTGTGGCACAGGAAGGCCCGACTGGCCCCACTGCTGTTGGCAGAAGAGGATCTAGACGGCAGGACGCGTGACCGTGTCGTCGCGCCGGCTGCGCGATCAGAGCCCCCCCGAGACCAGGTGCAAACGAAGACGACCCGGTACGACACACGGGCGATGAGCTTCCAGTCCTTGATGAAGCACCTGGCCACACTGACCAAGGATCAACTCGAAGCGACCTCGGACCAGACGCGTGTGTTGGGGTTCGGTGCCCCGAGCCCCGTGCAAAAGGAGGCCTTCAAACTGCTCGGCGTCCGCTACCGGTAGGCCCCTCTCCGGCAGCCCGATTCAGCTTGAATCTCCGCGTGAAATTCGCCCCTTGATTGGACTATGCCCAAACAGAAATACTATAAAGTTGAGGTACGAGGCCCAGATTCATACGAACTCCGACGGCAGTAGGATAGCCATTGACTTGCGGTACACTGACAGGCTGGAAATATTTGACTTGGAGGGCCTTCTGTACCTCGTCAGGGGGCCGAATTTACACGAACCGGAATATACTCTTCACGGCGATGAGCAGGGTAATTCGTGGTCGGGTATTAACAACGAGACCACGTATGGATATGAAAGTGTCGCTGTAACGGACGATTGATATTTGGCCTGCACTCCGGGAGGACCATGGGGTGGATCAATGGTAACGATTGGTGGGCACCGCCCGGAAGCGCCGTTATCGTATTCACTTGGACAGGCAGCCCCTCGCTGTCCTGAACATAGAGGACGGCGCATTAAAGATTGGGGGCTCAGAGAGCGGGCGCGACCTGTACGCAGTCTACCACAAGTCCGTACCCATGATCCTGCGCTACGAGGTGCCGGAGATACGCTAATGTAGTGTCCCGATTAGCTCATTAATTTAGGCGGAGAAGGCGGCGGCCAGCGCGAGCTTGACGCGTTCCATTTTCTGGAGCATGTGAGTGGCCGACTTTCGTCCAGACCAAGGGCTTGAAATCCTCGTTGTACGTCTCGATATAATCTTCAGCCATGCCTCGAGATGGTTCACGGAATGGAAGACGCCGCGACGGATCCGCTTCTGCGTAAGCATGGCGAAGAAGGCTCGACCCGGTTCAGCCACAACGCACGCGCTGCTACGCGAATCATAGTAAGTATAGAATGTGACTATACCATCCAGATTTCAGGTTTCACGCATGCTGACTAACTTGGCCGATACTTGCGACGCGTCGGAGCAGCATGTGTTTGAGCGTAAATGGACGGGGCTCACTTGCGGGTAAACCAGAATCGAATCACATCCTCCGCGGGATTCCCTTGGGGTGAAAAGCCGAGAAAATTGCGCCGCCGATCATTGTCGCTATGGTACTTCCACAGAATGACACCGCCAAACCATGCCTCATGCCACACACTTTGGAAAAAGGCCTCGTACAACTCGGCCTGAAGTGCATCATCCGGATCGGTTTCCTCCATCTCGTCGCGTGATGGCCACCGCCAAGGCTTCGCGGCTGCATCATGCACATTCCTGTAACCTATCTCTGTAAACAAAACCGGCTTGCCCGAACGCGTTGCCAGAGCCTTTATAGCCTTCTTGTGTGGTTCCCATCCGGCACGTAGCATCGCCGCGTCAGGGTCCGGGTCCAGACTCAACTCAAAGTAGGCCTGAATGCCTATGTAGTCTAATGCATCCCAAAAAGTGATATGCTCATACTCTTCCCACCAGTTGGCTGCGTAGGTCAACTGTCCGTGATAAACCCGGCGCACATTGGCAATCAGGTCGCGCCAGTATTCCGGCCTCTCTTTGGCCGAGCGGGCCAATTCTGTCCCGACAACGAGCATTTCGGCCCTAATTTCTTCAGCCAGCATGGCATAATGCATAATTAGAGCCCTATACTGCGCCTCCCACACTTTCCATTCTTCATCTGAATCGTAGCCAATAGTACTGCGTGATTGGCCCGCCGTATTGTAGCGTCCCAACCACAAATGTGGCTTGAGAATGATTCTCATACCGAGGCTTTCGGCCTGCTGTGCCAGTTCGCGCGCCCCATGGTCACTCTCGCTGAACCAGTTGCCATCTGTCTGCATACGGATACCCGGTACGGTGGCATCACGCTGAAACCCAAACTGAACGAGGGCGATGTGCGTTATGCCGGTTTCTTTCAACGCTGACAGCATAGCTGCTGACGGTGCACGACGCGCATCCAGCGTAACGGCCTTTACCTTAGCCCCCGTATCGGAGCGGCCACCGGCACGCGTGCAGCCGCTCAAGAGAAACACTGCCACAACCAGTAACAGTATTTGGATGCTTGTGCGCATAAGCTGGCAGCGACGTGATCTTGATGGAGAATTGATGTAGATTGGAAACTATGCAGCACACATGATAATCGTTGGAGCCATGACAAGCCGACGTCAATTTTTGCAACAGGTCGGTGCACCCGCCGCCGCCGCTATCATGGGAAGCACACTGATTCCCGAACGTATTCCGCGTGTACTGGAGCGTGTCTGGAATGTGCAGGGGGATGTTACACGTGATGAATCATTTTGGCTTGAAGTACAACAGGCCTTTTCAGTTGATCGCAGTTTGATCAATCTCAACAGCGGTGGTGTCAGTCCATCGCCACGGATCGTTCAGGAAGCCATGAAAGGGCATCTGGACTATTCCAATGAGGCCCCTGTATATACCATGTGGCGCATCTTGGGGCCCCAAAGGGAAGGGGTCCGCCAGCGTCTTGCCCGGGAATTCGGATGTGACGCAGAAGAGATTGCACTGGTGCGCAATTCCAGCGAAGGCTTGCAGATCTGTCAACTCGGTTTTGACCTGACGCCTGGGGATGAGGTACTCACCACGACGCAGGACTACGGCCGAATGATCACCACGTTCAAGCAGCGGGAACGGCGCGACGGCATTGTGCTGAAGCAATTCCCGGTGCCGGTTCCGGCTGAGGATCCAGACGAAATCGTGCGGCTGTTCGAGTCCAATATAACGCCCCGCACGCGCCTCATCCTTATGTGCCATATGATCAATATCACTGGACAGATTCTACCCGTGAAGGGAGTCGTCCAGATGGCGCGCAAGCGGGACATTCCCGTCATTGTGGACGGGGCGCACACGTTCGGGCATTTTGAATTCAAGCATGAAGACCTGGATTGCGATTACTACGCCACCAGTTTGCACAAATGGCTGCTTGCGCCACATGGAACAGGATTGCTGTATGTGCGCAAGAGCAAGATTGGGAGCCTGTGGCCGCTAATGGCTGCTCCGGAGGGCATGGATGAAGACATCCGCAAGTACGAGGAAATCGGGACACATCCTGCAGCCAACTACATCGCCATAGCCGACGCGCTGACGTTCCACCAAGGCATCGGGGCCAAACGTAAGGAAGACAGGTTGCGTTACCTGCGTGACTACTGGGCGAAAGCGCTCTTGCAACACGACCGGGTTCGCCTGCACACCAGCCTCAAGCCTGAATTTTCCTGCTGTATCGGCACCGTTGAAATCGAAGGAGTCGATACTGAGGCATTAGGAACTCATCTTTGGGATGCCCACCGCATTATTACCACCCCCATCAAGCATCCGGAGTTCGAAGGACTTCGTGTGACAGCCAATGTCTTCACAACACTGGAGGAGCTGGACCGATTTGTTGACGCCATGGAGAAGGTGATCAAGCACGGACTGCCCAAGCCCGCCGAAGAATAGGCACACAGCCGGAACAAGGCGGACCACAGTGAAGTGGCGGTCATTGGCGGCGGAATGCTTTCCCGGACACAAAGATGGCGCAGGAATGCGTCGCCACTCAGTGACGTATGCGATGGCGGCTTTCACAGCCGTTGTTCATCGTACATATCATTCACCCGCTCGGATCTTTTACATCCACGCGCGGCTGCGCTTTCTTGACATACTTATCGAGCCACTGCGAGGTCTCCCACAGCACGTGCAGAACCGATTCGCGTGAGCGGTACCCGTGACTTTCATGAGGCAACATGACCAGACGTGCCGTCTTGCCCAACCCCTTCAGCGCACTGTAAAAGCGCCGGCTCTGCAGTGGAAACGTACCCGAATTGTTGTCCGCCTCCCCGTGTATCAGCAGGATTGGCTCATTTATCTTGTCCACGTGCATGAAAGGCGACATCGTGTAATACGTTTCTGGAGATTCCCAGAACAGCCGCTCCTCCCGCTGGAAGCCAAATGGGGTAAGCGTGCGGTTGTATGCCCCGCTACGTGCAATTCCTGCCCTGAAGAGATCCGAATGCGCCAAGAGATTCGCTGTCATGAACGCACCGTACGAGTGCCCCGCGATGGCTACACGCTCCGGATCAAGCACGCCCCGTCGCACGCCCTCGTCGATCGCAGCCTGTGCATTGGCCACCAGTTGCTCACGAAACGTATCATTGGGCTCATTATCCCCTTCTCCGATCACTGGCATGGATGCATCGTTGATCACGACATACCCCTGCGTTACGTATGGAATTGCACCCGAATAACTGACGTACTTGAACCGGTACGGGCTGCCACTGCGTTGCCCCGCCGCATCCGTGCTCTTGTACTCCACCGGGTATGCCCAGACGAGTCCCGGAAGCGGCCCATCCCGGTCCGCATCGTAATCGGCAGGCAGGTATAGCGTCGCTTCCAGCGGCACACCATCAACGCGCTTGTACTGGATCGTCTCTTTCTTGATGGCAGCGAGTTCCGGATAGGGATGTGCAAAATCGCTCACAGCCGTGACTGTGCCGGCAGTCAAATCACGCACGTAGTAGTTGGGGACTTCCTCAACAGATTCCCGGCGCGTTAGCAAGCGACCATCCCCTAACAGCGTCACTGGGCGCTCATAATACGGAGCTGCGCTCCTGAACAGTGTTTCTGTAGCTCCCGTATCCAGATCCAGCGTGCGCAGGAACGGTCGATCTCCTTCGTCCGAGGCACCAGAACCGGTCAGCAGGAGCTTGCCATTGTATTTCCGCAGTACGGAAGTCCCCAAACCGGTGGGCCGAGTCATGAAGTTACCCGGATTACTGTACCGGTCCTCGGTCGAGCGATCAAATAACAGGCTTGGCTCACCGCTTGGCTGAGAAGGATCGAAAAGCCATGTTCGGCTTCGTCGCGTAGCGAACCAACTTTCGAAGACCAGTGCCAAGTGGTCATTTCCCCACTGAATGCCTCCGTAGCGCAGTGCGAGCTTCAAAAGTGACACCGGTGCACGGTCAAAGGGAGCCGGCAGCATGAAGACTTCGTCCCGCCATTCGGCTTCTGCTTTGGCGTCCCCCCCGTCGAGTGCCTTCACCCAATAGAGCGTTGAGGGTGCGTCCGCCCGCCAACCCATCGAGCGCGGTCCTACCGTGGTCGAGCCAAATGCAGTGGGCACATTTTCAGCCAGTGGCAAGCGGGCGATTTCACGTACCAAATTCCCGTCCTGATCATAGACCGAATAGCTGCGGGGAAAGCGAGAAGCTGGCACGAGATACGAGAATGGCTTGTGAAGTGCCGTAATGAGCACATACTTCCCGTCAGGAGAAGGGCTCATGCCGTTGATCAGCCCGGACGGCCCAATGGAGTTGGTTTCTCCATCGAGCGTAACACGCAGCACCTGTGCCGCAAGGTAGTGCTCGAAGAGGGCTTCATCATACGGATTAGCCAAGAGATCCTGGTAGGTACGCGCCGGTGCCCGCAATCCCAGATTCTCTTGCACGATTGGCCCTTTGGGGGCGAGCGGGCGCTCCGGCACTGGTTCCCGGCCACTGGGGATGGTCCGTACGAGCAATGCATCTCCCCCTGACACCCAGCGGTAGGAGGAACTGTATCCCGCCTGATTGATCTTCCAATCTCCTAATCGCCGGGCTGCGCATGTCTCCACATCCGCTACATAGAGATGAATTCCGTCGGGCGTATCTACGGAAAACGCGATGTGTGTGCCGTTCGGCGAAAAGCTCACGCTCCCAATACCACCACCTTCGGGTATGCCAGTGACTGCACACTCCGGAGAGTCATCGAGCGCCTTGAAGCTTAAGCGCAAATAACCTGAAGTACGGCTCCGTCCGTTGGTCTTGGGGTTAATCCGCATGCCAGCCAGACGTACTTCATCAGCGGCGAGATCGGCAATGGAAGCGAGGCGTGGCAAATGCATCCACAGCATCAAATCTCCAGTCGGGCTCAAGAGGACCGACGGCAACGCAGGTGCATCCACCAGTTGCGCGAGAGGCTCCGGTGGCACCTGATACGTCAGCTGCCCGTGCACGGCTGGTACAAATAAGCCCAGTGCAAAAAGAAGTGTAGCAAGAGACGTGGGCACTTTCATGAAATCCCCCTTTTAGTTGTCCGGCAAGATAATCAATCGGCAAACTCGAGTAGTGTATCGCACAGAGTATTGTTAATGAACGAGAGAGCGGCTAGCTTCACTACATCCGAACATAATCGTGACACGGGAGGCAGCATGCGGGTGGCGGTGCAGATCTAGGCACCGGGCGCGGACTGGAAGCGGTGGGCGGCGTCACGGAGCGTAGCAGTCGCGGAGCGTGTCTCGGCAGTCGGAGGGCCAGTGTTGTATCCTCGAAATGTGTTGACATATAGGATATCCTATTCCTCACCTACTCGAAACGAGGAAGAGGCCATGCTGGAGACTTCCGTTGAAGACACCCGGAGTCAGTTAAGAAGCCGGTGAAGAACTCAAATCACTTGCAAGGTCGCGCAGCCTCCCAACAGCCGACACACTGGAGTTGCCGTGCCATAGCCGACACGACGGGGCTGTCGCAGCCCACGGTCCATCGCCTCTGGACTGAACCTCCATGACTGCAAAGTCAGAATAGCTCACGATAATCATCGATTCTTGCCCATAAAGTCCAAAAAACGGGACTTGGGTGCCGGAGGGACCCTGGTTCGTACGGAATAGCAATGGCCTGTCTGAGCCGTACGCCCAGCAGGTTGGAAGCCTGGGCCGGCCCAGGATCAGGATCTGTTTCTCCCTGGTCCGCTTGTCGACCCGTTGTTGTTTGGTCAAGGCAGCCAGATGATCCATGAGTTCAGGGGCTGGTCGCCGCCTGATGGAGGCCGGGGCTCTGTAGCGGCAGAGCGCCAAGTTGGCTGTGATCTTTCAGCAGGTTGTTTACCAGGTCCTCATGACCGAGACTGTTCGGATTGCAAACGGTCAACAGTCGAGGAGAGACCCGAATGAACCGGCACAACAAGGCTCGATTGAGTCCGAAAAGTCGAGCACGGCTGGGGCGACGCCTCCTCCAAAAAGGGCTCCTGTACGCGAAGCCGCTCCAGCCATGGACGTAAGTACGCACACGGCATATACTACGGGGGTTCGAGCGCACGTTGTCCCACCTGTTGGAGACTAGAGGGCGACGACGCACCTATTTACGCGGGCAGACGGAAATCCGGAAACAGAGCTTCTCCAAGCGGCTGCCTTCCATCTGGGGTTCCTCATACGTAAGCGGTACGGGGTCAGTACCCCGCAAAGCTTGCAGGGTCTCGCGGCGGCCTCGCCGCTCGGGCGGCTTCCGACATTTTGAGCTTTTTCCGCCGTATCCGGCGTCATATGGCCCTCTTGGGGCCGGATATCACCTCTTCACGCCCGAAAATCCCGTCCTTGCACACGCACACCGCGGCCGGACGCTTTTTGGCCCTCACAACCACCATCCGCTGGAACCCCTTTTTTCCGCGAGCTGTTAACTCATGCGGGCACAAGTTGCACGAACAGCACCGAAATCCGCCTATGACAGCTGACAAGACTACCCACCCTATTCTGAACAATAGTCAAACCACATTCACTAGGCCAGAGGTGGTACAGTCGAAGTTAGAGACTGATTGCCAAGCTCAACCGACACTCGCCACGAGTGACAGAACGTCCGACAACGGCGGTGGCGCGAGAGATAACTATACCGGTACTGTAGCCAGCGTGGCACTAGGCTTCACGCACCGACGCATTCGTGCTACCAAACCCAGGCATACCCCCAGCCACTCGGTTTTATGCGAACCGTGACGGAATACGCATCCACCCTGAAGGCTTGCAATCCTCATTTCAATTAGGATTTGGTTAAGACCAGCCCGCAACATCAATCAATGCTCAGATTCCTGCACATAGAGAACTTCAAAGCATTTGGCAAAAGAACACTGATCCCCTTTGCGCCGATAACACTGATCTTTGGCGAGAATAGCGCAGGAAAAAGTTCTATCCTCCAGGCACTCAATCTGCTAAAGCAATCTTTCGAGAGCAAAGAATCGGGCAGTATATTAATCTCCCGTGCGGAGGATGGGCTGGTTGACCTCGGAAGTTTCCAAGAATTATTATTCGACCATGATCTGGTGCATACCCTTAGCCTACGCTTAGGATTTGATTTGCCTGATAAGGTGGACAGATATCTGACAAGTCAAATATATGCTATCGGAGACTTCGGCTTGCGCGGGATACCCCGACTGGACTTTGATAAGGCGAATCGTTATCATAACAAGCCACTATATGAGAAGAACCGGACCGGTGCACTTGAGCTGCAATTCACACGTCACTCTATAGAGCAAGAGATTCAACTCAAGCAATTAGAAATCTTTTTGCCTGATCATAAGACTGTGGCTCGATATGCACTGATTCCACGCGAAGAGGAATCCATTATAGACGGCCTCATAGACCGTCTTCTCCAATATGGTTATAAAATGCAGTGTACTCACGTGACAGACGATCCGGAATTGTGGCGGCCGTTTTTCGAAACTACCAAAGATTCGCAAGCGAAGACCCTCGCACTGTTGGAGGAACTTAAACAATATGTCCACAATCATATCAAAGATAGTACACAGCGTATGGAATTCGAGAATGATTATGGCCCTGGTGCTGCCTCGGATGGCATATTGCTATTAGAAGAAGAGATCGCGTTCTACAGCTCAGACTTCGGATTCGAAGAATACGTTGAACGGATGCGTGGCTTCCAGCATCAAACGGCCCTTTATTTTGACGGCCTTGTTCAAAAGAGTGTCAACTTGCCGAGAGATTTCGTTGACGATTTTTTCACCAAGCATCACTATTTTGACAGCTTTATGCGTGGCCATAATAGGTTACGGCATGGTATTGATGTACTTGGCGTAACCCACTTTGTGCGTCATGCTTTTGAGCAGGCATTGCACAGTCTGTTTCCGATGGGACCCTACCGCAAGCCCTCTGCGCGTTGGTACATCTTCAGAGGAACCAGTCCACCCCATGTAGGCTACGAGGGTGAACTGCTGCCAGATTTCCTTCTCCGAAATACGTCGCTGGTGAGGGAGGTGAATAGCTGGCTTCAGCGCTTAGATATCGGTTATCGTTTGGAAATCAAATCAACCGACTTACACTTTGGTGACTTCTTTGAAGCTCGACTGCAAGACTTGCGTCGCAAGAAGAGCGTAGATGTGAGTCTTAAGGATGTTGGGTTTGGGATCAGCCAAATCCTGCCCTTCATTGTGCAAAGTCTTGTCGGGCAACGGCAGATCATATCGATTGAGCAGCCTGAAGTCCATATCCATCCACGCCTTCAAGCTGACATAGGTGAGCTTCTCGCGGAATCCATTCGCCCTCCCCGTGAGAATCAATTTCTCATCGAAACTCACAGCGAGCATCTTGTACTTCGTCTGCAGCGACTAGTACGTGAAGGAAGGCTCAAGGCCCGCGATGTAGCCATCGTTTACATAAGCCGCGGCGAAACCGGATCACAGGCTCATCATCTTCGCCTTGATGATGAGGGAGAGTTTATTGACGATTGGCCAGGCGGTTTCTTCCTTGAGCGCCTCCGTGAACTAGTCTAGACTTTCGGGTGTATCTATGATTGTGACGGCCATTTTAGATCCTTCTGTATTGGATAAATCGTACTTCCATGCTGAAGCCTACCGTTTACAAGTCAAGCAATTTATTCGCGGTATAAGCGCAAACGGTCTTCTGCTCGCCGATCACCGCAAACGACTGTTAGGCGGCTTGCTAACCAGAATAGAGGAATTACCAACCAGCACTGGCGAGGAACTGGGTATACGCATCGTGGAGATGCTCAAGAAAGGGCGTCGGCGCATTATCGTATGTGGCAATTTTAAAGGATCCGATGAGCTGGATGTATGCCGTTCGATAAAAAGTCAGTGCCCGCACGATGTTTTCATTACCACTCCTGAAAATCTACGCCATTATCAATCTCAACGAACGGCCGAATCGAGTGTGATATCTATCGATGATTATTTCGACAGTGACTTTGAGAAAACGCGCCGCTACTATGCGGAGGAACTGCCGTCTTTGCACCGGCTGTCGCTGGATGAGTGCAAAGATGTATTTATCCGGTCTACCAGGTATGCCAAACATCTCCGCATTTATGATAAACAGATAGGAAAGGGAACTGATATACCCGGATTCTTCCGCGGAATCGATTTCATTCTTGGTTTGTGGTTTGAGCATGGCTTTTTTGCATCGCAAGGAATGGCTCAGGTCGAGATCTACACATGTGAGAAATGCATAGTCAGGCCGGAAGATGCTGTGCACCGGGCTCAAGAAATCAAGGAGAACAGGCGAACCGTGGAGCGAATTAAGGATGAACTCATTGCCCCACTTAAGGAGAAGTATGGTCGGGATATTTTTCTCCGTGTCAAACATGATGCTAACCGTGAATTCCATGCTCGGCACTTGGAAGCACACGCCATAATTCTCCTCCTAGAGCGGGGATTTGGCTTTCTCCGGCCTGACGGAATTCCTAAGCGAGCGCAGGTGAAGGTAGACAACCCGGCGCGTCTCGATCTGCAAGAGTACCGGGAATTGCCATCTGCCGAGGGATCTGTCCCAAATTGAAATATGGCTTAACCGCAACTTTGTTGTGCGGGCCAGTGGCACGTTTAAGGCTATGATACCTGCTCGTCAGCCACCTGACCTGAATTCTTCACGGGTACCTTGACTGATTTCGAGTGTCTTCAACGGACGTCCCAAGGGCACAGGTCTCTTCCTCGTTCAGGTGGATGAGAGAGAAGAGACCCTGCCGTCACAAAGATATCATGAAATCAAAAAGACACGACACTGGCGGCACCTCCTTATAATCATCATGATTAGGACATTACACTAATGGGCCGGGGCACACTCGCGCTCGAAGATCTCCCGCAGGATGGCTCCGGTATACGTGTCCTGCTTCGCGAGCGCTTCGGGCGTACCTGCATAGAGTATTTCGCCCCCGGCATCCCCCCCTTCCGGTCCCATGTCAATAATGTAGTCCGCCACCTTGATCACATCGGGATTATGCTCAATCACAAGCACGGTGTTGCCCTTGTCAACCAAGGCCTGCAAAACGGCCAGAAGATGCCGAATGTCTTCAAAGTGCAGACCCGTGGTCGGCTCATCCAATAAATACAGCGTATCCCCACGCCCGGGACGGGAAAGCTCTTTTGAGAGTTTTACACGCTGCGCTTCCCCCCCGGAAATCGTAGTGGACTGCTGACCCAGCCGGATGTACCCCAGCCCGACCGACTGGAGCATCCGTAATTTGCGCGCGATCTTCGGCAGATTTGCGAAAAACTCTGCGGCTTCATCCACCCGCATGTCCAGTACATCCGCGATGGTCTTGCCTTTGTAAACGATTTCGAGCGTCTCCGCATTGTAACGCCGGCCGTTGCACGTTTCACACTCGACATAAACGTCGGGCAAAAAATTCATTTCCAGCCGCATGATACCCGCACCGGAACACGTTTCGCATCTCCCATCCGACACATTGAAGGAAAAGCGTCCCGGTTTGTATCCTCGAAGCCTCGATTCAGGCAGATGAGCAAAAAGATCTCGAATTGGAGTAAAAAGATTGATATAGGTTGCCGGGTTGGAGCGTGGAGTACGGCCAATCGGCTTCTGATCAATGTCAATAATCTTCGAGATTTGATGGTATCCGCCCACTTTACTGTGGGACAGCGGAGGATTTGCGACGGCTTGGCCGATCAATTGCGCAATGGCCGGAAAAAACGTCTGGTTGATGAGCGAGCTCTTTCCTGAACCACTGACACCCGTTACACAGATGAAAAGACCCAGGGGCAATACCAGATCGATGTTCTTGAGATTGTGGCCGCACGCACCCTTAAGAACGATGCGCCGGTGGTCCATGTCGCGGCGTCTACGAGGGGTTTCTATGCTGCGCCTACCCTTCAGATACTGGGCCGTCAAACTTGCATCGGTGTGATTGTCACTATGCAATTCGGCTGGTGTGCCGGCGCATACCAAATAACCGCCGTGTTCTCCTGCGCCCGGGCCCAGATCGATTACATAGTCGGCGGCTTCGATCATGTCGCGATCGTGCTCCACTACCAGCACAGAGTTTCCCAAATCGCGCAAGTGGCGCAGAGACCTTATCAGTTTGCGATTGTCTCGCGCATGAAGCCCGATCGACGGTTCGTCCAGAACGTACAACACACCCGTCAATTGCGTCCCGATTTGTGTTGCCAGGCGTATGCGCTGACTCTCTCCGCCGGACAGGGTCGCTGAAGGCCGACTGAGCTTTAAGTATCCAACCCCTACTTCAATCATGAAGGAAACCCGTTCGCGGATCTCCTTGAGTATTGGCGTTGCAATAATGGCCTGACGGTGGCCGAACTTTACGGTCTCCAGAAAATCACGCAAAGCAAAAAGATCCAATGCTGTCAGATCCCCAATCGTACGATCTCCGACGCGGTACGACAGGGCCTCCGCTTTCAACCTGGTACCCTTGCAGGTCTGGCACTTGGCCTTGCTGCGCAGCGGGCTTAGCCAGCGCGCCTTTGCCTTGCCGGCCGTGGTATATTCATGGTCCAGATGTCCATAAAGTCCGTGAAACGGCGCCTCGTATCGGTAAGTGGATCCCGGAAGCGTGATCTGGTAGTACGTACGGCTGCCAAACAGCAGTTCCTGCCATGCCTCTGATGGCAACTCTTCCAGCGGTGTCGAAAACGTACAATTGTACTTCTTGAGGACCGCAGCCAGGAAACTGAATACAAGCCCACCCGATTTTGGCTTGCCGAGTGGCACAATGGCCCCTTCCTGTATGGAAAGGTTGCGGTTGGGAATCACGCGACTCTCCACCCAGCTTTCACTTTCGCCCAGCCCTCTGCATGCCGGACAAGCCCCGTAAGTGGAGTTGAATGAAAACGTATTGGGCGAAGCCTCGGTGTATGATTCGCCAGTTTCGGAATCATACAAATGGCGGCTGAAGACGCGAACCTCCGCATTGGGCAGGGCTAAAAAGAGCACGCCGTCACCCAGTTCAAGCGCTGTGTGAACACTTTGCTTCACACGCTCTGTGACGTTGCCTTCCAGCTTTATCCGATCGACCACGACTTGGATATCATGCGTTTTGTAACGCTGAAGCTGCATGCCGGGCTCGATTTCGCGAATCTGCTTATTTACACGGACCCGTGTAAAGCCCTGGCCCGCGATTTTTTCAAAGAGCTCGCGGTAATGTCCTTTGCGTGCCTTGACCACCGGGGCCAGAATCGTGAACACGCTCCCGGCCGGATAGTCTAGCAGCGCTTCGACGATTTCCTCGGCAGATTGACGGGTGAGCGGTTTGCCGGAAACGGCGGAGAAGGATGTAGCCGCACGGGCATAGAGCAGCCGTAGAAGATCATACACCTCCGTCACGGTTCCAACGGTCGAACGGGGATTCCGGGAAACGGTCTTCTGCTCTATGGCGATGACCGGAGACAGGCCATCGATCTGGTCCACATCCGGTCGCTCCAGCATGCCCATATACTGCCGGGCATAGGCGCTGAGACTCTCCATGTAGCGCCGCTGACCCTCCGCATAAACGGTATCGAAGGCCAGTGAGCTCTTGCCTGAGCCGGAAAGTCCCGTCACGACCACCAACCGGTCACGCGGAATATCCAGGTTTATATTCTTAAGATTGTGTTCTCTTGCACCGCGAACGGTAATGAAGTGCTCCGGTGCCGTCACGCAGTCTGTTGACATGTCCGCGCCAGGCACGGATCGAAAGGCCAAGTACTAGTCTTCAGTCTCCGCGGTTGGATCCCGGAAGTAAATTTCGGAATTAAACATTTCGCCGATCGCCATCTCGGTAGGCTCAGGTAGAACCTCATGCTCAACAGAAATGCGGCGCTGCTCCTCCTGAAACCTAGGATCTTCCAATTCAGGATCAAAGCCTTCAAAATACGCGAGGCGTATGTCCAAGTCTGCCTTCATCTTGGATGCAATCTGACGTGAACGCTTGGACAATATGGCAACCGTCTCAAACAGGTTACCCGTTTGTGCCACAAGGGCACCCACATCAATGGTCTTGATTGCCATTACCGGGGGATTTGACTAGCCTAAAACCAATTACATGCACTTGCCTTCGTACAGTTCCCTTCGACACCCAATTCGTGTCGCGTTCGCCATTCTGCTAACCAGCCTGCTCAGCACGGGCTGCGCGCATGAGCAAGCCGGAGAAACTGAACCCGAAGACTTCCCTGAATTCCTCCAGTTCGCCCGCCTGGGGCGCGGGATTCAGGCCCACATTGATACGACATTGCGATTGATCTCCGATCCAGCTGTGTGGACGGCCTATCAGGATTCCCTTCAGCCGATAATCCCGTTCGAGGCAGTAGATTTTTTGAGAGAAATGGTGCTGCTGGCCGCACTTCCAGTGCCCACTGGCGGGTACGACCTGCGTATTGAATACGTCGAAGCCCTGAACGACACTATAACCGTAACGTATCGCCTGTTTATGCCGGGGACAGACTGTCGGAATGCTGACGCTCCAGGGGTAGTCTTTGATGTGGCCCGGTTGGAGTACAAGGAGGGCGTATTACGCTTTGTTCAGGAGCGCGAGTTCCTAAAGTGCACCGAGTCCTGAGCTACGCAGCCAAGTCGTGGTGTGCCAGCGAGGGATTCTCGACGCGCGTATCGCTCTCGATAAGACCATCCCGCAGACGGATGACACGCCGGGCGTGCTGGGCCACGGCTTCTTCGTGTGTGACCACCATGAGCGTGTTGCCCCGGCGGTAAAGCATTTCAAAAAGCAGCATGATCTCTTCGCCCGTACGCGTGTCGAGGTTGCCCGTTGGCTCATCCGCCAAAAGCAGCGACGGATTGTTGACGAGTGCCCGGGCCACAGCGACACGTTGCCGCTGACCGCCAGAGAGCTCGTTGGGTTTGTGGATCATGCGATCTGCCAGCCCGACCTGATCCAAGGCGCGCTCGGCCATCTGGCGACGCTGCCCGCGTGTCTTGCCGGAATATATGAGCGGCAGCTCAACGTTCTGAAGGCAGCTGACACGAGGCAGCAAATTGAAGGTCTGGAATACAAATCCAACCTCACGGTTGCGAATTTCTGCAAGCTCGTCATCTTCCATCTCACCCACATTGTTGCCCCGCAGGTGATAGGTGCCTTCCGTGGGAGTATCCAGGCAACCAATCATATTCATGAGCGTCGATTTACCTGAACCCGAAGGCCCCATGACTGCAACAAACTCATTGGGGTACACGTCGAGACTTACCCCGTCGAGTGCATGCACGGCCTCGGCGCCCATGGGATAAATCTTTTTGACGTCCCGCAGCGCAATCAGCGGCCGTGTGGAAGTGACAGCGTCCATATCAGAATGTTACTGATCGGCGGTTCCAAACCTGTTGCGTTCCCGTATCAGCTCCCCATCTTCAAGCGTTCGACTAACCGCACTGTAGGGCCCCGTTACGATCCGGTCACCTTCCGCGAGACCGGACTTAATTTCAAAAAAGCGATCATCCGCAATGCCAGTCTCCACTACCGTGGCACGGGCCTTGTTTTCCCCATCCACGACAAAGACCATCTTGCGCAAATCCTCTCTTCCGCCTTCATTTTCCGCCGCCTCATCTTTGCGGGAATCACGGACACTTGTGGAATCCTGACTGGAGGCTGCCCGCCTTGCACGCTGTCTCCGGATCGTAGTAAAATCACGCACGGTGACACTCTGAATGGGCACGGACACCACGTCTGGCACTGTATTGGTATAAATGTCCACCGTGCCACTCATACCCGGCCTGAAGCTGGGAAAGTCTTCAGCCGGCGGGGTTTCGCCGACGAGGCCTGCACTGGATCCGGCTTCGACCCAAGCGCCTGCATTATGTGGATCCAGAATCCGCACCTTGACCGGGAAGTTCGTTACCTGCTCCTGAAAAGAGCTGCCCTGAAGACGGGCGGAGTTGGCAATTTCTGTTATCACCCCCTTGAATGCACGCTCCGGGTATGCGTCCACTTCTATCGACGCCGTGTCGCCCAGTGCCACATTGACCACGTCATTCTCGCTGACTTCCACTTCGAGCTCCATCTGGTCCAGGCGGGCGATGGTCATTACGCTCGTACCGGCCTGGAGCTCATTGCCGGTCACGCGCTCACCAAGCTCGACCTCCAGCTTGCTTATTGTGCCGGACATGGGAGCATACAGGGCCGTCTTGTTCAGCTCCTCCTTGGCCTCGCGAAGCAAGGCCTCTGAACTCTGGACCGAATACACCGCGGCATCCAGACTGCTCTGAGCAATCTCATACTGCGTATTGGTCTGCTGATACTCCACTTCGGCGATATGCTTGGCTTCAAACAGCTGGCGCTGACGTTCCAGCTCCACGCGTTTTAGCAGCATGTCCGCCTGGCGCTGTGCCTTTTGGGCATGTGCCTGCTTCAGATTGGCCTCCGCCTGCTCGACCCGCGCAACATAATAATCCGGCTTTATCCGGGCCAAGAGCTGCCCCCTTTGCACCTGCTGCCCTTCGATCACCGGCAGTTCCACAATTTCACCCGACACATCCGGACTTATTACAATCTCAACTTCCGGCTGCACACGACCGGAGGCGGTAACCACTTGTGTGATGGTACGGATCTGAGCTTCTGTGACTTCAACCGACTCGCCACCCGAATTCGGGTCCATGAAGCGACTGGCTACGAGACCCAGAATCAGTACGACGATTACGCCACCCACCAGTACGAATATCAGGCGCCGTGTCCGTTTCTTTTTCCTTTTGGCCATGATGTGATGGTTATGCAATGCAAAGCTCTACTCAAAGAGCGGCTGTGAAGGATCCAAGACGCCCGTGTAGTAGTCGATCAGGCGTTTCCGGACAAAAAATGTATACCTTGCGCGCACACTTTGCCGTGACGCATTCACGAAATCGGACTGGGCTTGCGTAAGTTCGACCAGCGTACCTGCACCGACATTGTATCGTTCGCGTGCAGCTTCCAGCGCCTGCTCTCTCCAGGCCAACTGTTCATCCGTCACCTGCAATTGCTTTTCCGAAGTCAGGTACTCCAAATACGCCTGCCGCACCTCCAAGCCGATGCTCTGGCGCAGATTCTCATAACCCAGACGCGCATTGTCGTAATCTATTTGGGCGCGCTGAATTGTACTTCGGGTCAGTAAACGCCGGAACAGCGGAAGACTAATCTGAAGCCCTATGGATTCAGACCGATTGTTCTTGAGTTGCTCGTTAAAATCATTTCCCGGAATGCGCGTCAGCCCACTGTTAAAGCTCGTAGCGGCGGACAGCGACATCGAAACTGATGGCAACCTGCTTCCGCGCGCCTCCCGGATGCCTTGTTCGTTGACCGCAATCAGCGTCTCCTGGGCACGCAAGTCCATACGACGGTCCAGTGCGTGACGCAAAAGCTCATCAATATTGAAGGATTCGGGTACGAGCGGAATGTCCTCCACGTCCGGGACTACAAATTCATACAAACCAAACGGGTCCAACTGCAACGTTGCAATGAGGCTGGCTTCCGCAACCTGACTTTGTCGCTCAACTTCCAAAATAGAAAGCTCAGCGCTGGCTACCTGAGCACGCTGCATATAAAGATCAGAAACGGGCCGGGTGCCAACCCGGACGAATTCTTCGATCTGCCTCAGGAGTTGCTGCTGTGCAGCCAGATTCTCCTGCTGTACCGCAATCTGCTCACGCTGCTCAATATAACTGAGGAACTGGCCGGCCACAGTAAACACGACCCACTGTCGCTGCCGCTCGAGATCAAAATCCCCCGCCGTGACGGCGAGCTGGCTTTGCTTCAGACGAGCGAAATCCGCAAGGCCATTGAAAAGTGTGATACTGGAGCTGGCACCGATGCTGAACCGATCGTTAGTTGTCGTGCGCAATTCGCCTACGTTCTGATCAAAAGACAAACCAAAACTACGCCCTGCACTCGAAAATGAACTCAGGCTGGGCAAGAAGGCCGCACGCGAAGTTCGAACACCAATCTCTTGAAGGCGCACACTGTTGATGCGTTGCCGCAATTGATAATTCTGGTCCAGCGCAATGCGGACGGCCTCGTCAAACGTGATCTGCTGAGCCTCTTGGGCCATGACAGCGAGCGACAGCGACAACAGTGCAATCATGCAGGCGGCACGTAGCGCAAATCGCTGCCAAAAGGTCGTCAGGGCGTTCAGAGTCATGGATTCGGTCGATGGTTGGTGCCAAAGTATATGTGTGCTAACGAATTCAACAGCACAATTAGCATGCCAATCAAGGTGGCCCTGTGATTACCGTATGCAGTCCCGTGCCATTACGTGCCGAATACAGGACTTGTTACGCGCTGCAACAGGTGCTTCGGTTTGACCACCAGTATTTTCGGAGCACACCGGGATGCTCTAGACGAAAATCGCATCCCATCGATTCCGCGCTATTTCAACCAATATGCACTTTGAGATCTTCACGACGGTGTTTCTGCCGCAACTTTCGAAGAGCCTTCTCCTTGATTTGACGTACGCGTTCACGTGTAAGATCAAAGCGTAAGCCAATTTCCTCCAATGTCAGTGGATGTTCCCGGCCAATCCCGAAATAAAGCCGGGTTATTTCAGCCTCACGTGGATGCAGATTGCTGAGTGCAACCTCAATGTCAATCTTGATGGACTCGCCCAGTAGCGTTTCGTCCGGCGCGACAGAGTCATTGCTCGGCAGCACATCCAGCAGGCTGTTGTCATCATCCTCATTGAAAGGAGCATCCATTGACAGATGACGCCCCGAATGCTGCATGGCCTCGCGCACTTTCTCCACATCAATCCCCAATTCGTTTGCCAACTCCTCGAGATTGGGCTTGCGCTCATTACGCTGCGCGAGCCGGGCACTAGTCTTGCGGATCTTGCTGATTGTACCAATTCGATTGAGCGGAAGCCGTACCACCCGGCCCTGCTCCGCCAAGGCCTGCAGTATGGACTGCCGAATCCACCAGACGGCGTACGAAATGAATTTGAAGCCACGTGTTTCATCAAAACGCTTGGCCGCCTTGATCAGGCCGTAATTGCCTTCGTTTATCAAGTCTGTCAAGTGCAGGCCTTGGCCCTGATATTTCTTGGCCACCGACACAACAAACCTCAGATTGGCACGCGTAAGTTTTAACAGGGCTTCTTCATCCCCTTCCTTGATCCGCCGGGCCAGTTCCGCCTCTTCTGCCGGGGTAACCAGGTCGATTTGCCCGATCTCCTTCAAATACTGATCCAGCATACGCTGGCGACGAGGGACATACATGAACGCGCTGCTTCGATAGGTAGACTGACTGGGGAAAATGCCGGATACCTTGAAAAGGTTTACAGTACCGCCGCAGGGAAAGATCCGGCACTCATGTATCCACGGACTGTTTTTTGAGCATAAAAAGCCCCTCCCTGCGGCTGGTAACCACAATAATGCCGCTTTCGAAGTACGGATAGCTGCTCCAAGTTCCGTTGAAACCAGACTCATCCGTGCCGTACGGGGTCGTGTCAAAGAATCCCACCTCCACGGGCTCCTCCCTGCTCGAGATGTCCAAAATGCGCAGGCCACTTGCGTTGTTGGTCTGATACATCAGGTCACCATGCACATACAGGTTGTGATCGGTAGCTGAGGTGGGACCGAAGTACTGATTGACCATCTGCGGATCATCGAGATCACGCACATCCCACACCAGCGTTCGCGTGCGGTCCACCCTGCCACCAAGCTCATCCAGTTCGTCATTCTGGTAGAAATACGCATGGTCGTCCGACAACCAGCCCTGATGCACGTACGCAGCATCCGGGTATGAACCCGATCCTAGCGCCACGGGATTGGCTTTGTCGGTAACATCTGAAATGCTGATAGCCGTTTCGTTGGACCCCACACAAATCTCCTTGCCCCGGTGTTCTGTGTCCGGGCCATGATAAATCACGCATTGGGCATCATGACTGTAACCGGTCTTGCGCCGACCCGTAGTCGGATCAGCAAAACAGCCCGCAAACGTTGGGCTTACCGGGTCGCGAATGTCGATCATGTGCAAGCCTCCGCCACAAGTCTCACCACCGGCACTGGCACCAACTGCAAAAGCGAATCCCGTGTCCTCGTTAATTACAATATTGTGGGAGCTGAAGATCTGGTCATAGTGGGCTGTCTCCGCAAACTGGACGGGAGGAGCTTCCACACTGCGCAACTGCGTCAGATCAAAGACTTGCATTCCATGCGCGCCAGCACCATCGGCCACGATGAACGCGTGATCCTTGTACACTTTTATGTCCCTCCAAGTACTGCCGGGTGAGCCTTCAGTACGGGGAAGGGTTCCGAGATACACGGGATCCGCTGGATCACTCAAATCCACAAACACCGTGCCTTCGAGGTGACCCACCAGCGCATACTCCGTGCCAGTTACAGGATCAGTCCAGCCCCATACATCATTAAGGCGCACGCCCCGATTCATGCCCATATCCCGCCGCGGCAGAAAGGAAACCAGATCCACCTGAACACAATCAAAGTCAGCCGCCTGACCCTGGGTGCATTCCGCCAAAGCACCAAGAACCGGTTCGATTGGATCGCCGGCGTTGTAGAGCAACCCGGTCACTTTCCAGCCGTCTTCCTCCTCCATGACTACTGCGCTGCCTTCTCCATACGCGGCCCCGGGCAGGCCCGCGAGAGCCACAGTCCCCTGCACGTCAAAAGATGAACCAAACCGGTCCCGACCCCGGATTTCTTCTGGCACGACGGCCTGCCCGAAGACCCACTCCTCTCCTGAGGCGGTGCGATCGAACCGGTAAAGACGCCCGGCCATACCGTCAGCAAAAGGAGCCCCCACCCAAATCGCGGCCTCACTGGCCCGTACCGTAGACCCGAACATGGTTCTTTCTGAGGCAGTTTCCGGACTCAGTGAAGCGAGTTCCTGCCCGGCCTGACCAATCAGTTTAACCGCCCCTGCCATCTCGCCTGCACGCGGTGCACCGATTACCAGCACATTATCACCCCACAAGTCTACTGCGGTCCCAAAACTCTGCTGGATACCATGGTCGGCTCCGGACACGGTTGCCTCAAGCATCCAGGCCTCGTCCACAAACCGGTATAATGCAGCCTGATTATTGCCTGGTGCGCCGATGAGCAGGCGTGAATCTCCTAAAGCAATCGCGCTCCCGAAACGGGCATTGGCCACTGCACCGGCAAGTACTGCATTCATATCCCATTCACCCGTCTCCACGTTGCGCCGATACAGGTGTACGGCACCCGCGTCTTCGTCTTGTCCGGCGGCACCAATAGCAACCCAGTCCCCCTTCACGCTAACAGCACTCCCGAACCTGCCCTCTCCACTTAGGTGCGTCTTCTCGGCATACGATCCAGCTTCGTCACGCTCAAAGATAAAGACTGTTCTTCCGTTTGACACCAGCAGCGTACCACCGTCCAAGGCTATGGCGCTCCCGAAGCCATCACCCACGTGCCCGTCAGACGCCTGTAAATGATCGGTCATGATCCATTCACCCTGTGCGTCCCTACTGTACACATGAACCGTGCCAGGATGCTTGAAGCCGCTCGATTCGCCCACGAACAAGCGGTCGGCTCCCACCGCCACAGCGCTGCCAAATGCTGCGATTTCGACTGATTCGGGCTGATAGAATGATTGCGCCCGCACGGTTGAACTGATCAGCGCGGACAGTACCATAAAGTGCATTACGTACCAACAAAGGTGTAGCTGTTTCATCTGCTTATCCTGGAGCGAAGTATGACTGGTGGGCCCTACGGGATTCGAACCTGTGACCTCTCGCGTGTGAGGCGAGCGCTCTAAACCTCTGAGCTAAGGGCCCGCAACGGAAATCGGCCAGTGCCGTCGTCCGTCAAATTGTGCCTGCCTCCGGGAATCGTTCTCTGGCTGACACGACTATACTCCGCCCGCAAGTATGAAAATCGAAATGGGCATAGTTCACACTTGCAGCAAGCATGAACTGGATAAAGTGGTAGCAGTGCACCATATACATACAAGCTATTCAGCCGTCATCGTCCAGCACCCGGGCGTTCCCCTGAAGACCGAAGGAGGCCAAACGCAAATGTTTATTCCGATTGAAAGTTTCAAAACCAGTGCAGTACGCATGACACCGGACGGCATGTGTTGGAACTGTGTGTCAGTGCGATACCTTGCCAGGAGCAGACATCAGCCGGTTCACCAGGAGTGTAATCACGACACGGGGGCTCTGGCCCCCGCTAGTTTTGAGCTCATAATCCGCACTCAAGAGTGCGCTGAAGACTCCTTCCAATGCTTGGAGCGGATAGGCGCGTTGGGCCTCCTGGTAGCGGCTCACCAGTCCCGGCGAGATACCGAGCAGACCTGCCAGCTTGTACTTGGTCAGCCTGGCGTGTGCGTAGCCGTGCATTTTCCAGAGCTTGGTGAAGAAGCTGACGAGAAACGCCACAATAAGCAGGCCTTCACCGCGCTCATTTGATGCGCTCAGCAGCATTTGATCTGCTATGCTGAGCGCATCTGTCCGGCGGCTTGCGGTCAGTGCATCCTGCAATTCGAACACATTGTTTTCCCGTGTCTGCCCGCTCGCTTTCAGCACATCCTCACGTGTTATCACGTTGCGCTCGCCCGCGTACGCCCTCAGCTTCTGGAACTCGTTTGCCACAACACTGAGCGATGTCCCGGCAAATTCGACGAGAAGTCGGGCTGCGTCAGGATTGACTTTGCACTGATCCTGTTTCGCCAGACCCTGAATAAATTGTGACACCTGATTCGAATAGAGCGGAGCAAACTCTGCACACACGGCTTTTTGCATTAGCATCCGGTACGGATTCGCGTTGAAGCGTGGATTGCCAGTGCAAGCCAGAAAGACAATGGCGGTTGGATTTGGCCGCTTTGCATAGGCTGCAAATTTCCGATTGCCCTTGAGTTGGTCAAAGCCTCGCACTATCACCACACGCCGATCGGACATCATTGGAACCGTGTGACAAATGGCCAATACGGCACTGGCCTCGGTGTCGGGACCGTAGACGATGTCCAGATTAAAGTCCCTTTCATGAGGCGCCAGTGCACGGTCAATAAGCTGACGCTGCAATTGGGCGGGCAGGTAACGCTCTGCACCGTACACCAGATAGATGGGTTTAAAGGCCTTGTTTTTGAATTCCGCAGAAAGGTCACGCCAGACTTGCAGCGCGTTTTTTTTTGACTTTCTGGCCATCACCAACCCTGATGTAAGCACTCCGCGATTGTGCGCAACATCCTGACATCATGCTGGATGGTCCGGTGCACCAGCCCGTAGACGTCGTACGCCTCATCCCCCAGAGATATGCGCCCGGTCCACCTTGCTGCATTCAGTGCGGCCACCTGGTCTACAACAACACTCCGGACTTTATTCACTTCGCCCAAGATTTTCCGCAGGGGCAATGCATTCCAGTCGGGCTCCACGCACTCCTCCTGACCTGTGACCGTACCATTTAAACGGTTAAGCTCGGGAATAAGCCGGCCTCGATCCCACGCAATCAGGGCGCCGTAGCATTCCTTCACCGATGGCCCTCGCTCACGTATGCCCAGTTCGGCCTCATGCAACCGGTCCAGTACGGGTTCCATGGCCACTACCTCATCCAGGAGATAGCGCAACTGATCCAGCAACTTGGCGCGCAACCGGCACAAGTCTTCGTTATCCATTGTCCGCCGGAGATTCGGCGGATCCGTCCCACGTATTTCCCGCAGCGATCGGAGACTCTTCACGCAAATGCGTGTTCTTCAGCGCAGGCATTTTGTGCTCAGCGAGGGATTCCACGTAATCACGATCCTTTAAGCTGTGAAGATTATTGTCCTCGCGATGCCGCCACGGCTCGGCCGCTTCCTGTTTGTTGCAACAGGCCTCAAGGTAGTCCAGTCGGTCGGTCAGCTGTTCCACCGGCACCAGCAGCCGATCCATGCCAAAAATGGCTTCATCCCGCCCCTGAAAGGTTAAATCGTATTCCTTGGACATGACGATGGCCTCTTCCGGACACACCTCTTCACAAAAGCCGCAATAAATGCAGCGGAGCATGTTGATCTCGAACCAGGCCGGCTCACGTTCTTTCGGACTGGTTGGATCGCTTACTTCCCTGGACTGCATCGAAATGGCCATGGGCGGGCAGGCCCGGGCGCAGAGGTTGCAGGAAACGCAGCGGGGACTGCCGTTTTCCTCCACAAGCACCGGGCGTCCACGGTAGGAATCCGGCGGATCCCACAGCTCATCCGGATATTCTACCGTGTATTGGGGCTCCTTGACGAGCTTCCTGAAACTGTACCCAAGCCCCTTGAAGATCTCCGGCAAGTACAACCGTTCCCAGAAATTGAGCTTGCGCTCGTTGTCTGGCCTTGTGTTTTTCGGTACACCGGGCATGAGGGGCGGAAAGCTGGATGGGAGAGACTCCAAATATTGCGAGCGTGTGATTGTTCCGTCAAGGAGTTTCAGCACGCGTAGCTCGTGACTTCTTCTTGAACGTCAGAACCAGCGGCACACCCTCAAATTCGAACCTTTCTCGCAGCCGGTTTTCCAGGTAACGCCGGTAGGTTTCTCCTATGCCTTGCGGATGATTGCAGAAGAAGACAAACACGGGAGGGGCCGTTCCCACCTGTGTGACGTACTTGATCTCGATATACCGGTTGCGCCAGGTTGGCGGATGGTGTCGGCGGATAACCTCTTGTATGATCTCGTTCAAATCGGACGTCGGAATGCGGCGTTCTCGAGCCCGTTTGACGCGCAGGCAGGCATCCAACACGCGAAAGATGCGCTGCCGGGTCAGTGCGGACACAAACAGAACCGGGACATAGTCCATCGTCTGAAGCCGCCCCTTTATGTGACGCTCTATATCCCGGGCTGTATTCGTGTTCTTTTCGATGAGATCCCACTTGTTCACCGCAACCACGAGCCCCTTGCGCATTTCCTCAGCTTCTTTAAGCACGTGTATATCCTGAGCTTCGAGACCCAGCGTAGCATCGACCAGCAGGACGGCCACATCGCAGTCACGTATGGCTCGCTCCGAGCGCAGCGTGGCGTAAAACTCCACGTTCTCCTTGACTCGCTTGCGCTTTCGAAGACCCGCCGTGTCCACCAGAATCAGCTGCTCACCCGAGTAGGTCAGCGGCGAATCCACAGAATCACGCGTAGTCCCGCTGGCTTCCGTTACAATTGAACGTTTGGTTTGAAGAAGGGCATTGGTCAATAAAGACTTGCCGACGTTCGGGCGGCCCACGAGTGCTATGTGTGTGCCCGGCGGCTTTTTCTGAGCTTTGGCAGACGGCAGTACTTCTACGAGCGCATCCAACAGCTCACCGGTTCCCATACCGTTCGTACCGCTGACCGCATACACCTCTCCCAGCCCCAGCTCATACATGGCAGCGGCTTGCCAGCGCCGTTCGACATTATCGGCCTTGGTGGCTAGTACGAGCACCGGTTTCCTGCTGCGACGCAGAATGCGTGCCATTTCCTGATCCAGATCTGTTACACCGACCGCCACGTCCGTCACCATCAAGACGACATCTGCCTCTGTTACGGCAATTTCCACCTGCTCACGAATGGCTTTCTCGAATCTCTCCGCACTTCGAGGCACGTAGCCACCGGTATCCACCATAGAGAACTCGTGCCCATTCCATATCACCTCCCCATAAAGGCGATCCCGGGTAACACCCGGCTCGTCGTGAACAATAGCGCGCCTGGACTCGGTAAGGCGGTTGAACAGTGTCGACTTGCCCACATTCGGACGACCCACAATAGCGACCAGCGGCATGAAATGTCGACCTCAGCAGAAAGGGGTATTACCGCAGCCGCTCTTTGTGTTCCAGGTACAAGGCCCTGAAAAGCATATACGTGGTTTGTGCGGTTTCGCGCGTAAACCAGTAGTTAATGCCGGCACCAACCGCAGCTCCGGCCAGTGGCACAGCCTGAAGCAGCTTGCGCCCCACGAGATTCTTCGCGAGTTCGCGCGGCAAATGCCGACTCTGGTCCGGCAGTGTACCGCGCACGCGGCCTTGGTATGGCGTCTCACCGGCCATGGCCGCTGCCGCGATTCCGATCTCATGCATAGCGCTGCCCCGTGCCTCGCGTGAGTTGGCAGCAGCCGCGTTATATATCGAGAGTACCACCGGACTGCATTCCGGACTGGTCATCGGGAATCCGTAGGCCGCACCGATGCGCTGGATTAAATGGAAGTTGATCATGAAGAGCAGTGGGATGTCCGCCGCAATGAGCACCGCACCTCCCAGTCCCGCGCCGCCGCCGCTGAGTGCGGCCAGCACCGTGTTTTGCGAAAACAGGCTCTGGGACAGCTCGTCCAGCTTCTCTAGGGACGCATGACGCAAATCCTCCATGCGGTCAGCTTCGAGTCCCTTTCGCTGTGCGCTTTTCAAAATAGCACTCAGATCCAGGCCCCATTTCGAGACATCATTCAGGTGTCCTAGAAAGATGCCGATTGCATTACTGATCTGATCGACGACGGTACCCGGAACGCCTTGCTCCACGACCCAGTCCACGGGCCGCATGACCCGATCCATCACCCGTGCAAGCAGCGATGCTTCACCGCGCAACCAGACCTGCACTTCGCGTTGCGCAGCCTTCTCGTAGGAATTGAGCCGGGGCATGACTTATTAGGCGTGTTGTTGTGGACGTACGTGGAAAAGCCTATTCAAGGTGCACCACCGGACTGTACCCAGATTAAACCCAACAGGCCAATGGCTACACAATAATATGCGAAATAGTGCAAGCGTCCACGGCGTACCACTTTCAGCACCATGCGGATGGCTATAATGCCGGACGCGTACGCTACCACCGTGCCGGCAAGTCCTGGCCAGAGCACAGCTGCACTGGACACCTCAAGCAGCGCCGCACTTTTCAGTAGGGCGGCACCAAGTATGGCGGGCAAGACCATCAGAAATGAAAAATCAACGGCGGTTTCGGGACGTACGCGCAGGTATAGCCCGGTGCAAATAGTGGCTCCGGATCGAGATATCCCAGGCAGCAGCGCTGCAGCTTGAGCCACCCCGACCACAAGTGATTTCCCTACCGTAAACCCGCTGCTTGTGCGGGGTGCAAGAATAGTAAGCCACAGGAGTACACCGGTTACTATCAGCATCAGACAGGCTACAGGTGGATGGGCAAAAGCCGCCTCCACGGCATCCCCAAAGAACACGTAAACCAGCATTAGTGGCAGCATCGCCACGAGAATGTGCCACGCTATGCGTACGTTTTCACTGCGGGCATAGGCAGTGCCTGGCTGTCTGAGCCCGCGCAGAACCCCTTGCGCAATGGTGCCAATGCGCCGCCAGTAGACTGTAATAATGCTGAAGGCCGTACCAAGATGCAGCATGACCTCAAAGTCAGCACCAGTGGTAAGTTCAAGCCCCAGAGCAAATTGTGCAAGTACCAAGTGTCCGGAAGATGATATGGGCAAGAATTCAGTCAGCCCCTGCAGGAGCCCCAACAATATTGCCTGCCAAAGGGTCATGATACTGCTTTGTTCATGCGCGGCGGCAAAATACTTCAGGGCAGACCTGGTTCCACAATAAGCACGTCTTCACGCGAGACGATGACTTCACCCAATGGAGCCCCCTTGGCCTTGCGCACAAATTTTCGCGGTGTCACAATTACGGGTGCCAGGGCGCTCCCGCGCGCCTTGCTGTACCAGGCGGCAATGGCTGCAGCTTTTTCCAGCAGCAACGCAGAGGGTTCAGCTTGCCGCCCGGGCAGACGCAAGACAGCGTGTGCACCTCTTACACCGCGAGCGTGCAGCCATACGTCGAACGGGCGGGCGTAACGCAGCGTCAGAGTTTCGCTTTCCTTTGCGTTGCGCCCAACCCAAAGCTCGTAGCCGGGCGCCAGCTGGTAGCGCCGAAAGGGTGTGCTGGCTGCCTGAGTCCCCTTGACAGGCTGTCCATGCACCTTTTCAAACGACTTCAGCTCCCCAAGCGTCTTTACTTTTCGAAGTGCTTCCAATTGCCCGGCCAGCTTGGCCGCCTTGGCCTCCTCTCGTGCCAGGAGAGCCGCACGATGTCGATGTGCTTCGCGTGTCTTTCGCGCTTTCTTGTAATATCGCTCGGCGTTTTGTATGCGATTCAGCGCCGGATCAAGCGGAATGTCAATGAGATTTCCGCCTGAGTACAGATCCGGCAATTGCACGCGATCTGCGCCAGGAGGCACTTCTTGTGCAGCCATAATCAGGTGCCCAAACCGCTCATAGGCATCGGCGCGTTCTGTGGCTGGGCTTACGCCACGCATGCGCCGCAGACTTCGGCTGACCCGGCCCAGGGCCTGTACAAGTGCCTTATTGCGCGGAGTCCAAGCCGCCTCAAATGCCAGCCTTGCCAACCTGCGTTGCGCATATATCCGCACCGCTTCATCCACACTCGAATATGATTTCACCGGCTGAGAGGCCCGCGCCTGGAGCGGAATAAGCGACAGCGCATCCGGTTCCGAGTATACATGGGCCTCGGCGGGTCTAAGCAGTTCGTTGTGGATTTCCATTGCAACATTGTAGAGCTGCTCAAGCCTCCGATTGTTCAGCGAAGCCGGCGCATCTGGTGCAAGACCTGCCCGGGCCAGCGTCTCTTGCGCAAGGTCGTGGTCAAAGAATATCATGACCGAGGCAATTGCCTTTGCGGCCGGACCGAAGTTTGCCAACCATCGCGCATTGAATTCCGCGAAGTCTTGGGGGACGTGGGCCCTGCATTGTTCAGGTAATGCGCCTTTGCGAAACTGTTCAATTACCTCGCCACCTCTGCCCAACAGAAAGACATTGGCACGCGCGCCGAATAGTGTAGCGAGCACACGCAGACCACCTGTGGCTTCAAACGTGAACATACGGTCCCCTTCAGCCACTCGGACATCTGTTAGCATCTGGCCGCGCAAGGGTGTGAACATTGGCATTGCATTCCGGCGTGGCCGTGCGAATCCCGGCTTGCGAAATGCCCCAACGACCGGCACATGCGTGACGAATGTGGGCATACAAAATTGTCCTTTTTTACTTACGGCGACTGTGAGCTCGCCTGGTGCGTGAGACCATGCATCTTCCATCACAGCACCCACTAAATACGCCCGCCACTCGCGGCCCAACGCCTGTAGTACATAGTAGTTATTGAGCATTGCCTATTGCAGTGCGTCTTACATGGCGACGTGCCTAACACCTTATCAAGGTAGACATCCCAGCTGCCGGTGAAGGCACGGATTAAAGCTCTGCGGCCACGTACGAGCTGTGCAGAGCCTGAAAATGCCAGCGGAATCGCGTATATTTCCAGTGCGAATCGATGTCATACTTGCGATGACTCGTACTCTGATCCCGTTCGTTGCAGCTTGCATGCTTTCGCTGAGTGCTCAAGCTCAGTTGGCCAGTCCGCAGTCGATCACCGGGGCTAAGGTCGCCTGCCTCAACGACAAAGCAGCCGGCTATTCGTGCAGCGGAATTGACCTAATGGCTGTGCTGACTATGTCTGACTATGCGGTTGACCCAGCGATCCCTGACCGGAGCAACCCCATCTTGAATGATGTATGGGGCTGGACCGATCCGGATACCGGGCACGAGTATGCTTTGGCGGGTCGTTCGAATGCCGTTGCCTTCATTGACGTGACCTATCCAGAGAACCCTGTCTACGTTGGATTTTTGCCAAGCCATGATCCGGAGGCCGTTGCTTGGTGGCGTGACATGAAGGTTTACCGTGACCACATGTTTGTGGTCGTGGACGGGCGTGGGGCGAACGGCATGCAGGTATTTGACCTTACGGAGCTCCGGCGCTATGAAGGCACACCGATTCATTTTAAGCAAACCGCCCACTACAACGGCATCAGGCAGGCCCATAACGTAGTGATTAACGAGGACACTGGATTTGCTTACATCGTAGGCGCGCGCAATTCCCGCATCGGTTGCGGACCTGGTCTTCATATCGTTGATATTACCGAGCCCACCAACCCCACCCATGCAGGATGCTTTAATGATCCGGCTACGGGCAATGGTGGCAACGGATACACCCATGATGCGCAATGTGTTATTTATCGGGGGGCCGATTCGGACTACTATGGCAGGGAAATCTGTTTTGGATCCAATGTAACCGGTCTCAGCATCGCAGATGTCACCGACAAGGCCAATCCCAAGAAGTTGAGCTCCGTGGAGCATCCCAATGCGCGGTACGCACACCAAGGCTGGCTCACGGAAGACCACGCGTACTTCATCATGAATGATGAGCTGGATGAGCGTGCTTTTATCGACCAGTTTGGCGGTACACGTATGCTCATTTGGGATGTAAAGGAGCTTCGTGATCCGCTGCTTTATAGAGAGTATTTTGGCCCAACTGAGACTTCTGACCACAACCTGTACATTCGGAACGGCTACGTATTCGCATCCAATTATACGAGTGGACTGCGCATAATTGACGTGAGGGATCCGTGGAAACCTGTGGAAGTCGCCTATTTTGATACCCATCCGGAAGGTGACCAAATGAGTTTTGATGGGGCTTGGAGTGCATATCCTTTCTTTGAGAGTGGAACCATTGTAGTGAGCAGCGACCCGCATGGATTGTTTGTTTTGTCACTGACCGGCATAGATTTCGTCACGGAGACGGAAAGTGGCGGTGCTCTTCCCCAGTCGTTTGCGCTTTCAGCCGCTTATCCGAATCCCTTTAATCCGCAGACCTCCCTTACACTGTCGTTACCGGAGGCCGCAACTGTCAGTGTAGAAGCCTTTGACCTTATGGGACGGCATGTTGCGCGTCTGTACAACGGCTACCAAATTGCTGGCCAGCACCAGATCACATTCGACGCCAGCCAGCTGCCCAGCGGTACCTACGTCATACGGGCGCTGGGAGCAAGGCATATCGCCACCCAGCGAGTCATGTTAGTCAAGTAGAAGTAGTAAAGCGGCGAACGGCCTTGAAGCGTGTGGATCGTTTTGACGAGCGGATTCCATGGGGTATCCCATCACTGGTCCATGAACCACATGCAGGCGTACGTGGACGAGTTTACATTTCGTTTGAACAAAGGGAATGTGCATGTGCAGATTGACACGCAGACCAGACTGGACGGGCGGTTTGTGAAACCTTCCAGTTCTTTGAGCCCCACGGTCGGGTGCAGGTCGGCCCCTGCAGCCGGGCCCGGTCGAAGCGGGCCGACCGCGGTGTAGTGACGTGGCCCCGGCCGCGGTCCGGGCTGCCGCGTGGCGACCCGGGCCGCACCCAGGCCCAGGCGGTCCCCCTGCCTGAAGAGCGGCCGGACTAGGTGGACCAGGTGCGTGGATGGTCGGTTATTCTGGTGGAGACCCGGGCGCAGCGGGAGCGGTGGAATACCTACCCTCCTGACCCACGAGCATCCCCGCGGGGCGAAGCGGTTCCTGGGCCCCCAGCTTTCGTACCTGATTCACCGTGACCACGGCTGTCTGGGCGCGGCTGGCTTGGCGGCAGCCGTGCGGCGCCTGGCCGCGTGGATGGACTGGAGTGAGGACGAGAGCCGGAGACCCCTGCACCGGATCCTGGGGCTGAACCGTCGGCTGATTCGGGGCCCGTTCCGGAATCGGCCCCGTCAGGTGCGGCGGCGCGTAGCGGCCGACTTTGCGGCCCGCTACCACTTCCGCCCCGGGGGGTGGAGACCTTGGTGGACCCGGCTGGGTCCGGCCGCGGCTTCCAGGCGGCGAACTTGGTACCGATCGGGTCCCCGTCCGGTAAACCACGCCCGGAGCCCGAGGTCGCACGAACGCAGAAGTGGGTTCGGGTGTAGGAGTGGGACCCCACCTGGCGGACCCAGATGCGCGCGCATACGGGGCGTCGGTTGCCGGTTCGTCCGCTCTATGAGGGGGTATCCAATGAATTGGGCGGGGCTCCATTGGGCGATCACCGGTGGTCGGTACGATTAGAAAAGAGGGCGGTGCGGTTGGCCGACGGGATGAACCAGGGGATCGCGCGGCACACAGATCATGATCGGGCGGCGGTCCGGGGGTTACCGGTTACTGGCGCAGCCGGCGGCATCGGCGGTAACCCCGGAGCATATCCGGGCGCCGCACCGGGCCCGTACGCTGGAACGGATGCGCCGCCAGGCGGTGGGGCGGGGTATTCCGGAGGGAACCCCGCTCCACTAGGACCCGAAGCGAGCCGGTACCGACCGGCCGGTCATGGGTCATAATCCGACCGGTACCCAGACCCACGGTCTGAAGGTGCCGGTGACTTGGGCCCCGACGGTGAGCGGTCGGCCCTTGGGAGTTTTGCGGTGCCGTACGCGGCCTCCGGAGACGGGACCCTCTGGCACCGATGACACCGCCGTGGCTGACCGGCTACGAGGATATTTGCGCCAGAGCGGAGGTGCGGCCGGAGACGATCCGTGTGGTCCGGGTCCTGGACCGGGAGGCCGACGGTTTGGCGTGGTATGAGGCCCAACGTACGGCGGGCCGGGTGGACCGGCTGGTGCGGGCCCGCCAAGACCGGCCTCTGGCCGGGGGCGGGCGGCTGTTGGACCGGCTCCGCCGGGGCCCGCCGGCGCGGGAGATTCGGGTAGAGGTCCGCCGGTTATCGGCGCGCCAGAAGGTCCAGGGGCGGGCGTGTCGCTGTAGGGAGGCAGGCGGTCGAGCCGAACCCGCCAAAGGAGGTCGAGGGCCGGTCCGGGTATCGGTTGACCCGTATCGAGGGGTCTACGGCCGACGAGGCGCGGACGGTATGGGGGTACTAGGTGCGCCGCGGGCGGGTCGCGGAGTTTTTCCGGGTCCTCCAGAGGGGAGGCAGGTGGAACGTCTGTCGTTGCGGACGGCCCCGCGTCTGGGGTGGGCCCTCGCCCTCTAGGGGGTGCTCTCCTAGCGCCTGATGCTTCTGACCCGGTTGGGGCGAACCGGGCCGGCGTGGCCGGCGGAGGTATTTTTCACCGAGGTGGACGGCGCTTTATGGCCCGCCACGCGAAGACAGTCCGTATGGATCCTC